>DATKRK010000062.1:0-5875 GCA_035532215.1 Pirellulales bacterium | reverse complement strand
AAAGATATACACGGCCCACTTGCCGGCGTGGTACGCGTTGGTGATTTCCTTGAGGTCTTCCTTGGCGTTGCCGAAGCAAGCCATCGTCTTGTATTCCGGGAATTTCTGTCCGACGGTGAGCATCTGTTATATCTCCCTGGCGTCTGGGGGCAATTCGAACTGAGCCGCGTAAATTCTCGTGCGGAACCGCTTACCATACTGGCGGACCCTTGCCACGGTCAAGCGGCCCCCGAGCTTGAGCGGCCTCCAAACGAGTCGAGTTGTGCGGGTTTTTCCGACGCTTCGCCCGACGCCGTGCAATAGCCTAACACCGGACCGTGCTATACCGAACGCGGGCGCGAACGAGACGCTTGGACGGTATGTGGGGCGGCCTTCCAGGCCGTCAATGGCCGGCGGGTGAGGAAGGCCGCCCCACGGAATAACAAGCGCCGTCAGAGCCGAATCCGTTGAAAAAATCTCTGCAAACGGCAGGCCGGAGGCTCTGGAAGCTATGCTTCAAGCACGAGCGGCGTCCCTCGGCGGCGGGAATCCGGGGCAGTCGATGGTATCGCGGGCTTCGCTTCTCCGACTCAGGGAACTCGCAGCGGTCTTCGCGCGCATGAACGATCGACAGCCAGCCGTGATCGACGAAGATGAGGCCGCAAGCGCGCCTGCGCCGTTAGCAGACACTTTGGCTCCCGGCCCGCACACGCCTCCGCCCGACCCAATTGCGGCGGGGCCGCACTCTGGTGGCGTTGGAGTCAACTCGACGTGGCCCGGCTCGACGCTGGGCAGGTACCTGGTTACGGGCGTGCTGGGTCGAGGCGGGATGGGCGTCGTGCTGTTGGCGCGCGATCCGCTGATCGAGCGAGACGTGGCGATCAAGATCCTGGCCGATCATCTCGCCGCCGACGAGCTGGCGCTGGGCCGCTTTTTGGCGGAAGCCAAGGTCGCCGGCAAGCTCAATCATCCCCACGTGGTTTCGCTCTATGAAATCTGCCAGGAGGGGGCGCGCCACTTCCTGGTCATGGAATACGTGTCGGGCGGAAGCCTGAAAGAGTGGCAGGCGACGCGCGGCGGCTGCTCGCCCCTCGAAGCGACGCTGGCCATGATCGACGCCTGCAAGGGTATCGCGGCCGCGCACGCGGCGGGTCTGATTCATCGCGACATCAAACCGGCGAACTTCCTGCGCACGCCCGAAAGCTCGATCAAGGTCGGCGACTTCGGCCTGGCCAAGGCCGCCGCCTCGGGCGCGTCGCCGCAACTCACGCAAGCCGGGTTGGTCGTCGGCACGCCGTTTTTCATGAGCCCCGAACAATGCCAGGCCCGGCCGGTCGACGCTCGCAGCGACATTTACTCCCTGGGCGCGACCTATTACGCCTTGCTCACGGGCAGAGACCCTTACGACGATTGCGATAGCGTGCCGCACGTCATGTACAATCATTGCCACGGCCCGATCCTCGACCCGCGGCAGGTCTCGCCCGCCGTGCCCGCTGCCTGCGCCGGCATCATCGCCCGGGCGATGGCCAAGTCGCCTTTCGATCGTTATCAATCGGTCGGCGAGATGCAGACCGACCTGGAGGCGGTGGCGGCGCCCCTCTCGCGAACGAGCCAAATCGCGCTGCCCAGCCAGAACGGCGGCCGAGCGACCGAACGTTCGCGGCGCAAGCTGCTCGCGGCGGCGGCTGCCATGTTCCTGGTCGGCGCCGCCGGCGGCGGAATGGCGATCGTCGGGTCGCGACTCCGCCGCGATGCCGCGCGGCCGGAGTCGGCCTGCCCGTTACTTGCCGCCCCCGATGGCGAACCGATCAAAGTCGGCGTGCTTCACTCGCTGACCGGCACGATGGCCAACAGCGAAACCGTGGTCGTCGATGCGACGCTGTTCGCCATCGAGGAAATCAATGCCGCCGGAGGCGTACTCGGCCGGCCGGTCAAAGCCGTAGTCGCCGACGGCCGTTCTCATCCGGCGACTTTTGCGCGCGAGGCCGAACGGTTGATCGCCGAGGAGCGGGTTTGCACGGTGTTCGGTTGCTGGACCTCGTCGGCCCGCAAGACCGTCAAACCGGTCTTCGAGCGGCGCGACCACCTGCTCGTCTACCCGGTGCAGTACGAAGGCTGCGAAACCTCGCCTAACATCATCTACATGGGCGCCGCCCCGAATCAGCAGATTCTGCCGGCCATCGCCTGGGCCGTGAAGACGCTGGGCAAGCGACGGTTCTTCCTGGTCGGTTCCGATTACGTCTTTCCGCGCACGGCCAATGCGGTGATCAAGGACGATCTCGGCCGCCTCGGCGCCGAAGCGGCGGGCGAGGTCTATCTCCCGATGGGAAGCCTGGAAGTGCAAAGCGTGGTCCAGAACATCGTGGCGGCGAAACCCGACATGATCCTGAACACGGTCAACGGCGATTCGAACACGCCTTTGTTCCGCGAATTGCGGGCGGCGGGCGTGAAGCCGCACGAGACGCCCATGATCTCCTTCAGCGTCGGCGAGCAGGAACTGCGGAGCCTCAACCTCGCCGATATCGAAGGCGATTACGCCGCCTGCACGTACTTCCAAGCGATCGACACGCTGGCAAACACGACGTTCGTCGACAAATTCCACGAAACGTATCCGCAGCGCCCGACGACCGACGCGATGGCGGCGGCCTACGACGGCGTGAAGCTCTGGGCGCAAGCCGTCGAGGAAGCCCAAAGCCTGGAACCGAAAAAAATCCGCCGGGCCATGCTCACCCTGCGTTTCCCCGGCCCTGGCGGCGAGGTCCGCCTCGACCCCGATACGCAGCACTGTTACAAGACGCCGCGAATCGGGCGAATTCGATCGGACGGTCAGTTCGAAATCCTCTGGGAGGCGCCGGCGCCCGTGGCGCCGCAGCCCTATCCCGCCACTCGCACCGCCGAAGCATGGCGCGCGTTTCTGCACGACCTGTACGCCTCCTGGGGCGGACGCTGGTTCGCGCCTTAAGATGCGTCGTTTACCGCGCCGCGGCGCCGCACGATGTTACCGAAGGCGCCGGATACCTTGCCGCTTTCCGCCTCGGTCGTGAGCGTTGCTCGCAGCCGCGGTGATTTATATTTCGGCCGATTTATTTATATCGCCGCGCGCTGCGCACTTGCGAAGCGGCGCCGCATCGCGAAATCCTCCGAGAAAACAAGGGTTTTGCGCCGCGCGGGGCCGGCGGCAGCGGCGCCAAAACTAGGCGTTTCATGCCTGATCGGCGCCCGTTTTACGCCCGTTTCGACGCATATCGATAAACGATCGCGACCGGCGTTTCGGCGTGCGGGCCGCGGTTTTGGCCCTTTCCTTGCGGCGCGGCGGTTTATCATTTCGCGAGGCGTATAAATCATGATTCTTCGCTCGTAAATGCGGCTCTCCGGCCGCCGAACGCGTGGGTTCGGCGAGCTGCGCTCGAGGCGGATGCGCCAGCCGTCGAACGACTTCGCGTTCGCCTTGGGCCGCCGGGCAAGCCGAGGTTATCGCCGCGGCGGCTTGCTCGCCATCACAAGCGATTCGGGCTGTTGCGGCTCGTCTCACGGGGCAAGCCGCTTTGCGGTTAACGTTGCCGGCCGCGGAACGAAGAAAGGCCGCACGCCATGTCCATCAGCCGCCAACGAAAATTGCGGATCGAACAACGTCAGAGGCAAGTATCCGTGGATGGTTTCGACGCTGATTAGCGGGGCCACGGTTGCGTTTTCGAGGCACGGCCGGGCAAATAAATGGGCCGCTGTCGAGCGAAAAAGGCCCTGGCCCACCGCGGCGGAGTGAGGGCAAGGCGAGTCATTCGCCCGCGTGCGGAGCGTGGTTATCCCGTTGCCTTGCTTGCTCGCCCGCAGAGCCTGAAACAAAACTCCCTCTCCCTTTGGGAGAGGGCCGGGGTGAGGGCGAACTGCAACCGACGCCAGCCCTCACCCGACCTCTCCCAGAGGGAGAGGAGCCTGAATCCGGTGAGCGCCGCGCCGACGAGGATTCTATCGCGAATGATCTCGTCCGCGGATTGCAGCGTGCATTTTTTTGCCCGGAAATGCCCGAAAAAACGCATGTCTGCATTTGCTCTGCAGCCGGAACCACCCACGGATTCCGCTGAGGAGCCGACTTATTGAGCTTCTCTTCGACGCCGCAGAAGGCGGCTGGGAACGCGCGTCGGCTGACTATGATTATTGGCTCCTCGCGGAAACCTGTGGGCGGGTTTTCGTTTTTGAGCACAGTCACCGTGCGTTTTTCAAGGCATCGCCGGGCATTGAATGTTTGCCTGCGAGCACGCCAAAGCTGATCCCCGAATCGTAACCCTATTCATTGCCCGGAAATGCCTTGAAAAACGCACGCATCCATCGTCTCAGCGGACTAAATCTCCCACGGATTCTCCTGAAGAGCCTGATTTCGCTCGGCAGCGCGTGCGGACGGCGGCACGCACGTTTCGAACCGGGGCGGACGCGGTGTCCGCAGCCCGGCCGACGGGCGACGATGAAAAGGGTGTCAGATGAAAAGGGTGTCAGGAACCGATTTGATTATTGGTTCCTGACACCTTTTCACCCTTTTCACCACCCGCCGAAGATGTATCATATCGTATTGAAGGTGGTTTGGTTCGTGTTGGTGACTGGTTGTCGCTGGAAAGATGTGCCGCAGGAGATGGGCTGCTGTGGCGAAACGGCGCGCACCCGATTGCAAGCTTGGGAAAAAGCTGGCATTTGGGATCAACTGCACCATCTGCTTTTGACCATGTTGAATCGCGAGAAAGAACTGCATTTGGAAACGGCGATCGTGGATACGACGCAGGTGCGGGCCTTCGGCGGCGGCGAATCGACCGGCCCCAGCCCCGTCGATCACCGCAAAAAGGCACGAAATACACGGTGCTCGTCGATCGCGATGGCGCTCCACTAGCGATTCGCGCCGTACCGGCCAGGGTTTGCACCCAGTTCATGGAATCGCTACAATTTTCCTTCGGCCGACGTGACCGCATTGAGCCGACACAGTGCGTTGTGGGGAGTTTCGTTTTCCAATAAAAGGAGAATAGCATGCATAACTTTCAATCGCGCAATCGCGTTGCCCTAGTAATTATTGCCTTCAGCATTGGCGCCGCAACTTGGACTCTAGCGCAGCCCCCGCACGACGTCGTCGCGCCAACCGCGCCAAGCGTAGAATCGGGCCACTCATTTGTTCGCGCCGACAATCCCGACAGTGCGAGCCAGCAGATATTCCGGGCCATGGGAGTTGCGTCCGTTGGGTTCACATTCCGAACCCCGCCCGGAAAAGCAGCGGTCATCACGGCAATCGTTCGCGACGCGCGTGGCAAGCGCATTCCACGCCTTTCAGGAAGGGCGGTTGTGAATCCAAGTGACGACATGCACGCGGCGTCGGGGGTTTTTCGGATCACTCGAATCGACCCAGGCGTAACGACTGAGTCCTACAAAGGAAACGTCCGATGGGAGCTAAGCTTTGGTAATACTGATAATTCTACCGGATTGAATTTCACAGCGATTCCGAGCTGGCAGTCAGAAGGTGATAATGGTTTGACAACACAATGGCGCTCCGATGTGAATGTCACCAACTTAAAAGAAGATCATGAATATCCAATTTGGGAGCACGACGAGCTTGAGCAGCGAACAGCCACGGCATCGAACCCGTCCGAGCGCCGCGGCACTCCCTTAACGTGCAAATACCAAGTTCGCGTTACGTTTGTCGTTACGGAAGCGACGAATGCGGACGGCCAACCTATAGTTTACGGGCCATTCGATGACGACGAATAGGCGTGCCCGTCGTGTGTAACCGTTCACGCGCCGGGGAGGAGCGAGGCGACGGGTTGACCGCGGAAGTGGGCTTCGACAGCGGCTGTCAGGTAGCTGAAGATCGAGCGGCCTTGCAGGCGGCACGTCTCGCTGACGGTCAGCATCCGCTCGATGA
>DATKRK010000061.1:0-4552 GCA_035532215.1 Pirellulales bacterium | reverse complement strand
CGCCGCCGAACCGATTTGATTTTGATTGATCCTGTTTTTGTTTTCTCAGGAGTTCCAGCATGCAGCCCTTGCGATACGGCATCATTGGCGGCGGATTCATCACGGCCTTTCAACTGCGGGCGCTCGAACAGGTGCGAGGCGTCGAGGTCGCAGGGCTCGTCTCGCGGCGGCCGCCGGAAAAGCTGGCGGCCTATGTCCGCGAACGAGGCCTGGGCGAAGGGCGCATCTTTTCAAGCATCACGGAAATGCTGCCGCACGTCGACGTCGTGGCGATCTTCGGCCCGAACTTCACGCGGATCGCCACAATGCAGGAAATCGTCGCGGGCGTGAAGGCCGGCGCCAAACTGAAAGGGCTGATCTGCGAAAAGCCGTTGGCCCGCAACATGGCCGAGGCCCGGCAGATGATCGCCCTGGCGCGCGAGACGAAGCTGCCGACGGCGTACTTCGAGAACCAGATCTTCATGAAGTGCGTCACGTCACAGCGGATGCAACTGGCTAGCGTGATGGAAGCGATGGGCGCTCCGCTGTTGACGCGCTCGGGCGAAGAGCACGCCGGCCCGCACAACGCGTGGTTCTGGGACCCGGTGCAGCAGGGCGGCGGCGTGATGAGCGACATGGGTTGCCACTGCCTGGCCGTCGGCTGGTATGCGCTGACGCCGGCCGGCAAGCCGGTGCGATTCCTCCAACCGCAATCGGTTTCGGCCGATCTGTCGCTCTTGAAGTGGGGCTTGCCGCGGTGGCGGAAGGAATTGCTCGATCGTCACGGCATCGACTACGGCCGCACGCCGGCCGAAGATTTCGCCACCGGCATGGTTACCTATCGCAACCCGGAAACGGGCCAGCGCGTGAAGAGCCAATTCAGCGTCTCCTGGATGTTCGACAAGCTGGGCATGCGGCTGGCGCTGGAAGGCATCGGGCCGGGCTACGCTTTCGACATGAGCACGCTGCGATCGTCGCTCGAAGTCTTCATCGGCGACGCCGCCGCGGCCAGCCTGGCCGACACGGAACTGGCGCTGGAAAAATCGCAGGCCAGCCGCGGGCTGTTGGTCGTGCAGCCCAACGAAGCCGACCTCTACGGCTACGTCGACGAGAACCTCGACGCCGCCGACGCCTTCCGCAACGGCCGGCCGCCGCTTTTGGACTGGGAGTACGGGCTGGAAATCGTGCGGCTCACGATGGCCGCCTATCTGTCGTCCGAACGCCGCGCCACGGTTGACCTGACCGATCCGGCGACCAACGAGTTTTTGGAGAGTTATGTGCCGTTGATTCAGCAAGGCCGAGGGAAGGAAGTGTTGTAGGCAGGGCCAGCGCACACTAAGTCGCTTGCCGCGTGAGAACCAGGAGGGTTGGCCTCCGGACAGCATAAGATATCAATCGCAAATTAACCACAGGCCGCCCGGATGGCGCTATGAAATAGGCACGGTCAAATATGATGGTATCAACGAAGCAACAGGCGTACTGCTCGAAGCCAAGGCGAATTACGCCGATTTCCTCGATAAGTCGGGGCAGTGGTTGCCTTGGTTCCTAAACAGCGAAAAGGGCGGAGTGCCGGGAATGTTGCGGGAAGTACAACGGCAAATTGGCACGGCGGGCGGACGCCGCATCGAATGGCACGTCATGCAAAAGGATGTTGCAGACGCTATCAGAGCGACGTTTGCAGATGAAGGAATATTGGCGCATAACGTCGAGGTCATTCACACGGCCCTTGCGCCCTAGCTTAGAGTGCAGAAACAGAGATAGATGATCGAGACGTATCTAATACGGGCCTTCTGGGGCGATCGGCGTGAGTCACTCGACGAGTGCGCGCGGCGCGCAGAGGCGCTCTTCAAGCGGCTGGCGGCTCGTGATGAGGTCTTTCATCGTTGGGAGATGGCTGGCCCGACCCCAATCTCGCCGTACACTGAATTCAAGCCCACCCGGGAAGCGCTACGCGAAAAGTTGGACCAGGGCCGCAACCGCGAGCGCGGCGGTCCCGCGATCGAGAATCTTGGGTTCAGCACGGTCGTGCCGAGCGGCGCACTAGGCGGTCAACGAGTCAGGGTCAGTGTACATTGCGGTGCGTACCCCGGCTTGCCGGGTAGCGCACCGACGAATTCATGTTTGCTCTACCTGCCGGAGTCGGGCGCCATCGCGGAACGCCTACTACGCGCCGAGCGGCTCGTGGCGATGATCGAGGCCATCGTCTCGAGCTGGGATCCCGATTGGGATTCATTCACGTCTGGTGCGCCGAGCGGGCTGGTTGGAATTCTTCCGGCAGAACCTCTTCCTCTCAATATGCTCGGCTGGGTCACCTATTTATCGCGCCGTTACGGTCCGTTGCCCACCTTGCCGCCCGAGTTCGAGACGCAGGATCTGAGAGAGTTCGGCACGCTGATCGTCATGAGGGACGTGGAACACTACACCGCCAGCGACGCCAGGCAGGTTGGCGCGATCGAGCGGCTCGCCGACACGTTACATCAAGCGGGCGTTCTACGACTCACGCCCGCGAGCGGGGCGTAAGCGCGGCGCCGATCTGCCGCCGTCGATCAGCTCCGAGCCGGTCGTCGCGGCCACCCAAGGCCAAACCTATACCTACGCCATCCGCGCGACCGACCCCGAGGGCGACGCGCTCACGTACAAACTGGCCCAGTCGCCCACCGACAGCCTGGCCCCGTCGGATCCGCACAAGATGCAAATCGACGCCAACACCGGCGTGGTGACCTGGCCCGTGGACGCCAACTTCCCCACGGGCGCGTATGCAGTGAAGATCGACGTCATCGACAGCCAAGGCAGCGGCGTGGAGCAAGCTTATACGCTGGTGGTTTCGGCGCCCGCTTCGGTTACGCCGGCCGCCCCGGTCATCACCTCGGGCACGCCGCCGGCCGTCGCCGCCTACGGCAAGCAGTATTCGTTCACCTTCACCGCCACCGCCGGCGGACTGACGCCGACCTTCACGCTCGTCGGCAGTTGGCCCGCGGGCATGTCGCTCAATGCCACGACCGGCGTCCTCACCTGGACGCCCGATTCGACCGACCCGAGCCAAGCGGGCCCGCAACAGGTCTCGGTGCAGGTCAGCGAGGGAACCGGCGATCCGACCGCCACGTACGATTTCACGGTCACGCCCAAGAACGATACGGCCCCGTCGATCGCCTCCTCGCCGATCACCACGATCACGGCCGGGCAGTTTTACGAGTACGACGTGAATGCCGGCGACAACGACGGCGATTCGGTCAGCTATGCGCTGGCCGGCGCGCCGCCGGGCATGAATATCGACTCGCAGGGCCGCATCACCTGGCAAACCACCGCCAAGGACGTCGGCAGCTATCCGAACCTCGTGCTGACGGTGACCGACGCCCTGGGCACGTCCGTCAGTGCGGATCCCTACACCTTGCAGGTCGTACCCGATACGACGGCGCCGAAAGTGGACGTCACCTTCAGTCCCAACCCGGCCGTGATGGGCAAGCCCTTCACGCTCACGCTGCTCTCCACCGACGACGTGGGCGTGGCCAGCCAGCAAGTGACGGTCAACGGCACGGCCGTGGCCCTCGACGCCAACGGCCAGGCGCAGATCACCGAGACGACGGCGGGGCTGTATACCATCGTGGCTTCCGCGACCGACCCGTCGGGCAACGTCGGCAGCGATTCGACCACGCTGCTGGTGACCGACCCGACCGTCACCGGCGCCCCGACCGTGGCCCTCACTTCGCCCGCCGGCGGCGACACGATCAAGGCTCCGACCGACATCCTCGGCACGGCCAGCGACGCGAACCTGGTCTATTACGCTCTGTCCATCGCCCCGGCCGGCAGTAGCACGTTCACCGAGATCGCCCGCGGCACGAGTTCCGTGACCAACGGCAAGCTGGGCGTGTTCGACCCCACCATGCTCCGCAACGGCTCGTACATCTTGCGCCTCACCGCCGAAAACACGGGCGCGCATACCGCCACGCTCGACGAGCAAGTGGAAGTGGCGGGCAATTTGAAGCTGGGCAATTTCCATCTCTCGTTCACCGATCTTTCGATCCCCGTGAGCGGCATTCCGATCGCGATCGGCCGCAACTACGACACGCTCGACGCGGGCGTGCAGGGCGATTTCGGCTACGGCTGGTCGCTGGACTACCGCGACGTCAAGCTCAAGGTCAACATCGGGCCGAACCCGCCCTACAGCTTCGACAGCTACCCGGCCTTCCAGGACGGCAGCCGCGTCTACATCACGCTGCCCGGCGGCACGCGCGAGGGCTTTACGTTCCGGCCTTACGAACAGGCCGACGATTCGCTCGGCATCACCTCGTCGTGGCATCCGGCGTTCGTGCCCGACGGCGGCGTGTTCGACCCAGGGCCAGCGCGCATTCTGGGGGCTTTTGGTAGAGTAGGCGGGTTGCGCCGAGAACCTTTGTTTGCTATGACTGCTCCGTATGGTTTGTCCTTCACCTACGGAGTATTAAGTCGTGCTGGATCATGTTCAGATAGACAATGTGGTGCGACATTTCAAGGATCTCGAAGATCCGCGTTCTGACATCAATCTTCAACATCCTCTGATCAGCGTGGTCGTAATCAGTCTCATGGCCGTTCTAGC
>DATKRK010000060.1:0-14742 GCA_035532215.1 Pirellulales bacterium | reverse complement strand
CGAAGATCGACGGGCGAGGGCGCCCGTCCCTCCATGGCGATAGCGCCCGGGCCGAAACGACGGGCGAGGGCGCCCGTCCCTCCGTGGCGAACGCGCCTGGCGCCTCGTTCGCCCAATCGGGTTGCTTTACAGCGGCTCACCGATTCCACATACTATCTCGCCTGCGCGGGCGGCGGCGGTTCATGGCTCGGTCGACCCGGGCGGCGAAAGAGGAGCGAACACGGATGGCGCAGCTATCGATGAACGAAATGACGACCTATCGCTGGTCGTTCGAGGAAGACGTCGAACAGTACCTCCGGGCAGGCATTCGCGGGATCGGCGTCTGGCGGCAAAAGCTTTCGGATTTCGGCGAAGACAAGGGCATCGAACTGCTCGCCGACAGCGGCCTGCGGGTTTCGAACTTGCTGTGGGCGGGCGGATTCACCGGCAGCGACGGCCGCAGCTTGCGAGAGAGCATCGAAGACGCCGAAGAGGCCGTGCGGCTGGCGGCCCAGATGCAGGCCGGCTGCCTGGTGGTCTACAGCGGCGGCCGGGCCGGCCATACCCACAATCACGCCCGGCGGCTGGTCAAGGAAGCCTTGACCGAGTTGGCGCCCTTGGCCGGCGAATTGCACGTCACGCTGGCCCTGGAGCCGATGCACTTGGGCTGCGGCGCCGAATGGACCTTTTTGACCGGTCTCGACGATACGCTGGCTTTGGTGGACATGGTCGGCAGTCCCTGGCTCAAGCTGGCCTTCGACACCTATCATCTTGGGCAAGACCATCAAGTCGTCGAGCGGATGGATGAGGTCGCCGGGCGGATCGCCGTGGTTCACTTGGGCGACTGCAAAGCCCCCCCTAAGCACGAGCAAAACCGCAGCCGCTTGGGCGAAGGCGCCATTCCGCTCAAGGAGATCGTTGACGCATTGCGCAAAGCCGGCTACGACGGCTTCTACGACGTAGAGTTGATGGGCGAAGACATCGAGGCGGCCGATTATTGCGAATTGCTCCGCCAATCGAAGCAGGCCTTCGCCGAGTTGATCGGGTAACGGCAGAAACTTTTCGCTTGCAACCGAGCCGCACTCCGGGCAGAATAACCCCATGACTCCGAGCCGCGACTTTTACTTTGGTTATTGGTTTAGCTTTACCCCGTCGGGTCGCGGGGCCGGAGGAGGTTCGCAGCAGTAACCTCAACCACAGCGACAAATGCCAAGCCCCGAGACCTCAGCGGTCGCCGGGGCTTTTTTTATTGCCGTTGCACGGCCTTTGGGACACAGCCTTTTCGAAACCAGCCTGCTGAGAGGAGTTTTTCCCGTGATCGTCGTGATGAAACCGGGCGCCAGCCCCGCGGAGGTGGACCACATGGTCGAGCGAGTCGAAAGTTTAGGCCTGAAAGCCCACGTGCTGCGCGGCGTCGAGCGCACGGTGATCGCCGCTATCGGCGCCGAGCGCGTCGGGCTGAAGGAATCGTTGGAAAGCGGCGCCGGCGTGGCCGAAGTGATGCCGATCCTGGCGCCCTATAAAATCGCCAGCCGCGAGGTCAAGAGCGAGCCCACCGTGATCGAGGCGGGCAGTCTGAAAGTCGGCGGCGGGCGGATCGGCGTCATCGCCGGGCCCTGCTCGGTGGAAAACGAGCCGCAAATCCTGGCCTGCGCCGAAGCCGTCAAGGCCGCCGGCGCCACGGCCCTGCGCGGCGGCGCCTTCAAGCCGCGGACCAGTCCCTATAGCTTCCAGGGCCTCAAGGAAGGAGGGCTCAAGCTGCTGGCCGCCGCTCGCGATGCGACCGGCCTGGCAGTCGTCACCGAAGTGCTGGCGACCGAAGACGTCGAGCTGGTGGCCCGTTACGCCGACGTGCTGCAAATCGGCGCTCGCAACATGCAGAACTACCGCCTGCTGGAGGCCGTCGGCAAGATCCAGCAGCCGGTGCTATTGAAACGCGGCCCCAGCGCCACGATGGAAGAGCTGCTGTTGGCCGCCGAATACATTCTCGACGCCGGCAATCCGAACGTGATGCTCTGCGAGCGCGGCATTCGCACCTTCGAGTCGCACACGCGGTTCACGCTGCCGCTGGCTTCGGTGCCTTACCTGCACGCCAAGACGCACCTGCCGGTCGTCGTCGATCCGAGCCACGGCACGGGCCACACCTACCTCGTCCCGCAGATGGCCGCCGCCAGCGTCGCGGCCGGCGCCGACGGCTTGATTCTGGAAGTCCACCCCGATCCGGAAAACGCCCTGAGCGACGGCTACCAATCGCTCAACTTCGAGCAGTTCGGGCAGACGATGCAGTTGTGCCGCAAGGTGGCCGAGGCGCTGGGCAAGCAGATGTAGGGCGATTTATCGCCAGTACGAAGGCGGATTATCGACGTTGGGCCGCCCTGGCTGCGAAGCCTGGGGATAGGCCGGCCCGACCGCCGGATTTTGATAGGGGTTCGCGCCGCCGACGGGCGGGCGCGGGCCGAAGTTCTGCGGCGGCGCCGCGTTGCCGTATGGTTGCGGCGGATTTCCGTAGGGGCCGGCAACAGGCATGTTCGGACGCCAACCGTTCTGCACAGGGCCGGGCCCGGCGAGCCTGGGGTCGGGGCCTTGCTGCGGCGGCGGGCCGAATTGCCGCGGCGGCGGCACGTTGCCGATCGGATAGGGTTGCGGCGGCGGGCCGGCTTGAGCCTGCTGGCGCTGGAGCTGCTGTTGGTAGGCGACCACGCTGTCGTTGCGGCCGCCCGCGGCGTCGGCCGGCGCGCTTTCGTTGGTTTGCGGCCGGTTGTAGGAGACCAACGAGCCTTCGTGGCGGACGCGCTCGATGAAGGCGTCCAGTTCGGGTACCTGGCGCCAATGCTTACTAATGGTCCTGCCGTTGAGCTGCGTGAACACGTCGACGCCGGGCGTCGGCGCCGGACCGTATTGAAAATAGCCGCTGTTCGCCAGATGGCCCACCAAGTCGTCCAATTGTTCTTTGGGTATATCCAGAGCCCAGGCTTCGCGCACGCCATCGCCGTAGGTCATGCCCGGCAGAATATCGTTCATCGCTTCCGCGAAGCTGCTCGCGAATCGCTCGAACGCCGATTTGCCGGCGCTCGTAGCGGATTTGACTTTGGGATGGTCCGAGACGATCACGACTTCCGCCAGGGCAAAGTCGGCTTTGCCCTGCGGATGCGGGTATTTGACGGAAAGCCGCGCGAGCGAACGGTCAGGCAGCGGCGTGCTGGGCAGTTGCTGATAGGAGACTTGCTGCGCCTGGATGCGGGCCGTTTGGACGGGCTGGCTGAGCCGGCCGGTATCCAATTCGTAGGTCAGTTGCGCCGAATGATAGCGGCCCGATGCGGCGTCGATTTGCACCGTCCGCGGATTCATGCTCTCGCAACCCAAGGCCGCCGCAGCCAGCGCCGCGGCCAGCATCCATCCCCCTTCGATCAGCCTCACCGGTAGTCCTCGCGTATCGGATAAAACACATCCAAGGCCTTCACCGGCTTGTCGCCGGCGATGACCTTATGTTTCACGCCGCCGGGAATCCGCCAGATCATGCCCGGCCCCACCTTGCGCGACTCGCCCCCAATCATGAACTCGGCTTCGCCTTCCAGCATCAGCCCCATCTGCTCGTGCGGGTGGCTGTGCTCCTCGACCACCGCGTGCGGCTCGAATTCCACCAGCGACAGCATCACCGAATCGCCGCAAGTCGTGAAAATATCCACGCCTGGGAAGATATTGTGGTGCGAGCAATCTTTCTTATCGACGTAAAATCCGGGCATCTTGAAATATCCGCCTTTCTGGCAAAGGTTCGCCAATTTAACACGCTCACGGAACCTAAAGAGCCACGGATGGAACACGGATCGAACACGGATAAAAGGCTTTTGGAACTCGACCTTCGGCCGGACGAATGACGGGTTCGAACGCACCGACTTTTTTCTAATCCGTGTTTCTTCCGTGTTCAATCCGTGGCTAAAACTCCCCCGACCGCTATTTTTCAGTAAGCTGCAATTCTTCCTCAATCGCGAGCAGCCGGTTGTACTTCGCCAGCCGCTCGCTGCGCTGAATCGAACCGATCTTGATCAGATCCGCCGCGGCGCCGACGGCCAGGTCGGCGATGGTCGAGTCTTCGGTCTCGCCGCTGCGGGCCGAAACGACGCGGCTGTAGCCCGCCGCCTGGGCGATTTGCATCGCCCGCAGCGTCTCGCTGAGCGTGCCGATCTGATTGACCTTGATCAGCACGCTATTGGCGACGCCGCAAGCGATGCCCCGTTCGATGCGCGCGGGGTTCGTGGCGAACAGGTCGTCGCCGACGAGCTTGACGCGCTGGCCAAGCCTGCGCGTCAGTTCGCGCCAGCCGTCCCAGTCGTCTTCGGCCAGGCCGTCTTCGATGCTCGTGATCGGGAATTCATCCACCAGCGTTTCCAACTGGTCGATCATTTCCGCGCTCGACAATCGCGCATCGCCGGTCGCCGCCAGGTGATAATGCGCGCCGTCGAAGAAGTGCGTGCTGGCCACGTCGAGGGCGATCGTCACGTCGTCTTGCGGCTGCAGACCGGCGGCTTCGATCGCGCGGACCACGAACTCGGCGGCCTCGCGATTGCTCGCCAGCCGCGGACCGTAACCGCCTTCGTCGCCCACCAGGCGCCCTTCGTAGCCCGCCTTTGCCAATAGTTCGCCCAGCCGCCGCGCCACGCGTACGATCCATTCCAGGCCGACGCCGTAACTCGGGGCGCCGACCGGCATGATCAGGAAATCCTGGAAGTCGAGATTGCCGCCCGCGTGCAAACCGCCCGAGATCATGTTGGTCATCGGCAGCGGCATGTGCGGCTCGCCCGTATGCGGCGCCGGCATGTCGACGGTTTGCAGCGGCAGGGGCGGCAGGGTTTGCCAAAGCTGATTCAGATGGCGATAGAGCGGCACGCGCCGGTCGGCCGCCGCGGCATGGGCCGCCGCCAGCGACACGCCCAGCAGGGCATTGGCGCCCAGCCGCGCTTTCAGCGGCGTGCCGTCGAGTTCGCAGAGTCGCTCGTCGATGAGCGCCTGCTCGGCCGGATCGACGCCCGCAAAAGCCGGCGCCAACACGTCGTTGACGTGGCCGACCGCCTCGAGCACGCCGCGGCCGTCGTACCTCGTTGGATCGCCGTCGCGCAGTTCGTGGGCCTCGGCCTTGCCGGTGCTGGCGCCCGCCGGGACGATCGCCTTGCCCATCGCGCCCGACGTGCAATGCACCTCGACCTCGACCGTCGGATTGCCGCGGCTATCGAGCACCTCGCGGGCGTGGATTTTCGAGATTTGACTCACGTGGTGGATCCTTCGGGCGGCAGAAACGCGTTACTTTCTTGGCCGCCAAGATACCCGGCCTTCAGGCGACTTGGTAGGACCACGATTCGAATGGCCCACGGCATAGCCCGGATTATTCATCAGCCCACACTAACCCGACGCGCAAGCGAGGTGGAGCAACGCACTTACCTCGCTGGCGCTTCGGGTTGGTATCGAGCGCTTTGTCAAGTAATAGCCGGGCTGTGAATAATCCGGCATTGAGCGACGTTCCGTGGCACGCTTCGACGCTTACGGGTTCCTCTTCTCTGTCCCGCGCGGTTTCATTTGCGCTTACCGAACGGCCGGACGGCGTCTCGCTCGTTCCCGCCCATTCAGCGCGAGTCCGGCGAACCCGGGTGAACAGAGAAGAGGAACCCGTAATTTGTACGCCTCGAATTCAGGGGCGCACTTTTATTCACGCCTCTGCTTCCGACGAGCGAAAGGAATTCTCCAAAGCGGGTCGAACGTGCTCCACCGATCTCTGTATGGAAGGTAATTCCAGCAACGTCTCGGCCGCTTGTTCAATCACGCGCATCGTGCACCAGCGGCCTTGCACGAACCGCAGTAAAAACATCACGCCCAGCAAGCACACCCAAGCGGTGACCGAAACCCACGCCCAGAGCAGGCCGTAGCCCAGGATCTTCACGCCGACCCAGGTCATGACGACCGGCAACGCCGATGCGGCCAAGGTCGTGACGAGCACGAACCGCGTATCGCCGGCGCCTTTGATGGCGGCCGAGAAAATCACGTTCATGGCGTCGAACAGGCAATAGAAGGCCACGAACCGCAACAGTACGGTCGTCAGCTCGCGCAACTCGGCGAAACTTTCGCGGGCGACTTCCGACTCGTAGGCCGCCAGCAGCCACTCGGGCGCCAGTACGTAGAGCGAGCCGACCAGCGCCATCAGCCCCGCGGCGATGGTGAACGCCGACCACGTGCCGCGCGCGGCCAGGTCGGCGCGGTTTTCGCCCAGGTGTTGCCCGACGAGCGTGCCAGTGGCGATGCCGATGCCATAGACCGGCATGAACGCCAGGCTGTTGACGTTGAAGGCCAGGTTCGAGGCGGCCAGTTCCTGCGCTCCCAATTGCCCGACCAGCAGCAGATACACACTGAAGGCGCCGACCTCGAACAGATACTGCATGCCGTTGGGAAAGCCGAACCACAACAGCCGGCCGAATAATTGCCGGTCGAAGCGGCAGCCGGCGACGGTTCGAAATGGCTGGCGGTATTCCGGGCGGAACCAAAGCGCCAGATAGATCGCGGCCCGGATCAGCGTGGCGACGGTCGTAGCCCAGGCTGCGCCGGCGGCGCCCATTTCCGGAAAGCCCCAATGGCCGAAGATCCAGGCGTAATCGAGCACGACGTTGACGAGCGCGGCGAAACTGTCGACGATCATCACGGTGCGCACGTCGCCGCGCCCGGTGAAGAACGCGCTCAACGCCGCCGAGACGACGATCGCGCCCTGGCCCCAGCAAATCGCCTGGTAGTAGTCGATTTCCAAGGCGGCGATTTCCGGCGCGTGCCCCGCCGCCTGAAACAGGGCCGGCGCGAAAGGAATGGTGGCGATGGCCAGCGGAATCGACAAGAAACCAATGAACAGCGCCTGCCAGACGACCGGGCCGATCCGCTCGGGCCGCTTCGCGCCTTGATATTGGGCCACGAACGTGTTGACGTAGGTCGCGACGCCCAGCGGAAAGCAAATCACCACGAACGCCAGCATGCCCGCCGGCAGCGCCGCGGCCACGGCGTTTTGCGAATACCGGACCAGAAACACCCGGTCGGTAAAGATCATCAAGGTCCACGACAGCGTGGACACGACCAGCGGCAGCGCAAGTGTGAGCACCTCGCGAATGCCCGCCGGCCGGCGCCACCAATTCTCGATGCGTTCGAACATCTAGCCACTATAAGGTTTGGCGGCATTTTCCCCCAGGCACGACAAGCGCAGCCGGCGGCAGGTTCGCGATGGAGGCACGGGCGCCCCCGCCCGTCAAACGCCGCCCGATGGAGGGACGGGCGCCCCCGCCCGTCAACTGGCCTGTGGAGGGACGGGCGCCCCCGCCCGTCAAGACCGAGCTCCGCAAGGATTGGGCGAGGACGCGGTGCTTGAATGATTGACGGGCGAGGGCGCCCGTCCCTCCGTAATTGACGGGCGAGGGCGCCCGTGCCTCCATGTAGCGACTTGGCCCCCTTGTCAGCCTGCGACGAATCATCAGAATGACAAAGCATCCTACCGATGGAGGGACGGGCGCCCTCGCCCGTTGGAGTGGCCTATGCAGCAGGCGGAGCGGTCCATGAGAATCGTGTTGTGTTACCCGGTTGAAGCCAAGCACCTCGCACGGATTGCGGCGGTCGCTCCCGACGCCGAACTGGTCGACGCCGGCCAGGAACGAATCGCCGAGGAGATTTTAGAGGCCGACATTTACTGCGGGCACGCCAAGGTTCACCCAATTCCGTGGGAAAAGGTGGTGCGGCGCGGGCGGCTGAAATGGATTCAATCGTCGGCGGCGGGCATGGATCACTGCCTGATGCCGTCGGTGGTCGAGTCCGAGATTACGGTTTCGAGCGCCTCGGGCGTGCTGGCCGACCAGGTGGCCGAACACACGCTGGCGTTGGCGACGGGCCTGCTGCGCAGCCTGCCGGTGTTCTTTCGCGCCCAGCAGAAGAAGGAATTCATCCGCCGCCCGACTCGCGACTTGCACCGCGCGACCATCGGCATCGTCGGCTTCGGCGGCAACGGGCGGCGGTTGGCCGAAGTGCTGCGCGTGTTCGAAGGGCGAATTCTGGCGACCGACATGTTCCCGGTCGAGCGGCCCGAATACGTCGAAGCGCTGTGGCCGCCCGAGCGTTTGCACGATTTGCTGTCCCAATCCAAGATCGTGATTCTCGCGGCGCCGTTGACCGCGACCACGCGCGGCATGATCGACGCGGCGGCGCTAGCCGCGATGCAACCGGGCTCGATCTTGATCAACGTAGCGCGCGGGCCGCTGGTGGTCGAAAGCGCGCTGGTCGAGGCCTTGCGCAGCGGGCATTTGGCCGGCGCGGGCTTGGACGTGACCGAAGTCGAACCGCTGCCGCCCGACAGTCCGCTCTGGGAATTGCCGCAAGTCATTATCACGCCTCACGTCGGCGGGCAGAGCGCCACCCGGATCGACGATATGACGTACTTCTTTTGCGAGAACTTGCGCCGCTGGCTCTCGGGCCGGCCGCCGTTGAACCTGATCGACAAGCGTTTGGGATTTCCGGTCTGGCACGCGGGATCGCACTGGACGCAAACGACGGCTCGCGCCTAAGATAAGGCTTGAACTCGCGAAGCTCAGCGATTTGCACCTCGGATTGATTTGCACCTCGGATTCACGTTGCGGAGATTGCCCGAATGGCGACCACGACTTTTTTGGAAGGCTCGCAGACGCTGACCTACAACGGCCATCCCTCGGCGCGCCGGCCCGAGGAGTTGACGAAGCGTTACGAAACGCTCGTGGCCGAGCAGCGACTGAGTTGGACCGAGCACCACCATTTGGGCAAGCTGCTCGGGGCCGGCGGTCAAGGCGTGGTGTACCTGAGCCAGCGCCGCGGCACCGACAACTTCACCTTGCCGGTGGCGCTGAAGATTTTTTCGCCTACGCCTTACGAGGACACGCACAGTTACGAAGAGGCGATGGGACGCATCGCTCACGTGGCGGCCCGCGTGGCCCAAATCCAGCAAGACAACTTGCTCGACGTCCACAACTTCGTCGACCGCAACCGGATCCGCATCATGGAGATGGAGTGGGTCGATGGCTACGATCTCAGCCGGCTGATGACGCACTCCACCTTGGAATACGTGCGCACTCGGGTCAGCAATCGCCGCTGGGAGTACATCAATAACGTGATCATCACGGCCGGCCGCGTTCAGCCGCGATTGAAGCCGGGCATCGCCATCGCCGTGCTCCGCGAGTGCCTCGCCGCGCTGGCCGCGCTGCACCGCGAAGGCATCGTCCACGGCGACATCAAGCCCTCGAACATCATGCTCAAGCGGACGGGCAACGCCAAGATCATCGACATCGGCTCGGCCTTCGAGGTCGACGACGCCCCGGTGCGGCGGAGTTGCACGCCCACGTATGCCGCGCCCGAAGTGTTGGAAAACGTCGGCACGTCGGCGCGCAGCGACTTGTGCAGCCTGGGCTACGTGCTGATCGAAATGCTCTCCGGCGCCCCGCCGTTTCCCGGCCAACTGAACTTCCGCGAATTGATGGAAGCCAAGCGCACGCTGGTGCAGCGGCTGGCCGAGCGGCTGCCGACCGAGGTGGTCTGCAACGAACTGTTGATGAACCTGATCCGCAGCCTGATCGCTCCCGATCCGATGTGCCGCTTCCCCAGCGCCGAAGCCGCCGACATGGTCAAGGAAAACGGCGCGGCCAGTTTCCATCGCCAGTTGGTCAAAGTCGATCTGGCCAGCGAGTACGAAAACGAAATTCGGCTCTGGCTGGAAGAGCTGGAGTGAGCGCGATTTTAGATTTTGGATTTTGGATTTTCGATTCAATCCAAAATCCAAAATCGCACCGTCACTCCTTGCTTTCCGGAATCAACTCCAGGCACGCCAGTCGCCGGTGGGTGCCTGGGGCAGAGCGCAGCGATGCCCCAGAACCGAGCGACCGCGACGCTTCTCCGACGTGGAGCCTTTCACGCGACGAGCCATTCCGGGGGAATCGGGTCCGGACACACTACGCTCGATTTCTCTCCTTGATACCAAGCGGCGCTGGACCATCTCCAGTCGGCGGCGCAGTGAACCAAACCGCGCCGAACCGGATTGAGGTGAATATATACAATGGTCTTCAGCAAAGTAGAGGGTTCGACGAGGTTGCGGTCGTACCCGCCGCCTGACATCCAAAAGCAATACTCGACGCGCCGCCCGCGGCGACGAGCGATTTTTTCGAGCCAATGGCTGCCGCTCGAGCGAAGGTAAGCCACGGCCTTTCGCCCAACGGGCTCCTTTATCGCCTTTCGGATATCGGCCATCGAGTATTGAAGCCGCCGCGGATGCACGATGAGATGCACGTGCTCGGGCATGAAAACGTACGCCCACACGTCGAAGTCGAGCTTTTGTCGCGCCTGTTCCATCGCCTCCGCCAGCCAAAGGCACGTTCGTTCCGCCCGAAGAAAGGGAAATCGCCTATAGCAACTGAACGTCAGGGCATGTGCATGTCCCGGCTCGCCGAAAGTCGCTCGTCGCGGGTGCATGGTGTTCGGCTCAAGCGAATTGGCGAAGCGGCTGGGAAATACGCCCCAGACTGCCACCCCGTCGGGAAAACCCTCGGTGAATTACCTATTCATACCAAGCCGCGATTGACGATTCCAGCGTCCGAGCTTTCTGGGGCATCGCTTCGCTCTGCCCCAGGCACCCGCGAAAATCTAAAATCTGCCCCCCTTACGCTTCACTCCTTGCCTTCCGGAATCAACTCCAGGCACGCCAAGCGTTTGTTCCCGCGCAAGTAAAGCAGACCGTGCGAAAGGATCGGGGCGGCCCAGGCCGGGTAGTGCAATAGCCGGGGCTTCGTGCCGTCGAACTGCGAGAGCTCGTCGGCTTCGTTCTCGATCGGCAAGATGGTCTGCGCGACGATGTCGAACTTCTCCGGCGTGGCCTTGAGCAACAGCACGACGCCGTGCTCGGTCAGGCAGACGAAATGCCCGTCGACGTAGAGCAGCGAAGCGCGGCCCAAGTCGGGCTGGCTCCACATCACCTTGCCGGTCAACAGTTCGATGCACCGCAGCTCGGCGTTTTCGGTGTGCCGGCCGCTGGAGCCGTAAAGATAGCCGTCGTGGTGGACGCAGGTATTCCAGTGCGTTTGCATGCTCTTGTCGCGTTTGCGGTCGCCGTCGGCCCACACGACTTCATACTCGCCCGGCTTCACGCGCAAGAGCGAACTGCCGGGCCCGTAGGTTTCGGAGATGAACACCGTGCGGCCGACGACCACCGGCGTGCTGGCGTTGACGCTTTCCAAGACTTTGGCCCGCCAGGGATAGTGAAAGTCGAGCTTGCCGCTGGCCGGCTCGAAGGCCAGCAGCCCGCCGCGAGCGAAGACGAAACACCAGCGGCGATCGCCGATCGTCGCGGCGACCGGCACGCTGTAGCTGGCCAGTTCGTCGCCCAGGCGATAGCGCTCCTTGCCGGTGAATTTATCGAAGGCGACTACGGCGGCGCCGTTCGGTTTGACCCGGTCGAGTTCCTGCGACCCGAACCGCTGGCTCGACTCGGGGCTGCCGCCGATCTGCACGATCAGCAAGTCGCCTTCGACGATCGGCGTGCTGCCGACGCCGAAGAAATTCTGGATCACGTCGTATTCGGCGGCCGTGTCGATCTTCCACAGCGGCTCGCCGTCGGCGACGCGCAGGCAGTAGAGCATGCCCTCGGCGCCGAGGATGTAGACGCGGTCGTCGTCGACGACCGGCGAACAGCGCGGGCCGTTGTCGTAATTATAGAGATCTTGGTAATCGGTCGCGTATTCGAACCTCCACAGCTCTTGGCCCGTCTCGCTGCGCAGGCAAGTCAGGCGATTGTTGTCGCCGTAGCGCGAGAACTGAAACAACCGCCCGCGACTGATCGAGGGCATGCCGTAGCCCGTACCGACCATTTTGACAAAGACGCGTTTGGGCCCGGCGGGCGGCCAATCGGCGAGGGCGCCCGTTTCGGCCGATTTGCTGTCGGCCGTCGGGCCAAGGAATTGCGGCCAATCGTCGCCCTGCTTCCGCGTGCCGAGGTCTTCCGGCAACGGGCCGGGTTTGTTGGCCGGCGCCGTTTTCTTCGCCGCGGCTTCGGCTGCGTCAGGCCTGGCCGGGGCGGCCTTTTGGGCCTCGGTTTCTTCCGCCCGGCAAGCAACTACCTGGCAGACGAGAACCGATAATAACCCCACTGTCAAAATTGCTCGCATCGTCGTGAACCTCGGCGGAAAACGCGGCTCTTGGAGTACGGTAGCGCCTCTTCGAAGCCGTTTTGACCGTTGGGTGGCTGACCGTTGGGTGGCTGGCCGCTGAGCCTAGGCGAAGCCCCGGATCGCTCTCGTATCGCTTCGCTCTGCCGCCAGCCCCCCCTCGCTGTCAACGCAGACTTGAAGAAGCAGTAGGAAGGATCGCGCGGCGGCGGTTTGCCCATCCACCGCCCGCGCCCATGCGATACAATATAATCATGTCACGCCCAGATACCTACGCTGCTGACGCCCAGGGCTCGCTGAGGGTCAATTCGCGCCTGCAAATTCCGCTGGCCGAGTTCGAATTCACGTTCGCCCGCAGCTCGGGGCCGGGCGGCCAGAACGTGAACAAGGTCAACAGCAAGGCCCTGTTGCGCTGGCCGCTGCGCTCCAGCGCGAGCTTGCCCGAAGCGGTGCGCGGGCGATTCTTGGAAAAATTCGGCAATCGCGTGACGAGCGAGGGCGATCTGCTCGTCAGCAGCCAGCGCTACCGCGATCAAGGGCGCAACGTCGAAGATTGTCTGGAAAAACTGCGCGTGATGCTGGCCCAGGCGGCCGCCCCGCCCGTGCGCCGCAAACGCACCAAGCCCACGCGGGGCTCGATCGAGCGCCGTTTGCAGACCAAGCGATTGCGGTCCGACAAGAAGCAAAGCCGAAGATCCGCTGGCAGGCTGAAGGCGGAAGGATGAAGCAAGACGATTCGCCTGGCGCTCTTGCAACGTTGAATGGACAAGCGCCGACGACTTTGGGGGTGGCTGGCGGCAGAGCGGAGCGATGCCCCAGAGAACTGGGGCTTCGCCTAGGCTCAGACCCAGCCACCCGTCCGAAGATCCGCTGGCTGAAGGCGGAAGGATGAAGCAAGACGATTCGCCTGGCGCTCTTGCAATGCTGAATGGACAAGCGCCGATGACTTTGGGGGTGGCTGGCGGCAGAGCGGAGCGATGCCCCAGCGAACTGGGGCTTCGCCCAGGCTCAGACCCAGCCACCCGGCGGGCGGCGGCTTGGTAGAATGCGCCCCGCATGAATGCAATCATCTTGGCGGTCGATCGTCTGCACGCGCGTTATCTCGGTTGCTACGGCAACACCTGGATCGCCACGCCCGAGTTCAACCGCCTGGCCGCCGAAAGCTTCCTCTTCGAGCAGGCCTTGATCGATACGCCGCACCTGGCGGAAATCTACGATTCGTTCTGGCTCGGCTCCCACGTGCTCGAGCGTCGCGGATCGCGGGCTTCCGCCGGCCCGTCGCTGGCTGAACTTCTCGGACAAGCGGGCGTCGCGACGACGCTCATTTCGGACGAGCCCGAAATCAGCCGGCACGCGTTGGCCGGCCAATTCGGCGAAGTGATTCGACTGGACGAAGCCGAACAAGCCGGCGCCGTGCCTGCGAGCTGTGCGGCCGACGCCGCCGAAACGCGGCTGGCCGGTTTCTTTGCGGTGGCGAGCGATTGGCTGGCTTCGGCGCGCGAGCCGTTTTGCTTATGGCTGCACGCGCAGTCGCTGGGCGCCGTCTGGGACGCTCCGCTCGAATTTCGCCGGCAGTACGCCGATGAAGACGAGCCGGCGCCGCCCGACTTCGCAAGCGTTCCTAGCCGCGAGCTGCCCGCGGATTTCGACCCCGACGAATTGCTGGGCATTTGCCAGGCCTACGCCGGGCAGGCGTCGGTGTTGGATTCGAGCCTGGGCGGTTTTCTGGAAGCCGTTCGCGGCAGCCCGAACGCGGCGGAAACGCTGCTGGCGGTGACATCCACGCGCGGCTTCCCGCTGGGCGAACACCGCCGCATCGGTGCGGCGAACGAGGCGCTCTACGGCGAACTGGTCCACGCCGCCTGGCTATTGCGGCTGCCCAATGCGACCGGCGCCATGGACCGCAGCCAGGCCCTGGTGCAGCCGCCCGACTTGTTTGCCACGCTCGTCGACTGGTGGGGCATCGCTCGGCCGGCGCCGCCGGCATTCGGGCAAAGCCTGCTGCCGCTCGTTCGCGGCGAGCGCGAAACGCTGCGCGATCGGGCCTGCCTCGCCCGCGGCGACGGCCAACGGGCGATCCGCACGCCCGCCTGGTATTTGCGTCTGCCGGCCCCGACGGCCGACGCCGCACAGCCGCCGCGAGCCGAGCTGTTCGCCAAGCCCGACGACCGTTGGGAGGTCAACGACGTCGCCGACCGCTGCGCCGAAACGGCCGAGGCTCTCCAACTCGCGCTGGCCGATTTCGAGTCCGCCGCTCAGGCGGGCGCCATCGACCAACTCGCCCCGCTCGAAGAATCGCTCGTCGACGAATTTCGCTAGCGCCTCGCCAAGCCTGAGTTGACACGCGGGGGCGGCTGGCGGCAGAGCGAAGCGATGCCCCAGCGGACTGGGGCTTCGCCCAGGCTCAGCCTGCGCTGCGCAAAATCGTGGTTCTGTAAAGAGATCGTTTGTCCTGTTTTTGTTCGGCCACGACGGGGCAGCTTTCGTTCAATGACTCAACCCGGAAAACTTTTATCTAGCCCAGGCGTTTACGCCTGGGAATTCGCGTGGCACACACGACCCTCCCCACGATCGG
>DATKRK010000059.1:0-11316 GCA_035532215.1 Pirellulales bacterium | reverse complement strand
ATCCGGCCCGCCTCATCGGCCGGCAACAAACACATTCCTTGTGCGCTCACGGTCACAGCCTCCTTGCTGCCTTGGTGGGTTCTTTTCCAAACCCCAAGGTACTCAAGGACTGTGACTTGCGCCTATTTCAACGGTATTGGGGTTAAATCCCACCATTGGGTGGTTAAACCCGCGCGTCGACGCAAAATACGCGATCGAAAAACAGCCCATCTTGCGAGGGCCAAGCAGGGCGGCGCGTCTCGACCGAGAACGGCGGCTTCTCTTCAGGGCAAACCATGAATCCTGTCGTTCTGGATCGCTTGGCTTTGGCTGCACTTTGCACTCGAGAAGGCGTTTGGGATTGGGATCTTGCGTCGCATGTATTCTTCGCCTCGGCTCGCTGGCACGAAATGGTCGGCCGCGCCAATGTCGCGCCGCTTGTGCATCGCGACGAGTGGCTGGCTCTGATGCATCCGCACGATCGCACCAGGCTGCTCGGCGACCTGGAAGCATTCTTCGCTTCGACCGCTTATCATTTCGAGCACGAACATCGCTTGCTGCACGGCGACGGCGACTATCGCTGGATGGCCGTGCGAGCCGTGGCGGTGCGCGATGCGCAGGGCCGCGCCCAAAGTCTGGTCGGAGTGCAGTCCGATATTTCCGATCGCGCGCAACTCGATGCCCTGGCGCGCTACGACGCGCTGCTCGACCCGTTGACGCAACTGGCCGGACGCCGCTGGTTCGCGCGGCGATTGAATCGCGCTCTGGAACGCTCGGCCCGCTGCGCCGGTTACCATTTCGCCTTGTTGTTCATCGATCTCGACAACTTCAAGCAGATCAACGACGGCTACGGCCATCTGGCGGGCGACGTCGTGTTGGCCGAAATCGCCCGGCGTTTGCAAGCCGGCGTCCGCCCGGGCGACATGGCATCGCGGCGCGGGGGCGACGAGTTCACGGTGCTCCTCGACGATCTCGACGATCCGGACGACGCCTTCCTGGCGGCCGAGCGCATTCGAGCGCAACTGGCGATGCCCATCGAGGTCGCCGGGCGCCAATTTTGCATTTCGGCCAGCATCGGAGTCGCCATCAGCAGCCAAGGTTATGTCAACTCGGAAGCCATGCTGGACGAAGCTGATCGAGCAATGTACAAAGCCAAGAGGCGGGCCAGCGGCCGCGGGGCCAGTGGCGTTCAATCGTCCTCCGAGGCGCCGGCCGTCGACGCGACGGCGGAGCCGCCCGCCGCTTTCGGCGCGCCAGCTTAGCCGCTTCGCTGAATGAGGCGGTCCACCGGGCGATGCGATTCATGGAACCCGACGATCGAGTTCGAGCCGAAACCATCGCCGAGCGCGTGACGAAGCTGGAAGAACTCTTCACGCACTTGCAGCAAACCGTGCTCGATTTGAACCAGGTGTTGATCGAACAGGGCCAGCGCCTCGACGCGATGCAGGCCAAGCTCGCGCAGTTGGCCTCGGCGGTCGCCGAACGAATCGCCGAACCAGCCAGACCTTTCGACCCCGAGGCGGAGCGTCCGCCGCACTACTGACCAGGACCGCCGATTCGCCCCGTTAAAAGCAGTTCGCCGGAATATCCTAACCGCCTAAGTTTGTTATATTTGCGACTGAGGCGCTTGCCTCGCGAATCTCGCTCGCCCTGAGTTTCGCGGAGCCTATACTAATAGGCTGTTCCCGAGACGAACGCGGTTTGCGAGGTCGAGCGTTTGTGTCGGGCCGATTGACTCGGCGAAAGTCAAGAGCGTGCGGGCCAGGATCCTCTCTGATGGCGTCTGAACCGAAGGCCGCCGGCGGCAAGACGAGCGAGACGCCCAGTTCCGGAACGAGCTGTTCTGGATCGCAAGGCGGCCTGGAGCGAGCAGTCTTAGAGATCCGGGCCAAGCTGACGGCGCTGCCTCCGCCGGCGCGCACCGATCTTGCCGGCGCAGCGCCGCCCATGCGGCGGCCCGTGCTCAAGGGGGCGCGGCCTTCGGTCGACGTGCATGTCGATGACGACGAAGGCGAACTGAGCTGGCCCGAGCGAATCTCGCGGCGCTGGAAGCAAGCATCGAGTTGTCTGTCCAGCCTGGCGATTCACGCCGCGCTGATTATCCTGTTGGGCCTGTATGCCGCATCGCGCGACGAGAAGCCTGGCTTGCCGTCCTTCCTGGCGCTCAATGCCGGCGAGCCCGAACCGGCGACGTCTCTCGACAACCAGCAGGCCGAAGTTCGGCTGCAATCGGAATCGCTCTCCGACAACAGCCTGGCCGATTCGGCGGCCGAGTTGGCGGCGGCCATCAAGGCTCAAGGCGCCAGTCCCGAGCGAAGTACGCCGGGCTCCGAGGCTGCGGTCGTCGTCGATCTTGGAGATTTGCTGGCCGGCGGCGGCGGCGACATGTTTGCAGCTTTCGACGCCGACGTCGTGGGCTCGCTCGGCGGCCGCGGCAAGGCGGAGCGGGCTCGGCTGGTCGTTGAAGGGGGCGGGACTCCGCTAAGCGAAGACGCCGTGGCGCGAGGGTTGCGCTGGCTGCAGGCGCACCAAATGTCCGACGGCAGTTGGCATTTCGATCTCGAACACGGCCCTTGCCAAGGCAAGTGCGATCATTCCGGCAGCTACGGATCGCCGATTCCCGCCACGGCGATGGCGCTGTTGGCCTTTCTGGGCAATGGGCAAACCCAACGCGAAGGCGAGTATCAAGACACGGTGAAAAAGGGTCTGTACTATCTGTGCAGCCAGATGCAGGTCACCAAGCACGGCGGCAGCTTCATGGACCCGGGCGGCAAGGGCATGTACTCGCACGGCCTGGCGGCGATCGCCGTCTGCGAAGATTACGCCATGACGCGCGAGCAGGCGATGGAGCCCTACGCCCAGCAGGCGATCGACTTCATCGTCAACGCCCAAAACAAGCACGGCGGCGGCTGGCGTTACGTGCCCGGCATGCCGGGCGACACCACGGTCAGCGGCTGGCAGATCATGGCGCTCAAGAGCGGGCAGATGGCTTATCTGCGCGTGCCGCAAGACGCCATTCATCGCGCCACCCAATTTCTCGACAGCGTGCAATTCGATCACGGCGCCCAATACGCTTACGTGCCGCGGACCAAAGAAAACGCGGACACTACGACCGCTGTCGGCCTGCTCTGCCGGCTATATACCGGCTGGTCTTTGGATCATCCAGGGATTGCGGAAGGCGTCCAGTTCCTCAGCCGAAAAAGGCCGTCGCCCGACAATATGTACTTCAATTACTACGCCACGCAGGTGCTACACCAGTGGGGCGGCATCGAGTGGCAAGAGTGGAATTACCGCATGCGCGATTATCTCGTCCGCACGCAATCGCACGAAGGACACGCTTCGGGCAGTTGGCACTTCAACGGCAGCAATTCTTCCGAAGGGGGCCGGCTCTACAATACGGCGTTGGCGATTATGATCCTCGAAGTCTACTATCGCCATTTGCCGCTCTACGGTCCCAACGCGATCAACCCGTGACGGATCGGGGGATGGCCGCCATAACGGGAAAAGTCGGCGCCGGATCGTTTCGCGCCCGAGCACAGATCAAAGGCATCGTAAAATGAAAATCGCGTCGGTAATTCTTCACGAGTTCAAACGCTTCCGCGACCTATCGATCGATCTGCGAAATGCGGCGACCGAGGAAGTCGCCAGCCAATTCCTGATTCTTGGTGATAATGGCGTCGGAAAAACGACGGTCCTTCAAGCGATTGCTCTTTGCCTTTCTAGGATCTCACACAAGACTCGCAGTGTGGAAGATTTCGATTGGCTGGGCTGGGTTCCCGGGCGGTTCCAACGCTGGGGCCGGCCAAGAATCGAGCTAGAGGTCCATTTCACGGACGACGAGATTCTGGCGACTCAAGAAGCGGCTCGGCGCTGGTACGACAGCCGGCGCGGCCAAGACGGGCTTCCCGAGTTTATTGAACCGCCACATTCCAACGTCGTCAAAGTTGGCCTCGACGGGGATCGATACTGGACGGGAGCCCCTCAAGAGCAGTATTTATTCCGCGGGAGAACCTACGCGGCGGACTTGCTTCGAACCGATCCGAGCGCGCGCGAACTGTTTCCCCGATTACCTGGGGTGTTCTGGTTCGACCAGTTCCGTAATCTGGCAACCCCTCCCGGGGCGCGAGAAATTGCCCATAACGACGAACTTGCCGAGGAACCTACCAATCGGATCGCTTTTGGGGTCGGGGTCAAGCAGTTGCGCACGCATTTAAATGGTTGGAAGCTTGCGCGAATAACTCGTGGGCCACGACCTGGCCCCGATTTTCTCCTTGAATTGGAGAACCTTTACAAGCGCATTTTTCCGGGGCGTTCGTTCAGTGATCCGGAACCGATGTTTCGCGCCGGAGTTCCCTCGCCCGAGGATTACTACTTCACCATTTCAGACGGTCAGCGGACCTACGACATCGAGGAAATGTCGTCCGGAGAACAGGCTGTGTTTCCCATCCTCTACGAATTCGTGCGGCAACAAATCAAGAATTCGGTCGTTCTTATTGACGAAATCGACCTGAACCTGCACCCGCCGCTGGCCCAGTCGCTTGTCAATCTACTTCCCGTCCTGGGGCCAGGGTGCCAGTTCATCTACACGACGCATTCCGAGGCCGTTAGTTCGATTGTCAGCCCCGAGCAAGTGCGCCGTTTGGAGGGGGGCAGATTGTGCCTGTAGACATCCTGTTCTGCGAAGGGGGACCAAATAGTCCCGATATTCGCGTATTGAAAAAGCTTTTAGCAGGACGTTGCGGGGAAATCCGGTCTCTCGGGGGAAAATATGGCATGGGCGAACGGATTCTCGCCCATCGCGAAGCGCGTCCGGCGTCGAGAGTCGCAGGGCTGATTGACGGCGATTTCCTGGAGCAATGGACCGAGGCTGGTGCAGTCCCGTCGAAGTGGACGAACAACGAGCACTCTTTCGGCTGGCGGTGGTCTCGCAAGGAGATCGAAAACTATCTTCTCGACCCCGTCGTCGTCTCGAACGCGTTGGGCGCCGCCGCCAATTGGAGCTATGCAGATATTCTGGAAACTGCGACGAATCGAATCGCCATCTACCAAGCGGCGAGAACAGCGTTGAGCAATTGCCGACGACGGTTCAATCAACTGCCCGCCGGCTGGGGACGACCGCGCGGAAAAGATCGCCACCAGTTTCCCGATGAATTCAGCGAAGCGGCGTGCCGCGAGGAGATTCCGCGCGTCGTCGCGGAGCACGCCTCCGAGCAAGCGGCGACCGCCGAAGAGGTTATGGATCGCTGGGTGCAACTGTTGCCCGAGTTCAGTCCGGGCGGGGCGCGCCGGCGAGACGCACTTTCGACGTTTGCCGGCAAGGATTTGTTCCTGGCGACGGAAGATGACGTCGTACGAAATGGATTTCAAAGCGCTAGGGCGTTCCGTGAAAAAATTCTGCTCGGAATTGAATCGACCGGCGAAGATATCGCCGATTGGTTGCCGGAATGGCAAGCCCTTCGAGGCGAAATCGAAGCATATTAACGACACTCATCACTCGCCTCGTAAAGTCGCCATCGCCGATGCAAATCATTCCCGTCATCGACCTCATGGGCGGCCTCGTCGTCCGCGGCCTCGCCGGCCGCCGGCACGAGTATCGACCGATCCAAAGCCGACTTTGCAGCCATGCGGCGCCGTCGTCCGTTGGCTCGGCTCTGCGAACTCGATTCGGCTTCCGCGAAGCGTACGTGGCCGACCTGGACGCCATCGCAGGCGCCGATCCGGCTTGGAGCATTTACGAAGAACTGGCTCGCTGCGGCTTCTCGCTGCGGCTCGATGCGGGGGCGGCGACGACCGAACGAGCCAGACGCATCGCCGGATTTCGAAACGGGCAGCTTTTCTCAGCCATCGTCGTCGGCCTCGAATCGCTGGCCAGTCCCGAGGCGCTTGGGGAGATGTTGGCGGCCGTCGGTCCCGAGCGGCTCGTGTTCAGCCTCGACTTGAAGGCCGAGGCGCCGCTGACGGCGGCCCAAGCCTGGCGGGGCCTCGACCCGCTCGAAATTGCCGTTCGTGCGCTGCGGCTCGGCGTGCGGCGTTGGATCGTGCTCGACCTGGCCAAGGTCGGCATGTCTCAAGGCGCCGGCACGGAATCGCTTTGCCGCCGCTTGCGCCAACTCGACGCGGAGGTCGAAATCGTCGCCGGCGGCGGAGTTCGCGGTCTAGACGATCTGGAATCGTTGGCCGCCGCAGGCTGCGACGGCGCGCTAGTCGCCAGCGCGCTACACGATGAACGGCTCACCCAGGCGATGCTCGCGGCGTATTCCTTATAGTTGTCACGGCCACTTCGGCTCGCGCTTTTCCAAGAACGCGGCCAGGCCTTCGGCGGCGGCCTCGGTGGTGCGGGCCGTGGCGCTGACGGCGGCGCCGGCGGAAAGCAGCGTGGGAAGGTGCTCGCCGACCGTCTCGTTCAGCATCCGCTTCGTGAGCTGCAACGCCTCGGGCGCCGAGCGAGCGCATTGTGCCGCGAGTTCAACCGCTCGGGGCCAGAGATGATCGGGGGCGACGACCTCGTGAAACAAGCCGATGCGGTGCGCTTCGGCGGCGTCGATCGATTGGGCCGAGAGCAGAAGCCGCGCGGCCTGTCCGCCGCCGATGCGGAAATGCAGCAGCGGCGCCACCATCGCGGCGACGATGCCGCGCAGCGGTTCGGGCAGTCCGAAGCTTGCGTTCCGAGCGGCCACGACCAGATCGCATCCCAACAGCAGCCCGGCGCCGCCGGCCACGGCCGGACCATTGACGGCGGCAATCAGCGGCTTGGGGTAACGCCACATCGTCTCCAGCAGATCGCGGTACAGCACGGCGTCTTCGTGCCATTGCGTGTGCGGATTCTCTTGCTGGCTGGTTTCGTGCATTTCCTGCAAGTCCATGCCGGCGCAAAACGCCGGCCCGGCGCCGGTCAGCACCACGGCCCGCACGCGACGCTCCAGGTGCAAGTCGCCCAGGGCTTGGCTGAGTTCCGCGAGCAAGGCCCGACTCAAGGCATTACGCTTCTGCGGCCGGTTCAAGATGATCGTGCCGGCATGCTCGTGGATGTTGATGCGGATGAGCGACATGGCGGGAGTAGGTCGGCGGTAGGCCGGGACGGAAGAAAGGCTCGGCGTCGGTTAAGCGGATGATTGCGGTCGCTGCATGGCGGAGAGATTTTTGGGAATCGGCAACGGCAAGTCGGCGATGGCGGTGCTGAGCAGCTTGCCCTGCGTGTCGATTCGCAACGAGCGGCTCGCTCCGCCCGCAAGTGCATCGTACAGCAAGAAATTCAAAGCCCACAAGCGGGGCAGCTCGAAACGCTCCACGCGACTGCACCGCAAGCCGGCGAAGTATTCGGCCACGCGCTCGGCGGAAAGGGCGCCGAGCAGATACTCGTAGCCCGTCGGCGTATAAGCGATCACGCCGATGTTGGCGTGGTTGCCCTTGTCGCCGCTGCGGGCGTGAGCGATTTCGGAAAGAGGAATCGTTTTCGAGTCCATGTCGCTTGCCGTCAGTTCGCGGCGCTCCACTCCGCCGCGGTTTGCACCTGCACGCGAGGCGAGACCAACGCTTTGGGAACCAGCGTCGGCCAATAAGCGAAAACCGGCCGCACTTGCGGCCGGCCGCTGGCGTAACCGGCGAGCCCTGCCGGGCCGCTCGTGGCCAACGGCGCCAATTCTTTCGCAAACCGTTCGACGGCCTCGCGGCGCGGCTCGTGGACGCTGATCCGCAGCATCACTTCGCGCAAGCCCTGCGGCGCCGCGTGCAAGCCGGGCACGGCCTCGCCCGCGCCCAGGCATTCTACGTTCCAGCGGGTATACTCGCAGCCCGCCGCCTGCAAGCGGGCGAAGATAATTTCGGCGCAGGCCCGGGCTTTTTCCGCCGGCCGCCGATCGTAAACGAGCATCTGGCCCGTCGCCATGTAACCATCGCGATAAGCCAGCGAAACTTTGTAACTCTCGGGCGCCGGCCGGCCCTCGGCGCCGCGAACGCTCACGCGATCAGGGCCGCACTCGTCGATCTCGACCGTGGTGAAGTCGACGTCGACGTCAGGCGTCAGATAATGGGCCGGATCGCCGATTTCGTAGACCAACTGCTCGGCGACGGTCTCGCGGTTCACGACGCCGCCCGAGCCGGCCGGCTTGGTGATGACCGAGTCGCCGTCGGCGTCGAGTTCGGCGACCGGGTAGCCGACGGCGGCCAGGTCGATCTCGCGCCAGTGCGGATAAAACCCGCCGGTGGCCTGCGCCCCGCACTCGATCAGGTGGCCCGCGACGCTGGCCCCGGCCAGGCGGCGCCAGTCGTCCCATTGCCAGCCGAATTCGTGCGCCGCCGGACCGACGGTCAGCGAGGCGTCGGCCACTCGGCCCGTGATGACGATTCGCGCACCCGACTGCAAGGCTTCGGCAATCGGCCGCGCGCCCATGTAGGCGTTTGCGCTAACTACCGGCGCGGCGAGCGAAGCGAGCGGCTCGCCGCTGTCGAGATTCTTGAAATCGCAGCCCGCAGCTTGCAAGCGGCTAAGATCGGCGAGCAGATCGTCGCCGCTGACGACGCCGATCGGTTCGCCGCTCAGGCCCGCGCGGGCAAGAATCTGCGCCGCGGCCTTGGCGCAGGCCAAGGGATTCATGCCGCCGGCATTGGTGACGATTTTGAGCGCCGGCTGCGCCGCGAGCGCCGGCGTCAGGCTGTCTAGCACCGTCAAGAAATCTTCGGCGTAGCCGGCCGACGGATTCTTCTCGCGCGAGCGAGCCAGAATCGACAGCGTCAGTTCGGCCAGGTATTCCAGCGTCAGGTAGTCGATCGCCGCCGATTCGACGAGGCGTCGGGGCGCGTCGAGATTGTCGCCCAGGAAGCCGGCGCCGTTGGCGATGCGCACGCTCACGGTTTACGCTCTGGTCGCTTGAGAATGAGGCGTCCGTTGGCCGTGGGGCGGCCTTCCAGGCCGTCGGCGACGGCCTGGAAGGCCGCCCCACAATCCGCCCAAGGCGGCGTTGGCGCCCTTGGGCAGTTTAGCCGATCACTGCTTGGTCGTTTTGCTCGGCGACAAGCCGCCGGCCAGCGGCGCCTGGCCTCCGAGCGTGAAGCCGATGACGTACCAGCCGTTCGGCTCGCTGGTCACGAAGCTGCCGGCCGGTCCGAGAAAATGCCGAATATTGGCGAACGGCGGCAGCTTGCTGCCGTCGAGCCGCGGCTTGCGCGTCACGCCTTCCTTTTCTTCGCCCAGCAGCAGATTCAGAAACTTGGCGAAGAGCGTGTCGGCCTCGGGCAGCTTGCCCGCGCGGAACAGTTCGTAAGTGGCGCGGTATTGTTCGTCGGTCTTGGAGAAGCCTTGGGCGCAATTCTCGCGGGCGCCCAGCCTGGCGAATTCCGCCTCGACGAGGCGGTAGTCGCCCCATTCGGCCAGTTGTCCCTGCGGCTCGTTATTGGCCAACACTTTTTCCAATAGCGCAATGTGCGAAGCGACGAACAAGTGCCCCTTGGCCACGGTCACCGCCGAATTCGGCGTTTTGGCTTTGGGCGCCTGGTTCTCTGCAGCCGCCTCGGGCGCTTGGTCTTCGCCGTCTTTCTCTTTGTCGGCGGCGCCGGCGTCTTGCACGTCGAGTTCATAGCTCATTTCGTCTTCGGGAAGGATCTCCCAAACGGTCTGCTCTCCGATCTTCTGCTTAATCACGCGCGGATCGCCCTGCATCGATTTCTCGACCGCTTTGGCCAACGCCTGCGGGTTTTTGGCCTCGATGGCGATCAGACGGCGCTGGCTGGTGGGAGTGATCGGCAATTTGTAGTCGGTGACGATCGTCACGCGCTGGCCCAGATGGACGACCAGGTCGTTGCGGATGTCGAGGTGCTGACCGTTGGGATCTTCCTTGATGCTGTCGAGCGTATCTTGCCAAACGCCCGGCTCGCCGAAGGCTTCGTCGAACAGCGTATCGAAGCGGTCGAAGGCGTTGAGCAGGTCGCAACGGAACGAGGCGTAGGTGGTCAAATCGCTGGCGACCCAGGGCTGCGGCTTGAAATCGCCGCCGTTGGGGAAGACCATCATCCGCATCGCCAACTCGTACGGCTTCGGAGCGTAGGCCGCCGTGCGATGCAGCACGCCGTACGGACCAGTCGAAAAACTCACCAGGCCGCCGACCCCCTTGAGGGCCTGAAGGCCTTGGGCTTTGACGACCTTCAGGTAATCGGTATCGCCGCGGCGTTGACGAACCTGCCAGGTGCGCATCGCATCGGCGAAGCCGATCGGGTCGATGAACCAGCGCACGTGCGGGCCGTCCGCCGCGGTTTTGTCCGATTGACAGCGTTCGATCACCGCCCGGTAGGCTTCGAGATCGGCCAGCGAGTCGCCGCTGCCGCCCGCCGACGTGCCGCCCGCCGACGTGCCGCCCGTCAGGCGCCGGGCGATCTCGCTCGCCACGGCCAGGCTGTCGGAGGCGCCGAGCAAGCCGTCTTTCAGGAAATAAACGGCGCGGGTGGGCTCGGTTTGCTCGCCTTTCGGGGCCGTTTCCAAGACCGTGAGCGTGACGCCCGCCATGGTTTTTTCGACTCGCTTGGCCCCCTGTTTTTGCAACTCGCCCTCGACCTTGGCGAGCGTCGCTCGGGCCTGGTCATCCTTGCCCGAGACGTCGACCAGCACGGCCAACGAGGCTCGGCGGTTGGGGACCGAAACCAAGGCCAGGCTCATCTCGCCCGTGGCGATGCCTTCCAGGTCCTCGAGCGAGAGTCCCAATTTTGCGTGCGATTGCGTCCACTTCTGCTTGATCTGCCGCCGAATATCGTCGCTGAACGGTTTCATCACCGGGTCTTCGAGCAAACGGCCAAGCTGCGTTTCCTGGAAGCGGTCGGCCAACAATTGCACGTCGGGGATGGAGACATAGCCTTTGGTTTCCGCGGGAAACAGCACGTCGCTGGGCGGCGCCGCCTGAACCGCCCGACCGCTCAAGACCGAGCCCCCCGCGAGGGAAACAAAACAAACTGCCGCCAGCAGCATGCGATGGGGGGAATGCAACACTTCGTGTCTCCTTGTCCCGCAGAAACGGGCGCCAGAATGGAATGATCGATCCCTGCGAGGGCGGTCCGATGGGTGACTTTTTCGCCAAAGCGTCAAGTTCGCCGCTCTCCGCCCGACGGCGCGGATTCGCCAAGCGACGCAAACCGCAATCTAGGCAAACCGCCGGAAGTTTAGCCCTAGACGCGTTTTGATGCTAGGCCGGTCTGGTAGGGAGAAAGCTTGGGGGGCGTAAGTAGACGTTCGCGGTTTCGACCGCGGGTTGTATGCTGGTGGGCGGTTTTTGTCGCGAGGATCGAGTTGTAAGTCCAAGGAAGGACGGAAGATGGTCAACGAATCGGAAACAACGCGGAAGTTGCGGGAGATCG
>DATKRK010000058.1:0-15780 GCA_035532215.1 Pirellulales bacterium | reverse complement strand
AGGCACTTACCCTCTGCCCGAGGCGCAGCTCGATCGCTTCTTCTTCAAGCTCGTCGTCGGCTACTCGACTCGCGAAGAATTGTCGACGATCATCGACCGCACGACGCGCGGCGAAGTGATCCAAGTCGAGAAGGTGATGGACGGCGCCGAAATCCGCCGCTGGCAGCAGTTGGTGCGCGAGGTGATTCTGGCGCCGCACGTGCAGGACTACTTGGTGCGGCTGGCGCTGTCCACGCATCCGGGCGGCCCCTATTCTCTGCCGATCACCAATCAATACATCCGCTGGGGCTCCAGTCCGCGCGGCGCCCAAACGGTGGCGTTGGCCTCGAAGGTCCGCGCGCTGCTCGAAGGACGCTACAACGTCAGCTTCGAGGACGTGCGGCGGGTGTTCCTGCCGGCGATGCGGCACCGCGTGCTGTTGAACTTCGAGGCGCAGGCCGAGGGGATCGAGAGCGACCAAGTGCTGCTCGATCTGCTGGAAGGCGTGCCCGAGAAGGCGGAAGGCGAAAAGGCGGCTTGATGCGGCGATACCCGTCCGGGCTTTTCTCTGGCAAGCGAGGAATCTACGATGAAATTGTCCCCGTTGGCGGGCATACGCGTCGCGAATCATACAGGTGAATCGCAATGACCCTATCCAAATGGACGGAAGCCGATTCAAGCCGGGCCCAGGAGATTTGGTCGGCGTATCAGCAGCGCCATGATTTGTCGGACAAGGTCGGCCAGACCGCCGGCATCGATCCTGCGAGCGGCTGCATCTGGTTTGGCCATTCCGTCCAAGACGTGATCGCTCAAAGAGACGCCGCTGGAAGCATGGGTCCTTTGTTCTTCGTGCGGGTGGGGTCTCCAGCCTACTATCGGAAAGAATCAACGAATCGAGGAAGACGTGTTTCTCGTTGACTTTCCGTTCGATGACCGGATCGTCCGAGCGCAAGCGACGTTTGCAGGCAGCGACACGATCCTGATTGGAACGGGCATGTTGCGCGACTATCGACTGCACATCGACTTTCCCGCACGGATAGTCGCCATCGAAAAGATGGAAGGCGAAAAGGCGGCTGGATGTCCACATTAGCTTCTCCGTTGCTCAGTCCCGAACTGCTGGCCCAGTTGGAAAAGCTGGAACTGGTCAGCCGCAAGGTGTTTCGCGGCCGCATGAAAGGCGAGCGGCGCAGCAAGCGCAAAGGACAGAGCGTCGAGTTCGCCGATTTCCGCAACTACGTCCACGGCGACGACCTGCGGTTCATCGACTGGAACACCTACGCCCGGCTCGACCGGCTGTTTCTCAAGCTGTTCTTCGAAGAAGAAGACCTGCACTTTTACGCCCTGATCGACGCCAGCGACTCGATGAACTTCGGCGAGCCGACCAAGCTGCAATACGCCAAGCAGTTGGCCGCGGCGCTGGGCTTCATCGGGCTGGTGCGTTCGGACCGGATCAAGATCGAAACGATCGGCCAGCCCGCGCGGCAGCCGGGGCCGGTGTTCCGCGGCCGGCGCAGCCTGTGGCGGATGCTCGACTACCTGGAGCACATCGAGCCGGGCGAATCGATTTCGCTGGCCCAGGGGGTCAAGAACTTTTGCCTGCGCAACGCCGGCAAGGGCATCGTCGTGTTGATCAGCGACTTGATGGACAAGCAAGGCTATCAAGACGCGCTGCGCTATCTGATGGCGCGGCAGATGGACGCCTACGTGATCCAGGTCTTGTCGCAGGAAGAACTGGAGCCCGACGTGAAGGGCGATCTGCGGCTGATCGACTGCGAGGACGACGACGTGGCGGAGATCACGGTCAGCGCCCCGCTCTTGAAACGCTATCAGCAGACGCTGGCCGCGTTCATCGGCGGCGCGCGAGAGTTCTGCAATCGCCGCGGCATGTCGTACTTGCTGGCCAAGAACACGACGCCGGTCGATCAATTGGTTTCCGGCTACCTCCGCCAGCGAGGCTTGGTGCGCTGATGCAATGGGCCAACATGCTTTCGTGGTGGCAGTGGATCGTCGTCGGGGCCGTGCCTCCGGCGATCGTGTTGTTGTATTTCCTCAAGCTCAAGCGGCAGCCGCTGGCGGTGCCGAGCACTTATCTCTGGCACAAGTCGATCGAGGACTTGCACGTCAACAGCATCTGGCAGCGATTGCGGCAGAGCCTGCTGTTGTTCTTGCAGTTGCTGTTGTTGGCGCTGTTGCTGCTCAGCTTGGCGGGGCCCAGTTGGATGGGTTCCGAACAGCTCGGCGAGCGGAGCATTTTCCTGATCGACACGTCGGCGAGCATGGGCGCCACCGATATCGAACCGACGCGGCTGGAATACGCCAAGCAGCAGGTCGCCCAGAGGATCGACGAAATGCGGTCGGGCGACGTGGCGATGATCGTCAGTTTCGCCGACAGCGCCAAAGTCGAGCAGTCGTTCACCGACAACCGCAACGAACTCAGGCGGCGTTTGCAAGAAGTGAAGCAAACCAATCGCAGCACGTCGCTGGCCGAGGCGCTGAGGGTGGCCTCGGGCCTGGCGAATCCGGGCCGCACCAGCAACATCGAAGACAGCCGCGATTTTCAAGTCGCCGACGCCCAGGAGGCGACGCTCTATATCTACAGCGACGGGCGATTCCCCGACGTCAAGAACTTCGCGCTGGGCAACCTCACTCCGGTCTATCATCCGATCGGGACCGAGACCGTGTCGAATCTTTCGATCGCCGCGCTGACCACCTCGCCGCGCGAGGACCAGCCCGAGACTTTGCAAGCGTTCGCCCGCGTGAAAAACGACGGCCCCGAAAAAGCGACGGTCGACGTCGAGGTGTTCATCGACGGCGAACTCGACAATGCCAAGCGTTTGGAGGTCGAGCCGGGAGAATCGAGCGGCGTGGCTTTCGATCTGGAAGGGCTCAAGTCGGGCATGCTCAAACTGCGTCTCGATGCCAAAGATGCCTTGGCCGTCGACAACACGGCCTGGAATGCGATCAACGTTCCGCGCCGGGCCAAAGTGTTGTTCGTCACGCCCGGCAACGAACCGCTGGAGATCGCCCTGGGCACCGACCGTGCTCGCGAAGTCGCCGACATCACCCAGCACGCTCCGGCCTTTATCAAGGGCGCCGAGTATCGGAAACAAGCGGCTTCGGGCGGCTACGACCTGGTGATTTTCGACCGCTGCCGGCCGGAGCAAATGCCTCAGGCGAACACGTTGTTCATCGGCCGGGCGCCGCCGAGCGAAGGCTGGAAGGCGGGCGAAAAAGTCGCGGCCCCGCAGATCATCGACAGCGACCGTTCGCACCCCTTGATGCAAATCGTTGAATTGGGCAACGTGTTGATCGCCGAGGCGATCCCGTTGTTTCCTCCGCCGGGCGGTACGGTGCTGATCGACGCCAACGCCGGGGCGATGTTCGCCATCGGACCGCGAGAGGGATATGAAGACGCGGCGCTGGGGTTCACGTTGATCGACGAGGATCGCGTCGGCTCCGACTGGGTGCTGAAGGCGAGCTTCCCGGTGTTCGTCTTGAATGCACTGGAGTATCTCGGCGGCAGCCGCACGAGCTTGGCGACCGACAACGTGCAGCCGGGACAAACCGTCACTTGGCGATCGGACACGGCGGGCGAAACCATCGCGGTCAAGTTGCCCGACGGGTCGACGGTCGACGTGGGCCGCAGCAAGCTCAACGCGTTCAAGTTCACAGGCGCCTCGGAAGTGGGGGCTTACGACGTTCTGGAAGGCGGCAAAGTCGCCGGAAAATTCGCGGTCAACTTATTCGATAGCCTGGAAAGCGATCTGGCGCCGCGGATGGAGTTGAAAGTGGGGGATTCCAAGGTCTCGGGAATCACGGCCCGCCAGCCGGCCCGCCGCGACGTCTGGAAGCTGCTGGTGCTGGCGGCTCTGGCGGTTTTGCTTTTCGAGTGGTATATCTACAATCGGCGTGTTTATATTTAACGACTCCGCCGCGTGCGAACCGTCCTCGCCTGCGGCCTCGCCCGCCGCGACGGAAGTCTTCAGGAAACTCGATGATCCGCAAGGCCCTGCTCCGCAAGCCCAAGAAGCGCCGACACTCGGCCAAGGCGAAAAAGAAGAACGTCGTCAAAAAGATCGTCGAAAACAATTTAATCGAGCGGGTCAGCTACGAGGAGTATCGCGAAAAGGTTCGCGACGTCTACGACGGCCCGCAAGGGGCGCTGTTGGCCATGTGCAGCCTGATCTCGCTGCACATGCCGCTGGGCGACAAGCTCTTGCGCGAGCGGCAATTCGATCTCAGCGGCTGCCGTAAGATTCTTGACGTCGGCAGCGGCGCCGGCCAGATCGTGACGCACCTGCTGAAGTACGCCGACCCCGGCGCCCAGATCACCTGTTTCGATCTGTCGTTCGAAATGCTCCGCCGGGCGCGCATGCGGCTCAAGAGCGACGTGCCGCGGCATCTCGTCGCCGACCTCACGCGGCTGCCGTTCGCCGACGAGAGCTTCGACTGCGTGACGTGCGGGTATGTGCTGGAGCACGTGCCCGACGCGCGGCTCGGTCTGGCCGAACTGGCCCGCGTAATGGCGCCGGGCGGGCGAATGATGCTGTTGACCAGCGAAGACACGTTTTGCGGCGCCTGGACCAGCCGGCTCTGGTGCTGCCGCACCTACAACCGCCGAGAGCTGTTCGAAACTTGCCAGGATCTCGGACTTTCTTGGCGCAAGGAACTCTGGTTCACCCGCATGCACAAAGCCCTGCGAGCCGGCGGGATCTGCGTGGAGATCGAGAAGCTGTAGGGCCCCTATTCAATGATCTTTGCACCGCGTTTGATCGGCCAATTCTGACGAACGGCATGACGGTTACCAACATCTTTACTCGATGCGTGGAAGCCATAAACGCGGGATCGCTCATCAAGCGGGTGAGTTCGACCGATAAGGAATTCCACTTCCAGAATTGGTTCAAGGCGAGGTTGAAAGAGACAGGCAATGATTTCGAAAGCGGCGGAAGAAACAGTTACCCCGACTTCCGAATGGTGGCCGCCACGGACGGCTACGAAGTGAAAGGGTTGGCGTACCCCGGCCGGGACGCGAGTTTCGATAGCAACAGCCAGACGCCGACAGGCGAACACAACGGTCGGACGATCTATTATGTCTTCGGTCGCTATCCCAAAAAGCCCGACGGAAACGCATATCCAGTTCTCGATTTGGTGGTTTGTCACGGCGACTTCTTGAACGCAGACCACGATTACGTTCACCAGAACAAAAGCGTAAAGGGGTTTGGCAGCTATGGCGATATCCTCATTCGCGACCGAAAGATGTACGTCGTTCCGACGCCGTTTCGACTCGTCGACGGAGTAGCCCATAAACAAACGCTGATCTTGCCGGCAGCGTTCAAGCCCGGGCGTGAAATCGTAGAGGTCGGCGAGTTGGCGCGCCGAGAAGCAAGCGAGTTAATTGTAGGGTATTCGTTCGACCTCCAAACGAATGAATTGATTCCGAAAAAAGTCGCCAATCCAGGTTCCGGACGTGAGCATCGGTTTCGTGCGTGGCGAATGAGGACGTCCCCGAAGGGTTCCGTATCCATGCGTAACGTTCGACCGGACGATATCCCGGAACTTGGCGATGACGACGCGGAATCTTGAGCTACGATTGATCGAAACGGATGAATTTCCGTTTGAATTTCTGTCGCAGCTTGCGGAACGCGAAAGCTGGCGGAAAGAAATCCACAGGCCGATTTACCACGTCCATAAGTGGTGGGCGAAGCGTCTCGGCTCGGTTTTCCGAGGCATTCTCTTGGGAGCCATCCTTCCTCGAGGCTCTGATTTGCGTGAAGAGTTTTACCGCCGACACGCGTTTGGCAACCTAGCGATTTTCGATCCCTTCATGGGTTCGGGAACGACAATCGGCGAAGCGCACAAGCTTGGCTTGACAGCGCTCGGACGCGATATCAACCCGGTGGCAGTCGAACTTGTGAAAACAGCGCTGGGGCCGCTGAATAAACGCAAGCTGCTGCAAGCATTCGATGAACTTGCGCAAGGCGTGGGGACAAGGATTCGCGAACTGTATCGGTTTCAAGATCCCAGCGGGCGCAAGGGCGAAGTCCTTTATTTTTTTTGGGTAATGCAAGCGACCTGCCCGAAGTGTAGCGCGTCCGTCGACCTTTTTTCGTCGTACGTTATCGCTCGCAATGCGTACCCGAGCCGTAAACCGGAAGTGCAAATTCTTTGCCCGGTATGCGGCGATATCTTTCGCGGCTTAATTGGGAACGACTCGGCGAAATGCGAGAAATGTCGTCACGAGTTCGACCCCACGATTGGTCCGGCGCGTGGAACGACGGCTTCGTGCAGCCGGTGCAACGGCTCGTTCAAAATCGTTGACGCCATTTCAAAAGGTGCATCACGGCCCAACTTTCGCCTGTACGGCAAGCTCGTTCTTACCTCAGGCGGCGATAAAGAATATCGCCCGGTAAACGACGCAGATCGCGTTGAGTACGAGCGTTGCTCCGAGCTACTGGAACAACAAGAACAAGCTGGGTACATAGACCTTCCGGAGCTTCTGCTCGAACACGGCTACAATACTCGCCAAGCAATGCGCTACGGCTTTCGGAAATGGCGGGATTTCTTCAACGACCGGCAGTTGCTGGTCTTGGGCTGGCTGCGAGACTCCATCGAGAGGGTTCAAGATCCTCCAACTCGAAAAGCTTTATTGACCCTCTTTTCAGGCATTTTGGAATTCAATAACCTTTTTGCCTCATATAAAGGTGAAGGGACAGGTGCGGTGCGCCACATGTTTTCGCATCACATCTTGAAACCAGAGCGCACGCCGATCGAGGCGAATATCTGGGGAACGCCTAAAAGTTCGGGAGCGTTTTCGAATTTATTTCAGAGCAGGTTGCTCCGCGCGATTCAGTACCGCGAAGCGCCGACTGAAGTCAACGGCAAAAGTTCTCCAGGACGAGTTTGCTCCGAACCATTTACCGGACAGATCGCCTCGAACTGGCCGGAGCAAGGCGAGTTCTCGCCGAGGTCGATTCACTTATCCTGCGGAGATTCGTCAAGAACCCGCCTTCCAGACAAAAGTCTCGACTTGGTAATCACCGATCCGCCGTTTTTCGACAACGTTCACTATTCGGAGTTGGCCGATTTCTTTTTCGCGTGGCAACAGCTTCGCAGACAGCATGGCGATGCGCCCATCGGATCGACTCGCAGTCCGTGCGAGGTGCAGGACACCGAGCCCTGTCGCTTCGCTCGAAAACTCCAAGCCGTTTTTCGCGAATGTCACAGGATCCTGAAAGACGACGGAATCTTGGCGTTTACTTATCATCATTCACGAGAGGAGGGCTGGGCGGCTTTGGCCGACGCCATTCTCGGAGGCGGGTTCACCGTCATCAACGCGCACCCCGTTAAGGCTGAAATGTCAATTGCGACTCCGAAATCGCAGGCCAAGGAACCAATTCAACTTGACATCATCGTTGTCTGCCGAAAGCAATCCAATTGCGCCTGGCAGCGCGTGCAAGCGATTCAGCCGGCAATCGAATCTGCACGCTCTAAGTTAGACCGACTTGGCAATCAAGGGTTCGAAATGTCGCGGAACGACGAAAAGATCGTGCTCTATGGGCAACTGTTAGCGTCTATCTCCGATGGCAGCCAATTGCCGACGATCGCCGAGATAGTGGAGGCGGAACTGAAGAAAATGTCGGGGCAGAAGCCGCTTCCGCTCCGAAAATCGCCGCAACGAATGCTGTTCGACGAGCCGTAGATCAACAGCAACATCCAAGCGTTCTGAAATTTGTTTCAGGCCTGGCCGATGGCCCCTGAAGACCGTACCACCGATTCGACCGTGTCGAGCAATTGGTCGAGACGGAACGGCTTGTAGAGCACGGCGCCGGGCGGCAGGCCGGCTTGGCGGCACTTGACGATCGAGTGGCCGGGATCGTAGCCGAAGCCGGTCATCAAAATCAGCGGCACGTGCTCCAGGATGCCTTGCAGATTGGTCATCACCTCGAAGCCGGTCATGTCGGGCAGGCGGATGTCGACAATGATCGCGTCGTAGCTCTGGCCCGCGCTCAGGTTGCGGACCATGCAGATCGCCTCGCCGCCGTCGTGCGCCGTTTCGACGATGCAGCCATAGCGCTCCAACAAATTGTGCGCGGCGCTGCGCACCGTTTCGTCGGCGTCGGTCACCAGCACTTGCAGCCCGCGCAACAGCGGCCGCTCGCTGAACTGCAGCGCCTGCGGATGGGCCTGGCTGGGCGCCATTTGCTGCCCGACCTTTTGAATCACCTGCTTGATGTCGCGCGCGTTGCGCAGGATGCGCTGCAGGCGTTCGGCCACTTCCGGTTCGTGACCGATGTAGCGCTCCATGATGTTCACGGCGTCGTTGAGAATATCGTCCACCGGCAAGGCGACGGCGCTGTGGATCGCTTCGACGCTTTCGGCCGCCGTGCTGGCCTTTTCGACCGCCAGCAATTCCAGCGTGTTTAACGCCAGCGCCACGTCGCGCGTGAAGATCTCCAGGAATTGCAGGTCGCTCTCGGAGAACGCCCGCGGCTCGGGGCTTTCGACGTTGAACGTGCCGATCACTTCATCGTGCAACACCAAGGGCACGGTCAACGAACTCTTGGCGCCCTTGGCGCCTTCGAGGTAAAGCGGGTCTTCGGTCGTGTCTTCGCAAAGATAGCTTTTGCCGGTGGCGGCCACGAACCCGGTGACGCCGTTGTTCTGCGGCTGGGCGTAGAGCGCGCGGTCGGTGGCTTCGGGCACCAGCCCTTCCGACAACAGCGGCTCGAGCTTGCCGGTCTTGGCGTCGAGCATTCGGATTTCGACCACTTTGTAGTTCAACAAGTCGCGCGTGTAGTGCAGGATGTTCGACTTGAGCAACTCGATCCGCTCCTCGACGGTCATGTGAAACAACTCGTCGGGAGTCAGATTGGCCAGCTCGATGCCAGCCTGGTGAATGGCGGCTAATTTCTGCTGTTGCAAGACCTCGGCCGTTACGTCGCGAATGGTGACGACCAGGTTCTTGGGGGGGCCCTCGTCTTCGAACAGCGGCGCCGCGTGGACGCGGTAATAGCGGTTGTCGCTGGAACGCAGAGTAGAGCTGCTGCCGACGCCGGTGGCCAGCGCGGTATGGAACGGGCAGAAATCGGGACCGAGGATTTCGGGGCTGCCCAAGGCGGCGTAGAAATTGGCGCCCACCACGTTCTCGCGGCGAGCCCACTCGCGCAACCGCCCGTTGCCCCAGAGAATCGAGTTGTCGCTATCGAGCAACACGACGCCGTCGGGCATGCCCTGGAGGATTCGCTCGTTTTGCAGCAGCTTGCCGACCTTGAGCGCCTCGCGGAGATGTTCGGCATCGACGTAAACGCCCGCGAATTCATCCCCTTCGCGGCCTAGCCGGACGAGGGCGCGGATCGGGCTGCGCACTTCGACAATTTCAAAGACGCCGCTCAGAGGAGCCAGATCGGGCAGCCTCTTCTCCCGCGAACCTCTGACCATCAACAATTTCGGTTTGGCCGACAAAGCGCTCTAACTCCCGGGGTCGTCCGACAACTCGTGAGTATTATAGGACCTGCGCAGCGCCCGAACAACCTGCCATGTCGAGGCTTCTGTCTGTTGCATCGGCCGTTTCATTCTTCGCGATTTACCCTGTCCCGCCCCGTTCGTGCATTTCGTCCGCCGAGACGGAGCGCCGCTTCGGCATCTCCGGCGCCGTCCCTATAGGCAGGCCGAGGCGTTTCGCCGGCGCGGCGCCAGTTGTTCGGGGGCTGCGGCATTTGCGGCGTCGCGGTCGAGTCGTGCGATTGGCGGCCGGGCCTGGACGATAAGAAGAACCAGTGGAGACGAGTTTGCATCGTAGTCAAGGCGGATCGGACTGTCAGAAAGGGCGAATGCCATGTGGCGCTCATTATTCCTGGCTTTTGGCATCTACGCTTGCCTGCTGGGGGCGGAATGCCTCGTCATCGACAAGGCGCTGCTTACGAGCCGCGATCGCCCCGCGGGCGTCATGGGCCGGCTCGATCCGACGGCCGCCCGACAGCGCGAACTGATCCCCTCGGAATGGGCTCCTTGGAGCCTGCTCTCGGCCGGCGCCGTGACGATTCTCTATTCGTTCACGCTGCCTCAGCGGCTGCACAAAGCTTAGCGCTACTTCTTGCCTTCGCGCAGCCCGTCGAAGTATTTCTTGGCATGCTCGCGGTAAGAGCGGGGCAGTTGCTGGTCGGTTAGCGGATCTTCGTCCGCGGCGCGGGCCGCTTCGAACTCGGTCTGGATCTCTTGCTGAACCTGGCCCTTCATGTTGGGGCCGTCGACCGAGCCGATGACCACCGCGGCGCCTTTGCCTCGCTTGAGATTCGCTTTGGTGTCGTAGAAGCCGGTATTGGTTTTCTCTTCGGGGCGAGGACCTTGGCCGCGACCGCGCCCGAGCCCCATGCCGGGGCGACCCATCGGGTTATTGCCCCCTTGGCAGGCCCGGCAGCCCATGCCGCCGCACTCCTTGCAGCCCATGGAATCCTTGGCCATCTCCAACTCGCTCATCGCTTCGTCGAGCATCGCGACTTCGTCGGCCTGCTGCTGCAAATCGGCCAGTTCGGCTTTCATGGCATCCATCGCCGCCTTGGCGCCGGCCTGATCGCCGTTCTTCATGCACTTCGAGCACTGCCCCAGCTTGTCGGCCATCTTCTGCAACTGTTCCATCTGCGGCGCTTTTTGCGCCAGCTTGGCCAATTGCTTTTCGATGTCGCCGGCTTCCTTGTTGCGGCCCTGTTTCCGCAACTCCTGGGCCTGCTTTTTCAAGTCTTGTTCCAACTTCTGGTGGGCTTTGACCACCTGCATCAGCTTCTGCTCCATCTGCTCGAGTTGCTTGGCCAGTTGGGCCTTGTTTTCCGCGTCCAGCTTGCCGTTTTCCAGCAAATCGCGGAGTTGCTTGATCTCTTTGAGGGCCTGCCGGAAATCGCCCTCCCGCATTGCTTGCGCCAGCTTGTCTGCTGGGCCCTGCTGGATGTTTTTGAGCTGCTTGAGCTGCTCTTGCAGCTTGTCGCCGCCGCCGAGCTTTTGACGCCGTTTTTCCAAGTCCTTGGCCAGATCGTTCAGTTCGACCATCGCTTGCTTGCGGTCGGCAAGCTTCGACTTGGAGAGTTCTTTCGTTCCTTGTTCCAGTTTGGCGAACAGCTCTTCGGCGTCCTTGAGGCCCTGATCGCGGGCTTCCTTGCGGCGATCGATCAACTTCTTGCGCAGCACTTCGGTCGATGTTTTGACGGTTTTTCGCTCGGCCTTGCTGGCGATCGAACCGCCCGCCTTGTTCTCGCCGGCCGAGGGATTCAGGTACATCGCCAGCAAAAACGCTAACGCGGCCGGCGCCAACGGCAGCCAGGTCCAGCGGCCAAACTTGACGCGAAACTGCTCGGCGATGTGCAGCCGGCCGACGCGTTTGAGGGCGTCTTCGACCAGCGCCTTGCCGGCGGGCGAATCGAGCTGGTCGGGCCCCAACGCAAACGTGCTGGAAACCCGTTCCTTGAGCCCGAAGCGGCGATCGATTTCCAGCGCGGCTTCGAGCTGCCCGCGGCCGGTGAACCAGGTCCAACCGATCGCAAATGCCAGCCCAACGCCGAGCGCCCCGGCCACCCAGCCCCAGGCCAGCACGCCGAGCGGATAGAACTTGCCGACCGCAATCAACGCCGCCGCCGCGAGCAAGGCGCCGAACCAACTCCACGAAAGCACCGCGAAAAAACGCTGCAAGGCAAGTCGCCGCTGCGCACGCCGCACCTGTTGCTTCAAGACGTCCATTGCGGTTGTCTCCTAGAATGGCGATAGGCGGTTGATAGCTGCCCCTCAGTATACCGAATCGGTTAGGTCAATTGCCAATCCATTTTACCGGAAAGTGGTATATTTCTGGACGCTCGGCCGGGCTTGATGGTTTTTTGTGTTTCACGGGCAGCTACGCGAAAAGCCCCTGCGGCCCTGCAATTTTCCTCGATGGCTTAACGAATGACTGCGGTTAATTCTACCACGTCCGTCGCCCCCCTCCCGGCACCCGCCGAGCGCCCTCGGGCGGAAATCGTGATTTACGACGGCCATTGCCGGATTTGCACGGCCCAAATCCGCCGCCTGGCCGCCTGGGACACGGGCGGACGATTGGCCTACCTGTCGCTGCACGACGCGGAAACGGCTCGGCGGTTTCCCGATCTGTCGCACGACGAGTTGATGCAGTACATGGTGCTCGTCGATCGTCGCGGGCGGCGGCATCGGGGCGCCGAGGTGTTGCGTTATCTTTCGCGGCGGCTGCCGCTGTTGTGGTGGGCCGCCCCCGCGTTGCACCTGCCCGGCAGCATGCCGCTGTGGCAATGGTGTTATCGGCAAGTGGCCAAGCGCCGCTATCGTTTCGGCCGCACGGAAGCGTGCGACGACGGCAGTTGCCGGCTGCACGGGTGAGAGCCTGAATGCATCCGGAGTAGCCCCGCGGTTGAAATACAACCGGACAGGCGGCGCTAATCTTTCGAGATGTGATCGCCCGAGAGAGACGCGGCGCGCCAGCCCTCCGCCTTCCTCAAAATGGCGCTCACCTTTTGGTGGCCGGCAATCGTAACTTTTGTCTGATGGCCCCAGACTTGCCGCAATGCTGGCAAGTCTTCGAGGGCGGGAATTCCCGCATCAGTAATTGACGTAAAGGGAAAGAAGAGCGATGCCAACCGCGGCATGCCGCGGAGATTTGCCAGCCCAGCGTCGGTTATTGCCGTACCGCTTAAGTTGAGCGACTTGAGTTGTTTGAGACGGCTTACGCTTTTCAGCCCGGCGTCGGTGATGGCTGTACCTGAAAGGTCGAGAACCTCTAACTCGGGCAACGCTGAAAGTTGGGTCAGCCCCGCATCGGTGATTCCGGTGTCGATTAAGTAAATCGCCTTGAGTTGCTTAAGACCGATTAGGGATTTCAATCCGGCGTCGGTGATCCCAGGACCGCTCAATCTAAGCCATTCGAGCTTTTGAAGATCGCGAAGATTCGTCAGCCCGGCATCAGTCACGCCGCGGCCCCCGAAGTCAAGGGCAACAAGATTTTTGAGACCGCTTAGATTCCTCAGCCCTGCGTCGGTGATCGCGGCGTCGCCTAGGCTGAGCGATTCAAGCCGCTTCAGCGGCCGCAAATGAACCAGGCCCGCGTCCGTTACGGTCGTGGAGTTCAGAGTAACGCTCCGGAGATCGGACAAATAACGGATCCAAGTGAACTCTGTATCGCCGACTTTGGGGCCGCGGAAAATGACAGAATCGGCCGAGTCGCGTTCGCCGCTCGCATCGCCAAGGAGAAACGATTGCCAGCTCGGCGTCGTAATCGAACACTGGACGCCTGCTCCGTGGCGGCGAAGCTGGGCGATAGCCCGAACTTCGAGCGCCTTGCGGCTGACCAGCGCCGACAAGATCGCGCCGACGAGAACGAACAGCGCCAGCAGCGTGCTCAAGCGAAATTGCAGCCAGCGGCGACGCGGCGGCGGCTCGGCCGGCGCCGACGGTCTTTTTCGGTGCCATCGGCCGTAGGCGACCAACACGGCGGCCGCGGCCGAAGCGCCGCCGGCGGCATAGAAGAGCGGCCAACCGCCCGGCGACGTGCGGGACTCGTGCCGGAAGGCGACCATGCCGACCACGAACGCCGAGGCCACGGCGGCGACATAGGCTTGCACGCGTCCGCCGCCAGCGGCATAAGCCCCTCCGCTCAATCCGCCGAGAAACATTCCCAGAAAACCCGCGGAGCCGCCGCACAGCGCGATCACGCCAGCCGCCCGATCGCCTAAGCCCTCAACCGCCAGCAGGCCCCCGATCGCAAAGATGGCGCCCAGCAATAGTCCGATCAAACCGCCGGCGATTGCACCGAGGAGAAACTTTTGCATGGCAACACTCCCGCGAGCCAAAGGCGAACGCGTTGATACGCGTCGGCAAACATGATGACATGATGATAGTGGGGCCGAGCCGAGATGGAAACGCGTTGAGTCGCATGCCGGTGGCCCGGAAAGCCCATTGTGAGCTTTCGCCCAAGGGTTATCATTTGGGATCGCGGCAAGTCGAAATAAAGCTCCCTCTCCCTTTGGGAGAGACGACTGGAGTGAGGGGGAACCGAAATATGCGCCAGCCCTCGCCCAGTCTCTCCCAGAGGGAGAGGAATGGATCCTTGCCGAACCCGCCGAAATCGAGAGGAGTTTTGCCCTATGTCCGACTTCCGCATCGAACGCGATTCGATGGGCGAGGTCCGCGTTGCGGCCCAAGCCTATTACGGCGCCCAGACGCAACGCGCCGTCGAGAACTTTCCCATCTCCGGCTGGCCCCTGCCGCCGGCTTTGATTCACGCCCTGGGCCTGGTCAAGTACGCCGCGGGGGTCGCCAATCGCGATCTGGGCAAGCTGACCGGCACGGGCAAAAACCCGCTCGACGACAAACAGGTGCAGGCCATGCTCGACGCCTGCCGCGAGGTGGCCGCGGGGAAGTTCGACGACCAGTTTCCGATCGACGTGTTTCAGACCGGTTCGGGCACGTCGAGCAACATGAACGCCAACGAGGTGATTAGCAACCGCGCCATTGAAATGCTGGGCGGCGACCGGATGCAGGCCCAAAAGCCGGTCCATCCGAACGACCACGTCAACATGGGCCAAAGCACGAACGACACGTTCCCCACGGCCATTCACGTGGCCGTGGCCGTTTCGATCGGCGAGAAGCTGATTCCGGCCCTTGAGCGTTTGCGAAAGACGTTGGCCGACAAAGCCGAGGCCTGGGACAAGATCATCAAGATCGGTCGCACGCACCTGGCCGACGCGACGCCCTTGCGTTTGGGGCAGGAAATCGGCGGCTTCGCCCGGCAGCTCGAATTGTCGATCGAGCGGGCCCGCCGCGCCCAGCAGGCCGTGCTGGAATTGCCGGTCGGCGGCACGGCCGTCGGCACGGGCATCAATACGCATCCCGAGTTCTCTCGCCGCACGTGCGCGGAATTGGCGAAGCAGACCGGCATCGCCTTCGTCGAGGCGGCCAATCATTTCGAAGCCAACGCCCAACGCGACGGCTTGGTCGAATGCCACGGGCAATTGCGAACCGTGGCCAGCACGCTGTTCAACGTGTCGAACAACATCCGCTGGCTCGGCTCGGGGCCGCGCTGCGGCTTTTACGAGGTCAAACTGCCCGACCGCCAGCCGGGCAGTTCGATCATGCCGGGCAAGGTCAATCCGGTGATGTGCGAGAGCATGATGCAGGTGACGGCTCGGGTGATGGGCAACGATCAGACGGTCGCCATCTGCGGAGCGACGGGCGGACAATTTCAGCTCAACATCATGATGCCCGTGATGGGGCAAACCACGCTCGAAAGCATTGCCCTGCTGGCCGGCGCCACCGAGGCGTTCGTCGATTTCTGCGCCTTGGAAATGGAGGCCAATGTCGAAGCCTGCAATGCCTCGGTCGAGAAGAGCCTGTCGATGGTGACCAGCCTGAATCCGTACATCGGCTATGAAAAGGCCGCGGCACTGGCCAAGGAGGCCTTCAAGACGGGTAAAACCATCCGCGAACTATGCCAGGAGCAGAAGATTCTGCCGCCTGACGAGCTGCAAAAGGCGCTCGATCCCTGGAGCATGACCGAGCCGCACGCGTGAGGGGGGCCTTCTTTTATGTAGCCCAGGCATTTATGCCTCAGTCTTACCCACATTTCCGTAAGTTGTTCCTGTACCAAGACTTAAAATTGCGTGCTCTCTCGCGCGCTGGCTTTGTAAGTGCTTTCGTATCAACAGCTTGCCAAAACGCTGAAAAAGATGTGGGTAATGCTGAGGCATTTATGCCTGGGATTTGCGAGCCGATGCCCCCCTGTCGGCCGGCGCCTTGCGGGCCGCCGGCCCGCAAGGC
>DATKRK010000057.1:0-5542 GCA_035532215.1 Pirellulales bacterium | reverse complement strand
GGTCTGCGGGCGTCTGCTGGCCCAAAGTCTGGCGCCGCCGGCCGATTTTCTCCGCTGGGCCGAAAGCGATCAACCGGCGTTCGGCCCGGCGGTGATTTGGCTCGCGCGACTCTCGGCTCTGACCGCCGCGCTGCTGATCGCCGGGCTTGCGTTGGGTCTGCTCTCCGCTGAGTTAGGCGGCACGGCGCTGGCGGCGCTCGTCTGCGCGAACGTGCTGTTTACGGCCATTTTCGGCGGGCGGGTTTACGCGGCGCTGAGCGCCGTGGCCGCAGGCGCCGCCGAAGCGCGGCTCAACCACGGACTTTACCGCCTGGCCGCCGGTTTCCCGCGGGACGGCGCCATCCTCCGGCGCATCGCCTCGCAAGTCGACGACGCGATCCAGCAAATGGCCCGGTTGGAAAAGCTCGTCGTGCTGGCCGGCCTGCGGCGCTGGCTGCTGTTGTATTTTCCGCTCGAGTTTCTATTCTTGTGGGATTTCCACGTCGTCGCCCGGCAAGAACGCTGGCGGGCCGAAGCGGGCCGGCGCTATCGCGGTTGGTTCGATTGCGTCGGCGAGTTGGAGGCATTGTGCTCGTTGGCCGCGCTGGCCCACGACAATCCGGCGTGGTGCTTTCCGGAATTCGAAACCGAGGAGCGGACGATCGAGGCCGCGGGACTCGGCCACCCGCTGCTCGGCGAGAGCGTTCGCGTGGCCAACGACGTCGCGGTCGGGCCGCCCGGCGAGATTCTGATGGTGACCGGCTCGAACATGTCGGGCAAGAGTACGCTGCTGCGGTCGATCGGCGTGAATCTCGTGCTGGCCCAGGCCGGCGGGCCGGTCTGCGCTCGGCGAATGAGTTTGCCGCCGGTCGAGTTGGCGACGGTAATGCGCGTTTCCGACTCTCTCGAACGCGGCGTCTCGCTGTTCATGGCCGAGTTGGGCCGCTTGAAACAGGTCGTCGAGCTGGTTGGCGCCGCCAACCGTCCCGAGCGGCAGCTTTGTTACTTGCTCGACGAGATCTTGCACGGCACGAATACCGCCGAGCGCCATCTGGCCGCCGTCAGAATCCTGCATCGCCTGGCGACCGCCGGGGCGATCGGCGCCGTCTCGACGCACGATCTGGCCTTGTGCCACGCACCGGAGCTGGCCGAACGCTGCCAGAACGTTCACTTTCAAGAAACCATCACGCAAGACGCTGACCGCGTGCAGATGACGTTCGACTATCGGCTGCGGCCCGGCATCGCCCAGACGACGAACGTCCGTTTCCTGCTCGACGCCGTGGGCCTGCCCGCGTTGGAAGGCGAGGCGTAAGGCGCGGCGAGCGCACCGGCGCCCGGTCGTCAGTCGCGAAGCATCGAGAATAAATTAGCATCCCAATCCACAGCAGGCCGGAAACTCCGCAGCTAGGCGATTGGGGGCGATTTCCGTCGAATTCGGGGCTGGTTCAATCCGGGGCGCAAAACGTGCGTGAAGGGAGTGGATGAAGCACGGGGACGCGCGGGCAGTTCGACTCGGCGCGCGGCAATTACGGGTTCCTCTTCTCTATTCTCGCGGAAAAACGTTTCGCCGTCGGGCGAGCGGTCCGAAAACGCGCAGCCACGTGCTCCCAAACGCCGAAAAACGGAACAGAGAAGAGGAAAGCGTAGGCGCCGAGGATGGAATGACTTCGCAGTATTCAATCGGCTGGAAACCCAATGGCCCGGCCACTGGGGACGATTTCATTCTTCGGCCGAACTTGGCAGGTTATCTAATCCTCGATGCGAAACGGCGGCAGTTCGGCCAAATAGTCCGGATCGACCTTCTTCAAGCGGATGTAGCCTCCTTGGATGCTGTGCGGCTTCACGGGCGGCGATACCAGAAGCGTTTCGCAGATTGGCGCGGAGATCATCACAATCAGGCCGCCTGCCATAAGATCGAGCACAAGCCAGTTCGGCAGGACAAATGGGAGCCGAGGCGGGAAGTTGGCTAACGCTACGATCACCATCGACAGGCCCAGCGCGTACAAGAGCCACACCGCGGCCATCGCCAGCCGCCTGCGCCGCCGATGCCGCGGGCAGACGCCGACTTCGATTCGCGCGCCGCGTTCGAACAGCGGGATTGAGAAGCCAAACACATGAATTGGCGCCAACCAGCGCAGCGATACCCTCACCCGGCGACCTGCGGCCGGCGCGTTGCACATCACGCAGCGATCCGGCAGCAGGGCGTCTTCGCGCATCAACAGCAATTCGCCGTCGCGCCAGATGCCAAACCCCGGCTCGGGCGCCGCTGCGTTCAGCGGCAAATCGTGTTGCGGCGCAGCGTAAGGGTTGACGTCGTCCATCGCCATCATTGTAACGCGCGGCGGGCTTCATGGCGGGCAAGGTCCTCCCGGCCGCCGTGATACCAATTGCTAGAGTGTCAATGAAAAATAGTGAACGACGCGTCGCGTTCGAGCGGTGGGTTGGCCCGATCCGTGTTTGCCACCAGCTAAAGCGCTAAAGCTGGTGGCAAACAAGCTCCCCACATACAGCTCCCCAACGACCAACTCTCTTTGACATAGGGGCAAACGGTATCCCTAACCAACCCAGCGACCGCTTGACACAGCGCGCGACACTAACCCGGCGCGTTTGCGAGGTAAATCGGTTGTTCCACCTCGCTGACGCTTCGCGCGTGGTATGGGCAAATGAATCATTTGAGCGATCGGCCGTTTTTCCGGCCGCGATCGAGAAATCTCCCTCGCCCGCTTGACTTTTTTTGAAAACAAAATAATCTACTCGCTGCGGCTGGGGCGCCGGTTTTCGTTCCGCAAGAAATGCACGCTTTCGCGAGGAGCTTTCATGTCCACTGTTCGCTTCGGGCTCGTCGGCTATGGCGCCTGGGGCAGCTACCATGCCCGGGCCATCGCGCAAATCCCCGAAGCAACCTTGGCCGCGATCTGCGTCCGCTCGGAAGCAGGCCGCAAGCAAGCCGCCGAGGAACATCCGGCGGCCCGGCTGTACGCCGATTACCGCGAAATGCTCCAGCGCGAGCAGTTCGACGTGGCCGACGTCGTGCTCCCCTCCGACTTGCACTTCGAGGTTGCCAAGGCCGTGCTCGAGTCGGGCCGGCATTTGCTGTTGGAAAAGCCGATGGCGCTCGGGCTCGACCACTGCTCGCAGTTGATCGAATTGGCCAAAAGCCAGAACCGGCTGCTGGCCGTCGGGCACGAACTGCGGCACTCGTCGTTGTGGGGCAAGGTGAAGCAGTTCGTCGACGCCGGCGCCATCGGCGAGCCGCTCTACGCGATGATCGAACTCTGGCGCAAGCCCTACCGCCTGGGCTCGGGCGGCTGGCGATACGATATCCACCGCGTCGGCAACTGGGTGTTGGAAGAGCCGATCCACTTTTTCGACCTGGCTCGTTGGTACTTTTCAACCGTCGGCGAGCCAGTTTCGGTCTACGCCGCGGCCAATGGCAAGCAGCCCGAGCACCCGGAACTGCACGACAATTTCTCGGCGATCGTCAACTTTCCCGGCGGGCGATACGCCCTGATCTCGCAGACGCTGGCCGCTTGGGAGCACCACCAAACGGCGAAGATCACCGGCAGCGAGGGCGCACTGTGGGCGCGGTGGAGCGGGGCGATGGACCGCACGTTCGAGCCGACGTTCGGCTTGCAGTTGCTCTCGGGCGAACGCCTGACCGACGTGCCGATCGAAAAGAAGAGCGGCGAAGTTTACGAACTGGTCGACGAGATTGCAGCGATGGCCCGAGCGGTTCGCGACGGAACGGCGCCCGCCTGTAGCGGCGAAGACGGCCGTTGGTCGGTGGCCATGTGTCTCAAGGCCCAACAGTCGCTCGCAGAAGGCCGCCCGATTCCTTTTTAGCGAAAGCTGAACTCGCGATGGAAGAACCCGAGCTTAACCAACCGCGTTGGTACGCCGAAGTCACCGCCTATCAATGGCTCGTGCTGGCGATTGCTTCGGCCGGCTGGATCTTCGACGTGTTCGAAGGGCAGGTATTCAATATCACGCGCGGCGAGATGCTGAAAGAATTGCTCGAATCGTCCGACACTTCGGGCGGCGTGAAGTTTTGGGGCGACATCTTTCTGGCCGTGTTTCTCATCGGCGGCACGCTGGGAGGCGTGTTGTTCGGCTCGCTGGCCGACCGCTTCGGTCGCAAGCCGACGATGGCGGTGACGATTCTCTGCTATTCGATTTTCTCGGGGCTGACCTATTTCGCCACCGAGTTGTGGCACGTGGCGGCGCTGCGGTTTCTGGTGGCAATGGGCGTGGGCGGCGAATGGGCCGTCGCGGCGGCGCTCGTGGCCGAAGTTTTTCCGGCTCGGGCCCGCGCCCACGCGGCCGGCATTTTCCATGCCAGCAGCGTGTTGGGCACCTGGATCGCGACGCTGGCCGGACTATGGGTCGGCGCCCAGTGGCGGTACGCTTACCTGGTCGGCGTCGTGCCCGCGCTGCTCGTGCTCTGGGTCCGCAGCAGCGTCGAAGAGCCCGAGAGTTGGCGGCAGGCGGAACGCGAACAGCGGCGGATGGGCAGTTTTGGCGAGTTGTTCGGCGACCGCCGCTGGGCCCGCTCGGCGATCTTGGGCATGATCTTGGCGGCGGTCGGCTTGGGCACGTTTTGGGGCGTGACCGTGGCCGGGCAGAATCTCGCCGAAGAGATGCTGCTGCGAGAAGCAGCCGGCGAAGCAGCGCAGATTGCGAACGCCGCCGATGAAGGGATATCGAATTCTCCCGAACGCTTCGAACCAAGCGTCGAGGCGAAGAAAGAGGCCGGCGAAAAAGCCAAGTTCGCCTATGGCATCGTCGAGACGGCGGGCGGAGGCTTAGGCTTATTGGCGTTCGGACCGCTGGCCGCACGGTTGGGACGCAAACCTACCTTCGCGCTGATGCAATTGGGCGCGCTGGCGATCGTGCCGATTACCTGCTACGTGCCGCAGACCTACACGCAGATGCTCTGCCTGCTGCCGGTCTTCGGCTTTTTCACGCTGGGCATGCACGCGGGCTACGCGATTTACTTTCCCGAGTTGTTTCCAGGGCATTTGCGCGCCACGGGAACCGGCGTCTGCTTCAACGGCGGGCGGCTGCTGGCGGCGTCGATGTTGTGGATCTCGGCTGAAGTCAAGGCTCTGCCGGGCATGGATCTGCGGTTGGCCGTTTGCCTGCTGAGCTCGTTGTTTCTCGTCGGCCTGGCGGTGATTTGCTTTCTGCCCGAGACCAAAGGCCGCCCGCTGCCGGAATAGCTTGTTAGGCCCCATGAATCATCACCCCGAATATCGCTCGACGAGGCGCTCAATACCAACCCGAAGCGCGAGCGAGGCAGCTCGGTTGCACCACCTCGCTGACGCTTTTGGATGTTGTGACTTGGGTCGTCTGCGCCTCCTTTTTTATCTAGCCCAGGCATTTATGCCTGGGGACCGAGCGAATTCCCAGGCATAAATGCCTGGGCTACAGAAATGGCGATTCAGAGTAGCAGGGGACGAAACCCGCAACAAAAAGACTTGCGCTTCGGGTTGGTACGAGCAGACAAGCAATGGGGAATACCTCGCTGATCGCCATGCCCAAAGTCGTCAAAAAGCCGCTGGCC
>DATKRK010000056.1:0-17523 GCA_035532215.1 Pirellulales bacterium | reverse complement strand
GCTTCGAGTTCCTTCGTGCGGCGGTCCAGCCGTTCGCAGTTCGCGCATTCGTGTTTCTTCTCGGGCTCCACCATGACGGCAAAACCCTAATCAATCGCCGCAAAACTACCAAGATCAGTTCAAAACCCGTGAACGCTTACAAAATTTGGGTCGTAAATCGTTTCCGTCACCCCATCGTCGCTGGGGCAGAGAAACAGCGGCAGTTGCACGGCGATATACGCCGCGTTGCCGTTGATCCACGGGTCGCCCATGGCCAGGGGCCGGCCGCCGGCGGGGCCGAGAAGGGTGGCGCCGTAAGCCCCGTTTTGGTTGAGCCGGCTATAGAGCGCCTGCTGTTCCAAATACGGCAACATCAAGGCGAAACCATGTTTGTTCATGGTCATCTGAGCAGGATCGTTATAGAAGATATTCACATTCGTGTTGCCGTACCAGCCCTGGTTGATCCCCGAGGACGGATAGGTGCCGAGCATCTCCTGATAGTTGTGCAGCCCCAAGCCGATTTGTTTGAGTTGATTCGCGCACCGCGAGCGCCGCGCGGCTTCGCGGGCAGCTTGCACGGCCGGCAATAACAGTGCAATCAAGATGCCGATGATGGCGATCACGACCAGCAACTCGACCAACGTAAAGCCCCGCGAAGCGCCCCGGCGGATGGAAGAACCCATGAGTCACTCTCCAATACTGGAAAAACGCGAAAAACGAAACGCACACGCGCGCAGGCAGACCCCTGCGCAAAAGATCGAGCCGTGCCTTCGGCTCGGAAAAAGAAGAGATGAAAAAGCGCCGCAAGAAGCGAACGCGAAAAGCCAGCGGCCATGCATGCGAACAAACTCCTCCAGCGAACGCTGAGTGAGGAATTGGCGTTGCGATAGTACTTCCCCGCACACGACGAACGTCGCTTCGGGGCCGCCTGTTTCTCTTCCGCCGCGGGCATTCTAAAGCGGCTTTTGTCAATTTGCAATAAATTATGAGCAATTATCTACAAAAAAACCTAAGATTCTAGTTATTAGTGCGCGCGAGTCTTGAAGGGATTTCTACAAGATTCCATGCTCCGCTTGGGAATCCCAACCTCCAAAGCGCCTATACTTCGCCGCGGCTCTTGACGCTGGAATATTTTTACCGATATAGTTCATGGCAGCTAATCCATTAGAACCATCTCTGGCGACAAGCCCCGCTATGCGACGAAACCTCTGGGCATTGACGGTCTTGTGTCTGCTGCGCGAGCGGGAGATGCACCCTTACGAAATGCAGCGGCTGATTCGCGAACGGCATAAAGAGGACTTTCTCGACCTCAAACGCGGTTCGCTTTATCACGCGATCGAACGGCTGGCCAAGGCGGGCTTCATCGAAGAAGTCGGCGTCAGCCGAGAGGGGCGCCGGCCGGAACGCACCACTTATCGCTTGACGGAGGCCGGTGAAAGCGAAGTGCTCGATTGGCTCCGCGACTTACTCGCCCGGCCGGTCCGCGAAACCTCGTCGTTCGTCGCGGCCATGAGCTTCGTGGCGCATTTGGCGCCCGACGAGGCGGCCGATCAGTTGCGCGTTCGCGCTCGTCAACTCGAATGCGGGATCGTCGCGATCGGCGCGATCCTTGAAAACCTGACCCCGCAAATCGGCCGCGTGCCGCTGCTCGAAGCCGAATACGCCCTGGCCATGCGCAAGGCCGAACTCCAGTGGGTTCGCGCGCTGGTCGACGATCTGCACAGCGGCCAGCTCGCTTGGAGCAAGGGCCAGAGTCCTTGCTCGGGCGGAGGCCAAGCTGCCCGGCCGTCCGACGAATCATCCGCAGGTTAATCCATCCCGTTCACAAGGCTGAAACAAGGATTTCGATCATGGACCGCGACGCATCCTCGATGCCGGCGACGGAGTCGGCCGCGCCTGTTCCGCGCGACAACTCTGTTCCGCGCGACAACTCTGTTGTGCATGGCAACCCGGTTCCGCAGGACAAGCCCGTGACGATCGACGCGCCTGCGACGGCGGACCAGCCGCGAGCGATTCGCGTTTGGCCGGGCTTGCTGCTCGCGGGCGCCTTTTGGGCCTTTTGCGTCGGCATCGGCCAAGCGGGATTGCCGATCACGACTACCTTCATGAGCCGCGCCGCCGCGGGCGCCTTGTTGACGCTGTTGTTTCCCATTTGGTGGCTGACGAACGGGACCGTCCGTTGGGCCGACCGGTTGTGGATGTTGCTGGCGCTGGTCGTGGGGGCCGCGACGGCGTGCGTCGTCGCGCAGAAAACGCTCGGCGTCTTTGGCGTGCTGTTCTTCGGGCTGCCGGTGGCGTTTGCAGTCTGGGCGATCGGCCTATTGGCCTTGCGCCGCTTTTCGCCCCGGCACTTGCGCGCGGGACTGATCTTGGCCATCAGCTTGACGTGGGGCTACTTCATGCTGATTCGAAGCGACGGCATTTCCGGCGATCTCAAAACCGACATTCGCTGGCGCTGGAGCCCACGAACGGAAGACGCCTATCTGGCCGAGCGCGCCCGGGCGTCGCGCGCGGCCGGTTCGGCAGAGGGCAAGGCGGCCCACGTCGGCGAGACGACTGCCGTCGAACCTCGACCGGGTGATTGGCCCGTATATCGCGGTCCGCAGCGCAACGGCGAAGTGCGCGGCCTCGAGATTCCGACCGACTGGAACGCGGCGCCGCCGCAACTGGTTTGGAAGCAGCGGATCGGCCCGGCGTGGTCGTCGATGCTCGTGATCGACGGGCGTCTGTTTACGCAGGAACAAGTCGGCGAAGCCGAGGCGGTCGCGTGTCTCGACGCCGCGACCGGCCGCCGCATCTGGTCGCACGAAGACCAGGCCCGCTTCTGGGACAGCCAAAGCGGCGCCGGCCCGCGCGCCACGCCGGCCTTCGACGGCGGCCGCATCTACGCCCAAGGCGCGACGGGAATCTTGAACTGCCTCGACGCCGCCACGGGCGAACTTAAGTGGTCGCGCGACATCATCAAAGACTCTTCGGCGCCGCTGCCGATGTGGGGCTTTTCCAGCACGCCGCTGGTGAGCAATGGCCTGGCGATCGTGTTCACCGGCGGCCAGGGCGGCAAGGGCCTGTTGGCCTACCGCGCCGACGACGGCGAATTGGCCTGGACCGCCCCGACCGGCTCGATCGGCTACACGTCGCCGCAGCCGGTCGAAATCGGCGGCGCCGCGTTGGCGTTGTACTTGAGCGACGCGGGTTTGACGGCGGTCGAGCCGGCGACCGGCAAAGTCGCTTGGGACTACGAGGCGCCAGGGCGCGGCGTCTGGCGCGCGGTGCAGCCGGCCGTCGTCCGCGCCGATCGCGTGCTGATCGGCTCCGAAGATCTGGGCCTGGTCTGCCTCGACGTGCAGCGGACCGACGACGCCTGGAGCGCGAAGAAGCATTGGGCCTCGCGGAGCATGAAGCCCGGCTACAACGACTTCGTGATCCGCGACGGCAGTGCCTACGGCTTCGACGGCAGTATCTTCTGCTGCGTCGATCTGGCCAGCGGCAAGCGGCAATGGAAAGGGGGCCGCTACGGGCATGGCCAAGTGTTGCTCTTGGCCGACCAAGGCTTGCTCGTCGTCAGTTGCGAAAGCGGCGAAGCCGTGCTGCTGGAAGCCACGCCCGAGGCGCACCGCGAACTGGGCCGCTTTCAAGCGATCGAAGGCAAAACCTGGAACCACCCGGCAATCGCTCAAGGCTGCCTTTACTTGCGCAATGACGAGCAGATCGCCTGCTATCGGCTGCAAGCCGCAGCCGACGCGCCCGATGCCGACACGGCGCCGTAACGGGCGCCAGCGGCAGAATTCGCGGGGCGCCTCTCGTACGCTCAGCCTTTTCAGCCTGACAGACAATCACACAATCGCACGGACCAAGCAACTTCGCGGCCGTCAGGCTCAATGGGGCGGCCTGCCGATCCAACGTCGCGCCCGTCAGGCTGGAAAGCCTGACCTACGCCAGCCGGCGCAAACCGCTTGCCCCCGGCCTGCAATCATGGGTACGATGGCTGATGAGCCGCTACGGCAGAACCAAATTTCCGCACACTTTTCAGGGGAGAAATTCGATGCCGCGCGTTTGCGTTTCACCGATCGTGTTGTGCGCTCTGGGGTGCTTGGCGGCGACCGGCGGCGCCGCCGCAACGGCCCGTGCGGAATCGGCCGCTTCGACCGACCAGGCCCTCGAGCTTTCCAAAAAGAGCGGCCGGCCGGTCTTCGCGATCGCCGGCACGGAAACGTGAGGCGCCTGCGTCGAGTTGCAGAGGCGGCTCGTTACCGAACTCCCCCTGCAACCGCTCCTGGCACAGTTCGTGTCGGTCCATATCGATAGCAACAGCGAAGCATGGCAAGCCTGGGAACGGAAGTTCCCGAGCAAGAGCGACAGCATTCCGATCGTGTACATGATCCGGGCCGATGGCGAATCGCTCTACGCCCAAAGCGGATCGCTGCCCGGCGCCGAACTTGGGCTGCTGCTCGCGCAAACGCTGGCCAAGTCGGGCAAGATTCTAAGCGACGTACAGCTCAAGAAAATGTCCGAGGGCGTGGCCGCCGCCGGCAAGGCCCACGAAGCGGGCGACATCGCCGGCGCGGTGCTGGGCGTGACGCGACTGGCCGGCAGCGGCTCGTACGCCGAAGCGGCGCTGGCGGCCGACGCCCTGGCGAACAAACTGGCGCAAGAGGCCCTGCAAAAAATCAAGGCCGCCGACGAAAAACTGCAAAGCGAATCCACGGCCCTCGAAGGCGCGGTCGAGCTCGCCGCCGTGAATCGACTTTACAAGAAGCTGCCCGGAATCATCAAAGCCGTCAAGGAAACTTCGGCCAAACGCACGCTCGACGCGGCGAGCCGCGAACGCTTCGCCCAGGCCGAGCAGTTGGACCGGGCCAAAGCCTACGAAGACGAGCGCCAAGCGGCCAAAGCCGCCCGGATTTACGAGCAGGTGAGGGAGAAATATCCGGACGGTCCGGCGGCGGAGCTCGCGCGCTCGCGGCTCGACGCGCTTGGGCCGGCGGCAACCGCAGCCGACAAAAGCCCGGGCGGCGACAAAGCGGTCGGTTCGCAAGACCTGAAGAAAGCCGCCTCGCTGCTGAAGATGGCCAAGGTGCTCGCCAAGGGCAAGCCCGACAAGGCGAAACAATACGCCGAGCAGATCCTGGAACTGGCGCCCGATTCCGAGCAAGCCCAGGAGGCGAAATCGTTGATCGAGTCGCTCGGCGGCAAGTAAAAGCGGACCGTTTATGATTGCGAAGTTCTCCGAAGCGCTGAGCCTGCTCGCGCGCCATCTGGGGTTGTTTGCGGCGATCATTCTCACCGTCTGGCTGCCGGGCAATCTGGTCCTGAATTATCTGGCCTACAACGCGGACGGCGGCGGCGATCTCAACTTTGTCAAACTGGCCATGTGGATCGAGGGGATCTTCGGTCCGATCTACATCGGCGCCATGATGCACGCGCTGTTCGAGATCAAGTCGGGCCGGACCGTAACCTACCGGCAAGCGATGGCAGTCGGCTTCCGGAAGTGGGGCGCGCTGTTCGCCGCGAGATTCGTGGCCCAGTTGCTCATCGGGCTAGGATTGATCGCGTTCCTCATTCCGGGCTTGATGTTGGCCGTCCGCTATGCGCTGCTGGATGCGGCCGTGGTCATCGACGGCGAAGGCGTCTCGGGCTCGCGGGCGCGAAGCACGCAACTCACCGCGGGACGACGCTGGCAGATTCTCGGGGCCGCCGTGCTGTTTTGCTTCGTATTTACCGTATTCTCCGCCGCTCTCTATTTGCCGCTGGCGTTTTTCGAATCTCTCGACGTGATGCCGGTCGAACTCGCGTTGGACTGCATCGGCGACGTTGCCTTCGCTGTCTTGCAAATCGCCCTGTTCTTGTACTATTGGGAAGCCACGGAAAACGAGCGAAGCACGGAAGAAAGCCCGGCGCCAGAGGACGACGATGCAGCGCCGGCGTGGGACGCCGCGGCTGCGCAGGAGGCAGCCGGCGCGGACGACAATCCTTTCCGCTCGCCGATGTCGTAAGCGGCTAAATCCGCTTGAACTGCCGATCCAATTCTTCCCGCGTGAAGACGAGCGCGGTGGGGCGGCCGTGGGGGCAGTGGTGGGCGTCGTGGGCCAGGTGGCGCTGTTCGAGCAGCGCGTCGATCTCCTCGGGCGCGAGCCGATCGCCGGCCTTGATCGCCGCCTTGCACGACATCATGTGCAAAAGTTCGTCGAGCAAATCGCGGCGCTCCGGCGCGCGGCCGCCGGCCAACAGAATTTCGACCAGCGACCGCAGCAGCTCGGCCGGGCTGGAGGCCGACATCATGGCCGGATAGCTGGAAATCAAGATCGTGTCGCCGCCGAACGGTTCGACCTTCAAGCCCAGCCGAGCCAAAAGTTCCTGATGCTCGAGCACCACCGCCGCTTCGGGGCCGCTCAAGTCGACCGGCTCGGGCACGAGCAGGCTTTGCGATTCGACGGCGCCGGCCAGCGTCTTGGCGCGGAAGTGCTCGTACAAGATGCGCTCGTGCAGGGCGTGCTGATCGATGACCACCACGCCCTCTTCGCTTTCGGCGACCAGGTAGCGATTGTGGATCTGCAGCGCGCCGGTCGACGTCTTGGCCGCTTGAGCGACGACCGGCGCGGCGGAAGGCGCAGCATCAATCGCCGATGGCGCCGCCGCTCGAGCGACGAGCGGCGAAAGCTCCAGCGGCCGCTGGCCGGGCGCCGGCCGGGACAATCCGAACTCGGTTTGCCGCGCCGCGATCGGCGCCGCAGGGGCCTCGGTCGCCGGATCGCTGCGCCAGGCGCCCACTTGCCCTTTGGCCCAATCGACCAGTTCGCTGCGCAGTTGGGCGGCGCGCTCGGCGTCGTGCGCCGCGGCCGGATCGGCCGGGTCGCTCAAGCTCCCTGCGGCCCCGGCCGGGTCGAGCTTGTGGGTCAGATCGGTCTTCAGAAACTTCGTTCGCAACGTGCCGAGCAACTGGCTATAGAGCCGGCCGCCGTCCTGGAAGCGGACTTCGAGCTTCGTGGGATGGACGTTGACGTCGACCAGCTCCGGCGGCATCTCGAACGACAAAAACGACACCGGAAAGCGGCCCGTGAGGATCAGCCCGCGATAAGCTTCGCCCAGCGCATGCCCGAGCGCGCGGTCGCGGATCGAGCGGCCGTTGAGAAACAGGTACTGCATGCGGTTGTTCGGCCGGTTCTGGTTCGGATGGCCGACATAGCCGGAAAGCCGCACCTCGCCGTCGCGGCTTTCCAGCCAGATCAACTCGGCGGCCAACTCACGGCCGAAGAAGACGCCGATGCGGTCGAGCAACTGTTCGGTCGGCGGCAGGTCGTGAAGCTGCCGGTTGTTGTGCCTCAGGGTGAAATGCACCCGCGGGTGAGCCAGCGCCAGCCGCGTGACGATCTCGCTGACGTGGCCCATTTCGGTCTGCGTGGCCCGCAGGAACTTGCGCCGCACCGGCGTGTTGAAGAACAGGTTGCGGACCTCGATCGTCGTGCCCGGCGGCGAGCCGCAAGGGGCGACCGGCGAGGGCTTGCCGGCGACCACCTCCAGCTCGGCGCCGGCCTGGGCCTCGGCCGTGCGGCTGCGGACGAGAAAGCGGCTGACTTCGGCGATCGAGGCCAGCGCCTCGCCGCGGAAGCCGAGCGTGCGGACGCGAAACAGGTCGTCGGCGTCGACCAGCTTGCTGGTGGCGTGGCTGGCGACCGCCAGCGGCAGTTCGTCGGGCGAAATGCCGCCGCCGTTGTCGACCACGCGGACCAGTTCCAAGCCGCCTTGTTCGATCGAGACGTCGATTCGCGTGGCGCCCGCGTCGAGCGAGTTCTCCAGCAGCTCCTTGACGACGCTCGCCGGTCGCTCGACGACTTCGCCCGCGGCGATTTTATTGACCACGCTGGGCGGCAATTGACGTATCAAAGCTGATACTCTTTGATCTTGCGATATAGCGTGCGTTCGCCGATGCCGAGAATGTGGGCGGCCTCTTCGCGGTTGCCGCCGGTCATGGCCAGCGTTTCGGCGATGAACAGCTTTTCGATCTCGGCCAGCGGCTTGCCGACCAGCCCGCTGAGGTGATCGCTCGACGGTTCGGCGCCCGGCTCGGCTTGGTCGACGAGTTCGCGCGGCAGATCGTCGACGTCGAGCACGCCGTCGAAATCGACCACCACCATGCTCTCGATCATGTTGCGCAGCTCGCGGACGTTGCCCGGCCAGTCGTAGGCCATCAGCCGTCGCCGGGCGGCGGTCGAGACGCTCTTGATCGCCTTGTCGTGTCGCTTGGAGAACTGGCGGATGAAGTGCTCGATTAACAGCGGAATATCCTGGCTGCGGTCAACCAGCCTCGGCAGCACGACCGTGACCACCTTCAACCGATGGTACAAGTCGGCGCGGAACGTGCCGGCGGCGATGGCTTGCTCGAGATTGCGGTTGGTGGCCGAGAGGATCCGCACGTTGACCTTGATCGGATCGTTCGAGCCGACGCGCGTGATCTCGGAGTTCTCCAGCACGCGCAAGAGTTTGATCTGCGTGGCCATCGGCATGTCGCCGACCTCGTCGAGAAACAGCGTGCCGCCGTGGGCGTATTCGAACTTGCCGATGCGGTCGGCCGAAGCGTCGGTGAAGGCGCCCTTGATGTGGCCGAACAGTTCGCTTTCCAGGATGTTCTCGCTCAGTGCGGCGCAGTTCAAGGCCACGAACGGCTTGTTCTTGCGAGGGCTGTTTTGATGGATGGCCTGGGCCACCAGTTCCTTGCCGGCGCCGGTTTCGCCCTGGATCAGCACGCTGGCGTTGGTCGGAGCGATCCGCTTGAGCAGGCTGATGACTTCGTTCATCTTCGCGCTCGAGCCGATCACGCCTTCGAAGCCGAAGCGTTCGTCGAGGCGGCGATTCAGCTCGGCGTTGGTCCGTTTGAGCCGCACGCTGGCCGCGGCCCTTTCGGCGACGGCCCGCAACTGGCCCAGGTCGAGCGGCTTGAGCAGATAGTTGAAGGCGCCCTGCTGCATGGCCTGCACGGCCGAAGGGATCGTGCCGTGGCCGGTAACCAGGATCACCTCGGCGTCGGGCAGGTCGTCTTTGGCCCGCGCGAGGATCTCCAGGCCGCCGACGTCGGTCATCATGAGGTCGGTAATGATGATGTCGAACTCGTCGCGTTCGATCCGATGCGCTCCCGCGGCGCCAGAGGCGGCCACCGTGCAGTCGTAGCCGACGCGCGCAAGACTTTCCGCCACGGCCTGGGCGTGGGGTTCGTCATTGTCGACAATCAGGACGCGAATCGCGGTTGCGACGCCGTCGGCGGCCGGACTGACTTGTGCGGAAACCATCTGGCCGATCATACAAAATCGACCGCCGATTCGCCACGGGCGCAGAGCGTCCGCGTCGGGTGGGGCGCAGCCCCACGCGCTTCGAGGATCCGACAAACGCACGTGGGTTGCGCCCCACCCTACGCGCGTACCCCCAAGCGTTTGCCAATCTGGGCGACGATTCGCGCCTCGTCGGGAAACTCGCCGGTCTTGAGCTTGGAATAAACCAACTGACCGTTGAGCGAAAGTTCGAAGCAGCCGCCGCTGGCCGGAACGAGCGTGAAACCGTTGATCTGCTGCTTGAACTCGGAAAGAATGCGGCTCGCCAAACTGACGGCCTTCGGTTCGTAGTTTCAAACCGAGCAGTAACGCAATTCGATCTGCATTTGCTTACGCCTCCGGCGCATGATACGCCGTGTAAAAGGACTGAGTCGCGGTCGCGATGACGATCTAAACTCGCTTGGCCTTCTTGCGAGCGGCCGGTTTTTTATCGGCGCTTGCCGCCTTCTTCTTAACTTTGGTCGCCGCCCGGGCCGCCGGCTTCCCCGCGGCGGGGGATGCCTTCTTGGGCGCCGCCTGCTTGGCGGTCTTTTGAGCGGCGGCTTTCTTGGCGGCCGACTTGTCGAATATCGACTCCCACCCTGAGACGAACTTCTTAGTGCTGCCTGTGTGCAAAACCGTCATCGTCAGAAGATCTCCGGAAACAAAAGGTAGCGCCGGGCGTCTCCGCCCGGCAACAAGATGGAGGTCCGGGCGCCCTCGCCCGGTTGTATTGTCGTTGAAGTCACGCGGCGTCTGCCGGGCGAGGGCGCCCGGCCCTCCCTGAACTTAATGCTTCAGCTTCTTATAGCGGAAGCGGTGAGGTTCGTCGGCGTCCATCCCCTGCCGCTCCCGGCGTTGTTCCTCGTAAGTTTGAAAGTTGCCCTCGCACCAGTGGACGTAGCCTTCGCCCTCGAAGGCCAGAATGTGCGTCGCCAGGCGGTCGAGGAACCAGCGATCGTGCGAGATCACCACCACGCAGCCGGCGAAATTCTGGATCGCTTCCTCAAGGGCGCGCAGCGTATCGACGTCCAGGTCGTTTGTCGGCTCATCCAACAGCAGCACGTTCGAACCGCGCCTGAGGAGCTTGGCCAGATGGACGCGATTGCGCTCGCCGCCCGAAAGCGTGCCGACCAGCTTCTGCTGATCGGTCCCTTGGAAGTTGAACTTGGCCACGTAGGCTCGCGAGGGCACGCGGCGGTCGCCCATGTCGATATTGTCGTAGCCGCCCGAGATTTCTTCGTAAACCGTCTTGTTCGGGTCGAGCGCGTCGCGGTTCTGGTCGACGTAGCCTAGTTCGACGGTCGGCCCGACGCGCATTTCGCCCGCGTCGGGCTGCTCTTCGCCGACCAGCATGCGGAACAGCGTCGTCTTGCCGGCGCCGTTGGGACCGATCACGCCCACGATGCCGCCGGCCGGCAGGCGAAAGCTCAAATCCTCGATCAGCAGCCGCTCGCCGTAGCCCTTGCTCAGATGCTGTGCTTCGATCACCAAATCGCCCAGGTGCTTGCCGGGCGGGATCTGAATTTCGAATTCGTCCTGCCGGTCCTCGAACCGTTCGGCCGACATTTTTTCGTAGGCGTTGATGCGGGCCTTGTTCTTGGCCTGCCGGGCCCGCGGCGCCATGCGAATCCATTCCAGCTCCTTGGCCAGCGTCTTCTGCCGGGCGGAGGCGGCCTTCTCTTCCTTGGCCAACCGGTCGCGCTTCTGCTCCAACCACGACGAATAATTGCCCTCCCAGGGAATTCCTCGGCCGCGGTCGAGTTCCAGAATCCAGCCGGCCACGTTGTCCAAGAAGTAGCGGTCGTGCGTCACCGCCACCACGGTGCCGGTATACTCGGCCAGGTGCCGTTCGAGCCAGGCCACGCTTTCGGCGTCGAGATGGTTCGTCGGCTCGTCCAACAGCAGCAAATCTGGGTGCTCCAGCAGCATCTTGCACAGCGCCACGCGGCGCCGCTCGCCGCCCGAGAGCGTCGTCACGTCGGCATCGCCGGGCGGAAGCTGCATCGCGTCCATGGCGATTTCGATCTGCCGGTCCAACTCCCAGGCGTTGGTGGCTTCGATCTGGTCTTGCACGCGGGCTTGCTCGGCGAGCAACTTTTCCATTTCGGCGTCTTCGAGCGGCTCGGCGAACCGGGCGTTGATCTCGTCGTAACGTTGCAGAATCGCCCGAGTCTTTTGCACGGCCTCTTCGACATTGCCGAACACGTCTTTGTCGGGATTGAGCTGCGGCTCTTGCGGCACGTAGCCGACCGTAAAGCCGCTGGTGAGCTTGGCCTCGCCATCGAAATCTCGATCGACGCCGGCCATGATCCGCAGCAGCGTGCTTTTGCCCGCCCCGTTGCGTCCCAGCACGCCGATCTTGGCGCCCGGATAAAAGGCCAGCCAGATATTCTTGAGCACCTCGCGCTGACCGTGCTTTTTAGTCAGGTCGGAGATTTGAAAGATGTATTGTTGACCCATCGGGGAGTGTTTCACGCGCTAGAGCGGTTCCTGTCGAGCCCCCGGCGACCGGCGGCAAACTTTTATTTTAGGAAGTTGACCGCGATTTGCGAAGGGCGGGGCGAACGTGTGCAAAAGGGGCTCACGCGGAGCCGCCGAGCACGCGGAGGAGACTGAGCGAGAAGAGAAACCGCGAAAACACGAAAGGACGAAAACGCGAAAGGGAAGCGATCGGCATCCGCAGGAACGCACGGACGCCCGATCATTCCGCTTCCGGCGGCCAAAATCTTTCGACCGCGTCGATCAGCGATTCGGCGTCGTCGGACCAGATTCGCAGCGAAACGTCGGCGGGATAGGGGGCCTCGATTTTCAAGCACGTCAGGCCGTCGATTTCTTGCCAGGCGATGGCGTTTTCCTCCACGGGATATAAGCGGCTGATTCCCAGGTGGATCGCTTTCATCCATTCGGGCAGACCCCACCAGGTCCGTCGCGGTTGAAAGAATCGCATCGCCTGCAGCCGGTTGGCGGCCAGCCGCAGCGTCATGCGTCCCGGCTCGACGGCAAGTCGCGCAGGCTGCACGCTCTCCATTTTCGTTGGTCCGGAAGCGGGGTTATAGCCGAACATTCCGCTGAACGTCTGCGGGGCGTCTTCGCCTTCGAAGCAAACGTAAACGTCGATTTCGCTTTCGCGCCGCGGTTCTCGGCTTGGCAAATCGAGCGCGGCGCCAAGCGCTTCGGCCAGCCAGCGCAGCTCGTTCAGCGGCCGTTCGGCCAGAAATCGCTGCGGACGGCCGGAGCCGAACACCCACAAGCCGTGGAGATCGGCGTCGAAGCCGCGAAGCTGATCGCGGCGCCAACTGCGACTCGTTGTGCGCCACAGCCCGCGAATCGTTAGCGCCACTTGCTTCGGGGTCGCAATGATCTCGGCCGTGCGGCGGCTGGCCGCGAGCGTCCAAACGAACATGTGCGTCGTGAGGATCGTCATGAGCGCGCCAAACGAGAGGAAAATCACGAAAAACGCGATGCTGGCTGCATCTCGAGCGGCCCCGTTGCTCGCAAGCCACGCCCCAACGCCGGTGAGCGTCAGCGAAAACGTCATTGCAAACAGCGAAAACGCCAGACCCCACCATGCCGGCCGAAACCCGACGGCCGGCAAGCGGATCTCAATGGCTTCCTCGTCGAGGCGCAGCGAAGCGGAGCTTTCCTTGGGCGGCGGAATCGAACGCATCGCGAAATGCTTGCAAGAACTGGTGGCGGCGCCGACGCTTGCAAGCATATCAAAAGGCTGGAAGCCCGCCAGCAAGAGCGGCCAGTTTGCCGGGGCTCGAAACGGGCCGAAATCCGCCGCCCTAACGTGACTCGCTTCGCTGCCAGAGCCCGCCGAATTTGTTTGCAGCGATCGAGCGGGCGGCGATAAAATGGGACTATGCTGCAAATCAAGCTGATGTTGCTGGTCATCCTCGTTGCGGCCGGTCAGGGCATTGCCCGCCTTCCCGGATCGCGGATGACGCATGAGCGTGCCGGCATCGACGAACAAATCGCTCGCGGCGGTCTGCTCCAGCAATTGGAAGCGGTGCTTGACCGGTTCAATGCCGAACAAAAAGCGTCGCAGTTGCGCCTCGAGCGCCTTCGAGCCGCGCGGAACGAAAGGGAGCGAGCCACAAAACTGGCAGAGGCTATGCTCAATGAAAAGCTCGAAGAATTAGAGCGGCTGAGGGCCGAGCAAAAGCAACTGAACGAGGAACTGAAAAAGCTTATAGAACGGCGAAGGCCCGTCGGCCCAGGCCAATTCAAACCACAGCTCCGGCCGCGTTTCGACTTGCAGCCAATTGAACGGAAGCCGTTCAATTCGCCGCCTCACAAAATGAAAGGCCTCCCGCCGCCACGGATCGACGACATCCCGCCGTTGGGGCCAGTGGCGTTCGCCGGGGAAACGCCGATGATATCCGCCCGTGTGTGATCCGAACCGGACCTACTCGGCCTCCGGGCCCGTTTCTTGCCGCTTCTTGCCCGACGACTTGCTCGGGGATGATTTTGCCTTCGCCGCCTTGGCCGCTTTCTTCTTCGGCGGCGGTTGCATGTTCCAGGCGGTGAGCCATTGCTCCTCGCCTTCGCGCTTCAGGCCGAACTCGCTTTCCAGCCGTTCGGCCATGTCGGGCATGTGGCCGGCGCCGTAGAAGATGGCCAAACGCTTCTGGCCATCGTCGATGTCTTGTTTAAGCACTTCGAGGGCCTTCTTATTGCGCTCGGTGACCAGGGTCGAGCCTTCCGGGCCGCTCAAGGCGCCCATCGCCCCGTCGAGGTCCTCGAACTGCTCGGCGAACACCCGCTTCAGAGCCAGCGCCCGGTTGCGGTCGAACAGAGCCATGAGCAAATCGGCGTCGCTCGTGCCGCCGCCTTTCTTGCTCTGCTGCACCATGCCCTGGGCCATCATCTTCAGCAGCAACTCGAAGAAGCTCTCGTTGCGGTCGGCCATCGACTTGGCAAAGTCGTCGGGCGACATGTCGGCGTGCTGAAAGTTTTTCTGGTGATAGTCGATATGGTCGAGCTGAAAGTCCAGTTCGAGGACGTTCTTCATCATTTGCTGGAGCTGCCCCACCGGGTGCTTCGACTTCGCCCCGCCCTTGGGCACGCGCGTGCCTTCCGGCGCCACTAACTCGTAGAGCACGGCGTCGTACTGCTTGAACTGCTCATTCAGTTGGTCGTAGTACGCCTTTTCGCCGATGTGCACCACGCCGATCAGATCGACCACAAGCCCCTTGCGCTCGGCGTCGGGCGCGGCGTAGCGGACGGTCGAGGTTTGCAGCGCCGTGGGCGTGCCGTCGTCGTCGCGCAGCAGGCGAATGAACAACGGCTCGTCCTTGGGAGGCGCCTTTTTCGCCGCCGCTTGCTTGGCGGACGGCTTCGGCGCTGCCTCCTCGGCGAAAACGCTGGCAAACGAAACGGCCAACGCCGCCAGCCCGAAAACCACGCGCTGCCCGATATTACCGATAGACATCAAAGAATCCCTCGCATTGGAACGGTCCTGCCGCGGTAATCGAAGTATACGTTTGCCGGGCGGGCCGAACAAATCGAGGGGCCGTTCGCCAGCCGCCCAGGGTAATCGCGGCGTCCCTGGGGGCGACCTACGTGTTTGTGATCGCCGTCGTGGCGACCGACGGCTTCGGCCGCTTCCGCTCGTAAGTGCCGGCCGCAGTTTTCCAGCGTTTCTCAAAATGGTCCTTGTCTGTCGTCATTTTGACGACGGATCTCGGCCGCTCGACGCGTTTGGGGCGGTCGACTTGAAAGAAACTGCGGCATTTCTCGGGTTTTTTCGCAATCCTGGCGAGTGGCACGCGGCGTGCATTGAGAAAAAGGCGGAACAGACAAGAGCTTACCGCAAGCTCGGCTCCGAGACTCATTTCAAAGGAATGTCGCCATGAACCGCTATTTGTTGCCGCTGGCCTTCGTCGCTTTGTTCTTTTTTGCCGGTCACTCCGCCTTTGCCCACGACCACGACGGCGGATGTGGAGGTTGGGGCCATCACCACGGGTACTACGGCGGCTTTAACCCCGGATTTGGCCGCGGCTATGGGCTGGGCTATGGCGGAATGGGATACGGCGGCCAGGGTTATGGCGGCCTGGGCTATGGCATGAATTACGGCTTTGCCAACCCAGCCTATGGTTTCGGCTACACGGGCTTCGCGGCGCCGAATGCCTTCGGCAATTCGCAGAATTACTTCGCCAGCCCGGCCTATGGACAATGGGGCGGCTTCGGCCCGGGATTCTAGGCCGCGGCCGCGCGACGTGAACACGACTTCAACGGATTCTTGACGCCGCGTCTCGGCTGCCTGCATGATACGTGCAGTCGAGATAGCGGCGTCTTCGGTTGAGGGGACGAGGCGCGACGGCAAGTGCGTTTGGCGCTCCGTGCTAAAACAGCTCACGCGGAGTCGCGGAGCCGCGGAGAGTTGCAGATGACGGTCGCCTGACTTGTTTCTCTCTCCGCGGCTCCGCGCCTCCGCGTGAACCCATGACGCGTTTGAAACTTCGGCGCCTGTCGAATGAGTGTGACTCCCAAACGCGCGGTTTTGTATTTCCTACCCGTGCCCCCCCGGGTTTTAACCAAGGCTCGCTCGGCTTGGATCGCGCTCGGAGCCGACTTTCGCCCGAATCGCCTCGCACAGCTTGAGCATCGTCGGCACGTCGAGTTCTTCGGCCCGCGTTGTTTCGCCGAAGCCGAGTGCGGCCATGATTTCGTCGACGTCGGACTTCGCGAGCCGCTCTTTGTAGGCGCTGTAGATCACGCTGCGCAGAAACTTGCGGCGGTGGAAGAACATCGCCCGCACGCAGCTATGAAAAAACGCCAGGTCGGGGATCTGCTCTCGCCAGTCGGGGCGAACGACGATCTGCACGATCGCCGAGGTGACCTTGGGCCGCGGCCAGAACACGCTGGGCGGCATCACCCGCACCAATTGCACCTCGCACTGGGACTGCATCCAGATGCTCAAGGCGCCGTAGTCCTTGGTCGACGGCCGGGCCACTATCCGGTCGGCCAGTTCCTTCTGGATCGTGACGGTCATGCTCGCGGGCAGCAGGTCGCAGGCCAGCAGGTTCGAGATGATCGGCGTGGCGATGTTGAAAGGCAAATTTGCCACGAGCTTCAATCGCCGGTTCGGCGCGGCCGCCAACTTTTCGCGCAGCACGTCGAGCACGGCCGGGGACAGGGCGTTTTTGTTCTTCAGCGCGTCTTGCCGCAGCAAGGTCACGTTGTCGAAATCGACCAGTTCTTCGCTGGCCAGTTGGTGCATCTGCGGATCGACCTCGACGCTGACGACCTCGGCCGCCGCTCGGGCGAGCAGCGCCGTGAGCGAACCCGTTCCCGTGCCGACCTCGAGCACCACGTCGTCCGGCCCCGCGTGCGCCGTCTCGAACAGCAGCCGCAGCAGGTTCAAATCGATCAAGAAATTCTGGCCATGCTTCGTTTTCGGGTGGATTCCCGCTTGCTCGAAGCGCCGCATCAAGAAGGAGAGGGTTTGATTCGACATCGTGAAGCGGCGAGGCGAGGGGTGATTCGAGGATATTAGGCCAGAAATGGGCGCGATGGTCACGCGAAGCAGCATGGGTGACGTGAGACTGACTTCAAGGCATCTCCGGTTCGACCTCGCAGGCTTCCACTCCGAACAGTTTTCCGAAGTTGTAACGCCATTGCAGGGCGAAACTCATGCCAATCAGGCCATCGAGCGGGCCGGATCGTAGCCGCTGCCACTCGTTTTCGCTCGGCGCCCGCGCGGCATCTTTCAGAACTTCGATAACCCAGTTGTCCGCGGCATCAATCACCGCGGAATGGGGTGGGGAGAGCTTGGCGATCCGACGGATCGCGGTCAGGTCAGACTCCAGAATAAGCGGCTTGTCCTTCGCGATCGCGATTTGGTTTTTGGCGTTGAAATCATCGCATGCGTCGCTGATCAAGCGATTGACCGCCGCTCCGTCTTTCATTATCTCGACGAAGCGCAGAAGCGTTTCCGCACGCCAATCACTCTGGTTGACGTACGCCAGAAAACGAAATAGCTTCTGCGCCCAAGCTTCGTTTTCCGCGAGCAGCCAGTCGCGGTGCATGCGCGCCAAGCGGCAAAGACTTCTGTCGGCCACTTGCGTCCCGCTCAAGTACCGCCAATTGATGATTTGGTAACCGTTCACGCGCCGGGGAGGAGCGAGGCGACGGGTTGACCGCGGAAGTGGGCTTCGACAGCGGCTGTCAGGTAGCTGAAGATCGAGCGGCCTTGCAGGCGGCACGTCTCGCTGACGGTCAGCATCCGCTCGAT
>DATKRK010000055.1:0-18199 GCA_035532215.1 Pirellulales bacterium | reverse complement strand
GCTGCCTTGGTGGGTTCTTTTCCAAACCCCAAGGTACTCAAGGACTGTGACTTGCGCCTATTTCAACGGTATTGGAACTAGCCCGGATTATTCACAGCCCGGCTATTACTTGACAAAGCGCTCGATACCAACCCGAAGCGCCAGCGAGGTAAGTGCGTTGCTCCGCCTCGCTTGCGCTTCGGGTTAGTGTGGGCTGATGAATAATCCGGGCTAGGGCGGCTCTGCAAGTCCTTGCCGGGCTTGAAGATGCTCGCCCGCCGCTGCGGCTTGAGGGGCGCCCAGGCAGTTATTTCGGCCCCAGCCTATGATTGCAACGCACCAGGAGCCGACTATACTATAAGTGACCGCCGATTTGTTAGAGAATTCCATGCCTAGGTTCCGCATACTGCCGCTGCTCATGGCCTTGGGAGTGACGTTCAATCACTTCCATTGCATCGGTACGTCCGTGCAGGCTGCGGCCTTCGTGATGCAAGAAGTGCGGCGTGCGCAGGTCGACGGTCCGTCGCAGGATTTGGGCTCGGTTCCCAAGTGCGAGAACGAAACGGGCTGCATTTGCCAAGGTGCCATCTTCATCGCGCCGCCCCCCTACGATCTTGTGGACCTGACGGCCTGTCAATGGACCGACGAGGCTCAGCCCGCAATCGTCGAGACGCTGCTGCCGTTGCAGAAGTGCGTCAGTAACGCTGCGTTGGAGCGGCGCCACTTCGCGCCCTCGCTTACCAAGGGGGCAATGCGCGCCTGGCTCGGGCGATTTTTGATCTGAGCGGCGTCTCTTGACGGTTTTGGGCTCGTCGAAGCGCCCCTGCGCGGTTCGCGACGGCGACGAATTCATCCGAAGCGTTAAGGGATCCTCTCCGTGAAAACCAATCTATCGACTCCTCGAACTGCCCCCATTGGCGGCGTATCTGCCCGGGCGTTTTGGCCGCTGCTCGGTTTGGCGGCGGTCTCGATCGTGGTTGCGACCGGCTTCTTCTTCTGGCCGGCCAAGGGCGAACACGCTACGGCATCGAAGCCCGAGGCCGAGCCGCCGGCAGCGCGCTCAGCGGATGGCGTCGTACGCTTGACGCCCGCCAAGCTGCAAGCGGCGGCGCTGCACGCGTCGGAAGTCGAGGCGCGCGAAATCCGCGACTCGCGCCGCGTGCCCGGCAAAATCGGCTACAACGCTTCGCGCCGATTGGAGATCAAAGTGCCGGCCGCCGGCGCCGTGACGCACGTGCTCGTGCTGCCTGGACAGGCGGTGAAACGCGGAGATCGACTGGCCTTGTTGAACAGCGTCGACGTCGGGATGGCTCGCGAGGAGGTGGTGCATGCCGAGGCCGACTTGCACATTGCCGAGCGCGAGACCGATTGGCTGGCCCAGATCGCCCACAACACCCAGGCATTACTCAAGGCGCTCGAAGATTTCCCGGACGTAATGAAGGTCGAAGTGCAATTCGAAGACCAGGTGCTGGGCGACCAGCGCGAGAAAATCATCGCCGCCTATTCCAAACTGCGGTTGGCGACCCGCGCTTCGGCAGCCGCCGTGTCGGCCCAGGACGCGCTCAGCGAGCGCTACGTGCAAGAGCGGGCCAGCGCTCGGGAAATCGCCGATGCGAACTATCGCAGCACCTGCGAAAAAGCCAGCTTCGACGCGCGGCAGCAGCTCGCGCGGTCGCAAGCGAACCTGGAGCATGCCCGGCACATGCTGGTTGTCAGCCGCCAGAAACTGAAGCTGCTGCTCGGGCCGTTCGCCGAAATTTCCTCCGAGCACGATGACGAGACGCTTTGCGAATTGATCCTCTGCTCGCCGTTGGACGGCAAGGTGGAAGACCGCTTCGTCAGCGACGGCGCCCAATTCGTCGCTTCGCAGGCATTGTTCGCGCTGGCGAATACCGACACGCTCTGGGTTTCGGCTCAGATTTACGAACGCGAATGGGCCGCGCTGGCCGGCGGCGACGTGCAGGAAGTCAACGTCGAATCGCCCGCGCTGCCCGGCTATCGGGTGACGGCCAAGGTGCAATTCTTCAGCGTCGGCGTGTCGAGCGAGACGCGCGCCGTGCCGCTCGTCGCCGAACTGCCCAACACCGAGAGTCGCCTGAAGCCGGGCATGTTCGCCTGGGTCGACGTGCCGCTCGGCCCGCCGCACAAGGCCCTGGTCGTGCCGGCCGGCGCGATCATGCGCCACGAACAAGAGACGTTCGTTTTCGTCGAGGAGCGGCCGGGCGAATATCGCAAGGTCGACGTGACGCCGGGGCTGGAGACGAGCGAGTTCGTCGAGGTGCTTTCCGGGCTCGACGCCGGAGCGAAAGTCGTCGATCGCGGGGCCTTCTTCTTGAAGAGCGAATTGCTGTTGGAAGGAGAAGAGCCATAACAGTCCTCTCTCCCAAAGGCCGTAGGGTGGGGCGCCAGCCCCACGCGGCAAATTCTCGCCCAATGCGCGTGGGGCTAGCGCCCGGCCTACGTTCTCTTAGCTTGTTGAAACCGCTGCCATGCTCTCCAAACTGATCGACGCTTCGCTTGAAAACCGCTTGCTCGTGCTCGCGCTGGTCGGACTGATGGCCTTGGGCGGGGCTTACTGCGCGCTGACCCTTCCGATCGACGCCGTGCCCGATTTGACCAACGTGCAGGTGCAGATCCTGACCAAGGCCGGCGCGCTATCGCCGCTGGAAGTCGAGCGCTATGTGACCTATCCGGTCGAAGCCACGATGAACGGCCTGCCCAACGTCGAGGAAATCCGCAGCGTTTCCAAGTTCGGGCTGTCCGTGGTGACGGTCGTGTTCACCGAGGGGACCGACATCTATCGCTCGCGGCAGCTCATCGGCGAGCGGTTGGGCGACGCGCGCGAGCGGATCGTGCAGGGCTACGGCAACCCGAATCTGGGCGTGCTGACCACGGCGCTCGGCGAAGTGCTGCAATTCGAGGTCAAAGGCGCCGGCTACACTTCGATGGAGCTGCGCACGCTGCTGGAGTGGGAGATCGCCCCGCAGTTGCGGCAAACGCCCGGCGTGACGGAAGTCAATTCGCACGGCGGCTATTACAAGACTTTCGAGGTGACGGTCGATCCCGACCGCCTCGCGGCGCAAGACCTGGCGCTTGGGGAGCTGTTCGCTGCGCTGTCGCAAAACAACGCCAGCGCCGGCGGCGGCTACATCGTCCATTACGGCGAGCAGCGCTTCATCCGCGGGCAGGCATTGCTCAAGAACGTCGAAGACATCGGGCGGGTCGTGGTCCGCCGCCGGCCGAACGGAGTGCCGCTGTTGGTCAAGGACGTGGCGACCGTGAACATCGTGCCCTTGGTGCGGCAAGGGGCCGTCACGCGCGACGGCCGCGGCGAAGCCGTGACCGGCACGGTGATGATGCTGTTGGGCGAAAACTCGCGGCGGGTCGTCCACGAGGCCAAGCTCAAGCTCAAGGAGATCGAAGAAACGCTGCCCAACGGCGTCAAGCTCGAAGTGATCTACGATCGCGCCACGCTGATCGAGCGCACGCTGAGCACCGTGCTCAACAACCTGCTGGAAGGCGGCGTGTTGGTGATCGTGGTGTTGCTGGTGCTGCTGGGCAGCATTCGCGCCGGAATCGTCGTGGCGCTGGCGATTCCGCTTTCGATGTTGTTCGCCGCCAACGTGATGTCGGCCGCCGGCGTCACCGCCAGCCTGATGAGCCTGGGCGCCATCGACTTCGGGCTGATCGTCGACAGCTCGGTAATCATGATCGAAAACTGCATGCGCCGGCTGTCGCACGAACACGGCGACAAGCCGCACGCCCTGATCGTCCGCGACGCGGCGGTCGAGGTCCGCAAGCCGACGATGTTCGGCGAATTGATCATCGGCGTCGTCTACTTGCCGATTCTCGCGCTCGAAGGCTCCGAGGGGAAACTCTTCCGCCCGATGGCGCTGACCGTGCTGTTCGCCCTGGCCGGTTCGCTGGTGCTGTCGCTGACCTTGATGCCCGTGCTGGCCGAGATGTTCCTGCCCAAGAAACTCAAAGAAAAAGAGGTCTGGCTGATTCGCGCCATCAAGAAGATCTATGCCCCGCTGGTGGCTCAGACCATTCGCCGCCCGGTGGCGACGACCTTGCTGGCGGTCGGGCTGTTCGCGGCGGGCATTCCCGTGGGACTGCATTTGGGCGCCGAGTTCATGCCGCGGCTCGACGAAGGCGACTTGCTGATCGAGGCAGTCCGCCTGCCGAGCGCGACGCTCGAGGATTCGATCGCCATGTCGACGCAGATCGAGACGATTTTGAAGAAGTTCCCGGAAGTCAAAACGGTATTCTGCAAGACCGGCCGGCCGGAGATCGCCAACGACGTGATGGGCGTCCATCAAACCGACGTCTGGGTGATCCTGAAGCCGGTCGCCGAGTGGCCGGCGGAGAAAACCCGCGACGAATTGATCGAGGAGATTTCGGCGCAATTGAACGACCAGGTTCCGGGCGCCAAGTTCGGCTTTACTCAGCCGATCGAGATGCGGGTCGACGAACTGGTCGCGGGCGTCAAGGCCGACGTCGCGATCCTGCTCTATGGGGACGATTTGGAAGTGCTGGGCCGCAAGGCCAAGGAGATCGAGCAGCTCGTGCAAGCCATTCCCGGCGCCGCCGACGTGAAGGCCGACTACCAGGCCAACATCCCCACCTTGCGCATCGAGGTCAAGCCCGAACGCCTGGCCATGTACGGCATCGACGCGGCCGAAGTGATGAACGCAGTCTCGACCGCCGGCGGGCACGAGGTCGGGCAGGTGCTCGAAGGGCGAGCGCGGTTTCCGATCATCGTGCGCTACCCGAAAGAGTGGCGCGAGAACGCCGAGTTGCTCGAACAAATTCCGGTCGGCGAGGTGGGAGGCCAGCAGATTCCGCTCGGCGAACTGGCCGACGTGATCCTGGAAGAAACGCCGCCGGGCGTCGATCACGAAGCCACGAGGCGCCGGACGTACGTTTCGGTCAACGTCCGCAACCGCGACGTGGCCAGCTTCGTCTACGAAGCCCAGCGCAAGCTGAAGGAAAAGATCGTGCTGCCGGCCGGCTACACGGTGCGCTGGGGCGGCGATTTCGAGAACCTGCAAACCGCCAGCCTGCGGCTTTCGATCATCACGCCGATCGTGCTGCTGATGATTTTCTTGCTGCTCTACAGCAGCTTCCACTCGGCGCGGCTGGCGCTGTTGATCTTTCTGGCGGTGCCGATGGCGGCTTCGGGCGGCATTTATGCGCTGGCTCTGCGCGAAATGCCGTTCAGCATCTCGGCCGGCGTCGGCTTTATCGCCTTGTTCGGCGTGGCGGTGCTTAACGGTCTGGTCTGGGTCAGCGGAGCCGAACACCTGCGCCGCGACGGCGCCGATCCGCACGAAGCCGCCCGCGAAACGGCCCTCGTCCGCTTGCGGCCGGTGTTGATGACCGCGATGGTCGCCAGCCTCGGTTTCTTGCCGATGGCTATCTCCACCACCGCCGGCGCCGAGATCCAACGCCCGCTGGCGACCGTCGTAATCGGCGGGCTGATTACTTCGACGATGCTCACCGCGCTGGTGTTGCCGGCGATCTACCCTTGGTTTGCGCCCAAGAGAACGCCGACGATGGCGTAGTTCGCGTCGATCGCTTCGTCCGGCAAAAGATAGAGAGCTGTGTCCGGCAAAAGATAGAGCGGGTTAAGTCGGGCTGAACGGCCGCTCGACCGGAACTCTCGCGCCGCTCGGGCGGATCGTCTCTTCCGCGGGGTGAACGTGATCCGCGACAAGGCTCCGGGCCTCGCGCCGATACATGAGAGCCAAAAAGGCCGGCACGAGAATCGACCGCACGACAAGCGTGTCGAGCAGCACGCCGAGGCTCAGGGCGAAGCCCAGTTCCAGCATGCCGCGCAAGGTTCCGAACATCATCGACAAAAACGTCCCCGCCATAATCACGCCGCAACTGGTAATAATGCCGCCGGTCCGAACCACCGCCAGCCGCAACCCTTCGAGCAGCCCGAATCGCTTCTGTTCTTCGAGCACCCGCGTGACCAGGTAAATGTTGTAATCCTCGCCGATGGCCGTCAGGATCACGAACAAGAAGATCGGCACTTTCCAGTCGAGGCCGTTGAACGGGCTGTACAGCCAGGAAAAGATCAGCTCCGTGGCGCCGATCGTCACCAAGTAGCTGAACAGCACTGACAGGATCAAGTACAAGCAGATCAAGGGGCGCCGCAAGATGAAGATCAGCACGCCCAACACGGCGATCACCACCAGGCGCTCGATCAATGTCTGGTCGCTTTGCGTGACGGCTTTGAGATCGCGAATGCCGGCCGTGGCGCCTGTGTAGGCGAACTCGGTTTCGTGCCAGGGCGACTGCGGATCGTCGCTCAAGCCCTGCAACCGCCGGTCGATCTCGCCCAACAGACTTACCGCCTCGGCCGAGAAAGGATCGTACTTGAGCACCACGTCCAGACGCGCGACGTCGCCCGCCATCGACGGAACTTGGGAGAGATAGATGGCCTTGGTTTGCGGATGTTTCTTGGCCGCCAGCTTGCGGCGCCCTGCGGGGCTGAAGATATTCGAGTAGCCCGGTTTGTCGCCAAGCGGCTCGGCGATGCTGCGGACGTAAGCCACGCCCGGCATGTCGTAGAGAAACTTCGTCAGCCGTGCGATCTCTTGTTCGCCTGCGCGTTGGTCGAAGTGCGCGCCCTGACGTTTTGCCAGCACCACGATCGGACCGGTATCGCCAGGGGCGAAGTGCCGCCGCAAGAGCCGCGTGCCGATCACGCTCGGCCGGTCCGACCGCAATTCCTCGAGCAGATCGTAACTCACTTCGACCGACAACCCGCGGTACGCCAATGGCGCCAACAGCAACAAACTTGTCGCCAGGATGGCGACCGGCCGAGCCAGGATGATCCGGCTGATCCAATCCCAGACGGACGTCATCCGCGTCCTCGCCGGGGTTCGGCTGCGTTCGTCTGCGGCGTTCGGCCCTGCCAAGCGAACCCCAAACGGCCAGAATACGGCTTGTCCAAAGGCCCGTAGCAGCGCGGGCGCCAAGGTCAGGCAGGCCGCCAGGGTAATCGCCAGGCACAGCGCGATCGCCGGCCCGCTGTTGCGGTATTTGCCGAAATCGGCGAAGAGCATCGTACCCAGGCCCAAAATCGTCGTCATCGCGCTGCCGACCAGCGCTTCGCCCACCTGACTGAGGGCGGCGGCGACTGCCTCTGCCTGGCTCCGGCCGCGTTCCAGCTCCTCGCGGAACCGCGAGATCAAGAACAGGCAGAAATCGGTGCCCGAGCCGAACAGGATGACGACCACGAAGATTTTGGTCGTCTTGAAGACCTTGAAATCGACGTGCTCGAGGCCAGGGATGCGGTTGATCTCGGTCAACTGCGCCACGGCGTCGAGCGAGACGGCGACCGAAACCGTGATAGCGATCAGCGGAATCAGCACCAGCAAGGGCGCTCGGTAGACGACGAGCAGGATCAAAACCACCAGCACGACCGTAGCCACCTCGGTGTTCTTGACGCTCTCGTGGGCAGAAGCCAGCATATCGCCGCCAATGGCGGCCGATCCAGAAATGCCCGTTCGAAGACCTCGCGGAAAATCGGCGGCCGACCGCGTTTGTTCGACCACTTCGCGCACGACGTCGAGCGAATTGATGTTCTCGATCGCCATGAACTCGTTTTTCAGCAGCACGAGGATCAGCGCCGCTCGGCCGTCTTCGCTGGCCAGCATTTTGCCGATGACGGGCGTCTGCGGCGTCCAGACCTCGACGATCGGCAAGGACTTCAAGGCGTCGGGCCCGAGTCGCTCGGCCAGACGATGAACCGCCTCCCAATCGGCGGAAGTCAGCGGTTCCTCGTCGCGAGCCAGGACCACCGCCATCTGGCTTTTCGAGCGGATCTGCGGAAAGGCGGCGTTGAGCAGGCGTTCGCCTTGAACGCTGACCATCTCCGCGGGCAGGTAAGCGAGATCACCGTCGCGCGTGACATCGTCCCAACGCGGGGCGATCAGGTGCAGCCCGCTCCAGATGCCGATCCACGCCAGGATCGTCGCGGCCCAATGGCGCGAAATCGTTCGACCCAGTCGCTCATACATCATCGGCGGCCTGCGGCTTAATCATCTTCTCGGGCGGCGTAGGATGCGGGCGGGCCAAAAAACAAGCGGCAGGACGGGCCGACGCCCTCTGATCCTACCGCTTTGATCCAGAGAAACCAAGTTCGAAGCGGCCGCTTGCCACTGCCGGGCCGCCTTGCCGCCCGTCGCAGGCGCGGCAGTTTGCCGCTTTCGCGGCGTTGGGGCAAGCGGGGGAACTCGGTGTCAGCGAACGCGGCAGGATGCCGCGTCTACGTAGCGAACGCGGCAGGATGCCGCGTCTACGTTATGCTACGCGGCAAGGCGCCGCGACTACTTGCTCAGCCGGGGCAAAGAGCTGCGGCGGCTCGGCGAGGGGCTGGCTGGCTGCGAACCGGCCAACTTGCCGCGAAGCTCGCCCAAAGCAGTTTCCAAGGCGTCGTCGGCAGCGGGACTGAGCGTCTCAAGCCCGCCGTCGAGATTCAACCGGGCCGTCTTGTGCGGCACGGCGAGATTCGGCTCGACCCCCACGCCGGCGTAAGCTCGCCCGAAAGGCGAATAGAACTTGGCCGTGGTCAGCCGCAACCCCGCATTCGCCATGTTCAACGGGAAGATGCCTTGCACCGAGCCCTTGCCGTAGCTGCGCGAGCCGACGATCGTGCCCCGGCGATGATCGCGAATGGCGCCGGCGAAAATCTCGCTCGCGCTCGCGCTGTCGCCGTCGATCAGCACCACCAGCGGAATCCGCCAAGTGCCCGATTCGCGGGCCGAGTAAGTATAGTTTTCCTGGCTCGTGCGGCCCCGGGTCGAGACGATCGTGCCGCGATCGACGAACTTGTCGACCACGTCCACCGCCGTGTTCAACAAGCCGCCCGGATTTCCGCGGAGGTCGATGACGAGCGCCTTCATTCCCTGACGGTGGAGCTTGTACAGCGCGGCGTCGAGATCGGCCGAGGTAGTTTTCTGGAAGCAGGTCAGCTTGAGATAGCCGATGCCGTTAGCAGCGTCGGCCAGGTGGGCGTCGTCAATGCTCGGCACCTCGACGTGCTCGCGGCGGATTTGCAGTTCGCGAGTCCGCTGCCCAGGCGAAGTCACGTCGACCACGACCGTGCTGCCTTCCTTGCCCTGCAGCAGGTTGGCCGCTTGATCGGTGGAGAGTTCGGCCGTCGAGCGGCCGTCGACCGCCACGATGCGATCGTTCGCTCGAATGCCGGCCCGATCGGCGGGGCTGCCGGCGATGACCTTGACGATCAGCAGTGCGCCGCGGTCGGCTTTCAACTCGACGCCCAGCCCGACGAAGTTGCCGTCGATTTGCGAATAGACTTCGCTCAGTTGCCCAGGCGTCAGAAACGCCGAGTAGGCGTCGAGCGAGTTGGTCGCCCCGCAGGTGAATTCCTGGACGGTCGCGGCCTCGCGCAGTCCAAGTTGGCTGCGGCCCAGGCGAGCGGCGGCCGCGGCCGCGTCTTGGGCGGCGTGCCGGCCGTTGACCTGCTGCAAATTCAGTTGCGGACGGAGGTTTCGCCGGAAATGGTCGATCCGCGAGGGGGCCAGGTTCGACAGATTCGTTTCGATAAACAGCGGGTCGGTCAGCGCGATTTCGAGCGACGCGGCGCCGTATTCGGCCAGCCGCCGCCAGTCGGGCGTGTCGACGTAATGCGTTTGAATCTTCAGTAGCACTTCGCCGTACAGCTCCAACGCCTGCCGCGCCGAACTGGCGCCGATCGTCTCGCGGAACGTGCGATCGTTGTAGCGCCGACTGAGATCGTAGTGCATGCGGCTGATTTGCAGCCGCTGCTCCAAATCCTGCTCGGCAGGATACTGCCGGAACGCCTCCTCATAGTGCGTCAGCGCTTCGCCCCAGCGCCGCTCGTTTTCCAAGGCTCGGCCGCGGCTCAGCAAGTCGCCGATCGCTGCCGCGCGAGCCGAGGCCGAAACCGCGGCGTTCGAGGCGGCGGGCGTTTGTTGCGCCCAGGCCGAGGGGGTGAGAAACAAGAGGGACGCAACAAGCATCCATACGCCGATACAGACCCTGCGTGGCATGATGTCTCGCATCTTTGGGAACGGGTTGACTGGACGACCAACCGGAGCGTACAGATGCGCGGGTCAGTCCCGGCGAGGAACTTTGTACCGCGGCATTGCGGCGGGCGCCGTTTACTACGGCCGAACAAGTCGGGATGTACGTTCTTGACGCTGCCTGAAAGCGGGTCCAAGCCTTCCGGCAAATTCAATATAGGTCACGATTCGGCGACGGTCAAAAGCCTGGCGAAAAAAGTCTCGCTCGGGCACGGCGCCGTCTTCGCAACCCACATAACGGAAGCGCCCGACAGATCGGAAACAGTCGTCAGGAACGCAACGGACTGCGCCGCATTCAACGCCTGCGGGCCGCGCGACGCCGGAATAAACGCCATCGCTCGGCCGGCCCTCAGGCGCCGCCATCCACGGCAAACGTCCCTGTCGCTTCAGGTTCGCAAAAGTCCGACTCCTGCAAACTGCGGCAAGCGGCCGTGTCGGTCAGGCGGTTGGAAGCGCCTGACGGTTTTGTTACGGATGCCGGGCGGCGGGGGTTCGGCGGCCTCCGTTTTCGGCTAAAGATTCGGTTTATACCGCGGGCGGCCTTCCAGGCCGTCGGTATACGTGGGGCGGCCTTCCAGGCCGTCGGTCAGAGACGGCCTGGAAGGCCGCCCCACACGGCTCGAAGGCATTTAGACCTTGACCGGCTTTTTCGTGCGGACCGACTGGGTCTGCTTATGGCACAGGCGAAGCGCGTCGAGTGCTAGCTCGCCGGCGAGAAACGGCGAGGGCTTTCCGCTGGTTACGACCTTTGCGGCTTCGGCAAGCTCTGCGGCGAAGGCATCGACGTCGCGCAGCTTCGGCCGTTCGATCTTTCCGGAAGAAGTCAGCACGGTCAGCGGCATGCTCGCCGTCGGCTCGCCCCCGAGCACCGCAAAGTCGTACATGAGCGTGGCTTTTTCCAGATAAATTTCAAAGCCGTGCGTGAAGCTGCGTCCTTGCTGATCGATCACGCCGCAGGCGGCCGAGACCGCCAGCTCGCCGCCTTCGTAAAGGAATTGCGATTCAATGAATTGGACGACCTCGCCTCGCCAGCGGCCGGTGCTAAACACCGCCTGGGGCATGCCGCACGACAAGCGAATGAAGTGTGCATCGTGGATGTGCAGATCGACCACCGGCCCGCCGACCTCCCGCGGATCGTAAAAGTCCTTGAGCCACAACGGGTCGGAAATGATCCGTTTGAAACGACCGCCGAGCAGTTTGCCGTATTTGCCGCTCGTGATGATTCGATAGGCGTGCGCGTACTCCGGAAAGAAAGGCAGCACCTGGCCGATCATCAGCAGCTTGCCCGCTTGCTCGGCGGCTTTAACCATCTTGGCGGCATCGGCCGTTGCCAGGGCGATCGGCTTTTCGCAGATCACGTGCTTGCCGGCTTTCAGCGCGGCGAGCGTTACCGGCAGGTGCATGGCAGGCGGCAGGCAAATGTCGACCAGATCGATCTTCGGATCGGCGAGCAGTTCTTCCCATTGCGGGTAGCGGGCGATCTTTCCCAAATCCATCTGGGCGCCCGGCGGGCCGAAGTTTCCCTTGATCCCGCGCCAGTCGCCGGCCAGCTTCTTCTCGTCGCGCGTCGAGATCGCCGTCACCTTGGCCCCGCGCACCTTCTGGTAGGCCAAGTAATGAATCATGCCCATGAACCCGACGCCGACGATGCCGACCCTTACCATTTCCGTAACTCCAATCTACTTAGCAATTTGTGATTTTCTATGGTTTCCACGGTTCCCACCGTTTTGGCCTATTTTCCCACGTTTTGGACGCATTCTTTAAAGTTTTCTTTACGCCTGAACCAACGGAAAAGCCGGGTTTTCATGGGGCAATTCTACCGATCGTGGACACTTTGGCGATGGGATTGTGACTTCGAGGGGTGCGAGACGGCGGGAAAATCAGGCCGCGAGTCCAAGTTGAATCCGCATGGCCATGTCAACACCGTGCATCTCCTCCGGGGAAAGCAATCCCATGCGGCTGGTCAGCCGCTCCTTGCTCACGGTCATGATCTGGTCTGCCATCGCCTTTGACTGCCTGCCATCGACCGTGATCCTCGCCTCACAAGGATAGAGCGTGCCGGTCTTGCTGGAGAGGGGCGGCCTGGACGCGGTTGGCGTGCCGGTTGGCGGCGTCATTGCTGACGATGACGGCGGGCCGGGTCTTCCGCACCTCGCCTCCCGAGCTTCCCGCGAAGCTCACCCACCAAACCTCACCACGCAACATCGGGTACGTCGCCGGCCAGGGATTCGCACCATTCGTCCGCCTCGGCATCGCGGGCCTTGTCGGTGGACATTTCGGCATAGGCGGCCGACAGGCTTTCGGTCACGACGAACGGCCGGGCCAGGTCTTCGAGAAACTTCCCGATGTGGCCCCGTCCGATGACGGCGTGCAGGCCGTCATACACCCGGTCGTCGATGGATATCGTCAGTTTTTTGGTCATGGGCTTTACACGTATGTTTGTACGTAAAGAATGCCACAGGTCGGGTATTACTGTCAACCAGTTAATTGCATGGTGCGATGGCAAGCGCCCGGTCGTAGGCGATCTATCCCTGGAAAGGGGATGTTTTCCGCTTGCCTTCTATCCCCAAATATGGGATATTGAACCGGTGAGCAAGAAGATTCCGCCCCTTCCCGTCAAACCGCTGCGATGGGTCGGCCCGTCAAAGGACGAGCTGATGGAATTCCCCGATCCGGTCAGGAAGGAAATGGGCCACGCCCTGCACCTGGCACAAACCGGCGACAAGGCCGATAGCGCCAAACCGCTGCACGGCTTCGGCGGCGCCGGCGTCCTTGAGATCGTCGAGGATCACGCCGGCGACACCTATCGGGCCGTGTATACCGTGAAGCTGGCAGGCACCGTTTATGTGCTGCATTGCTTCCAGAAAAAATCGCGGAAGGGAAGCGAAACGCCAAAACAGACGATCAACCTCATCAAGCAACGGCTCAGGACCGCAATCGAGTTGCATGAGATACAGAAAAGGAGTGAAAAGCCATGATGAAAGACACCAGCCGACCCGCTGAAAACAGCGTCACCGAAAGCAGCGGCAACGTCTTTGCCGACCTTGGCATCAAGGATGCCGACGCCTATCGGGCGAAATCCGTATTGGCGATCCATATTCACCGGGTCATCAAGAAACGCCGCCTCACCCAGGAGGAAGCCGGGCAGATTCTCGGCATCAGCCAGCCCAAGATTTCCGCCATCATCAAAGGCCGGCTCGACGGCTTCTCGACCGAGCGGCTGTTCCGCTTCCTCAATGTCCTGGGCTGTGACGTAAAGATCAGCGTTTCCCGTCCGCACCCCCAAACCCCTGGGCAAGTGATGGTCGTCTAACCCCATCGGCGTGCCCGGCGGGCCGAAGTTGCCCTGAATCCCGCGCCAATCGCCCGCCAGCCGCTTGCGGTCGCGCGTGGTGGCAGTGGGCCGCGACTTTCGCCTCGCCCAACTCCGCCGGCATTCGCATGGCATCCCTGTCCTTGCTCCCCCTGCCCAGTCTCGCCGTCGCCGGTCAGCCCGTCGCGCTAGGCCGGATGACTCAGAGCCGTCTGGGGTAGGCACGAGGACGGGGGTAAGGGAGTCGGCAAAGCTGGTGTCGATCGGAAACGTCGAAGCGGTGAAAGCCTGTTCGGCTGGGTGCGGCCGGAACCAAAAAGCCCCATCCCGCATCCCCTTAGTAGGCAGGCGGCCTCGTCGCCGCGGGGTCCCCGGCGGATTTGAGTCATCCGGCCGGCGTTGGGGCGGTGATCCTGCCGGGAAAGCAGCGGCCGGTACGCCGCCATCGCCTTCGATTCGCGGCCCTCGACTGTGACCCTTGCCGAGCTATGGGAGTGAGGTATCATGGTGGGATTCTCAAAGGGGAAAAACCGATGCCAAGCCAAGCTGACCTCGCCGATCAATTCGCCGGGATGATTCCGTACTCGCACGAAGCTAAGACACGTCGCGGCGTAGTGAGCGTCCCTCACCGTCCCGACCCCCCCCGATTTCCCGGCAACCCCTTGCCGCCTGCACGCTTGCGCGTTTGAATCAAGTCAATGGCCGCGCCCTCGTCATAATTGGGTGAGCATCATGCAGGAATGGGAGTCAATTTTCCCGGCGAGTATTGCTTCTTCGCTTGGAAGTGCCGTTGAAGTTATTGATCGGGTCGCAAGCCAAACTGAAGTGCTTTCGGTGTTCCCAGAGAAATACAGCGCTTCCGATATCATGAGCCTGAGCGTTCATTCCTTTTACCTGAAGGAATGCGCGGCCAAACTGGAGACGGATTTCTTAACGAAGGCAGGCTGCATGAACAGCCTCCGTAAACATGAGGCACCGCAAAGCATCGGCTTGAGCACGCATGACTACGAACGCATGATTGAATCGCGTCTTCTGCACCTCGCCCCAGTCGTTGACGGAATCATTAAGACAGAGGAAGGGTTAGCTTCGAGGGATGCTGATAATCTCACCCGTAATCGAAGGCTGTTGAAGGACATAACAGATTTGGCAGATTTTTTTCGTACAGGGGCTAATCCTTCGCCGTGGATACGGTTTACGGATGCCTTGGCTCGGCTGGATGAAAAATCGGCGGAGCAGGCCCTCAGAACAGACTGAGCTGCGCTTCGTTCGCCTGCCGACGCCGGATTACCTGCTCGCAAAAGCCGTTCAGCGGTTTCGTCGGCTCCGGTAACACAGACACGCGTATCCGTCGAGCAGTTCAAGGCTACTGCCCAATTCCCAGAAAACCAGAGGCAATCCGCGTCCGCCGGCCCCAACTCCGCCGCCGGCATTCGCATGGGCCTTGCTGCCCTGCCCGGTCTCGCCCGTGGCCGATCAGCCCGTCTCGCTAGGCCGGATGATTCAAAGCCGTCCGGGGTAGGCACGAGGACGGGGATACCGGACGCCGGAATCGCCAGTTTGGTTCATCAGGAATCCCAGATGAGTTTCTCGATTTTCAAGCGTTTTGCGGCTTCGATGACCACGGACCGGGCCGTGGTGTCGGAGTATTTGCCCGCCGATTCCGTGAGGATGGCGGCGAATGATTTCGCATCCCGAATGGTGAAGCTTCGCTCGAATACCGCCAAGAGTATGGCTTTCCAGTCGGCTGCACGGCCCCAGCATACAATGCGACCGTCCGATAGCAGGCGGCCGTGCGGCTTGATAAAGACGCGTGTGACGCCGACCTTCCCGTCAAGGCCCAACATGCGGAACGGCTTGTCCTGATCTGCTCGCCTGGCCCTTGGATGGTCCTTGAGAAGCGAGTCCTTGATATAAACGCGAACTTGGCCCACGGCCATGTAGCGTTCAAGGACACCTCCGACCTCTGGGTCCTTGGTCCAGTTCTCGTACTGCTGAGTCTTCTCCGTGGGACCGAGAGCCAGCCAGTCAATGTCGTCGGCGATTCGCCACATGCGTTCTCGAAGCTGATCTCGAATGCTGTCCGGTAGATTCATTGCACCCCTCCAGGAGCTGGTGGCATCGGGTAATCAATCTCCGGTAACTCAAGTTCGGGGTCCCCGTCACGGAGGAAAAGCGAGGCTTGATCGAGCATCCATTCCCTGAGAAAGCTTCCCGCAGAGGCGTCGTGAAACTGGATGATTCGCGATCCCAGACCAAGGCGCTCGATGTCCGCTCCACGTATCGCCTGGTCAAGATCGACAACCTCGGCAACGCGACGCAGATCAGTGACGAAATCGAGAACGACGACTTTTGATTTGCCGGGACTAATGCGGAGTCCTCTACCAAGCTGTTGTACGAAGATTCGTCGGCTGTGCGTGGCCCGCAGGAAGATCAGCATGTCAACGTCGGGCACATCGACGCCCTCGTTGAAAAGATCGACGGTGGTGACGAAATCAAGCTGCCCGGCCCGAAATCGGGACATGAACACGTCGCGTTCTCGCGGTTCCGTTTCCGATGAGATTGCCTCGGCGCGAAAACCATATCGCCGCAACATGGCGGCAAAACTCTGGGCATGAATGATCGTTGGGCTGAAGACTATTCCCGCCCTTCGCTTTTCCTCCACGAAAACCTGCTTCACGAGACGAGCCGCCTCCTCGTCCCGCGTGGGAATGATGAGCCGTTTGTTGAGTTGGCTGAGTGAGTAGTGGTGCTTCGACATCTCTTGCACGGCTTCCCAGTCTAGATTGTCGGCGAGAAGCCTGTAATCAACGTCGGAGAGGAAACCTTGCTGGAGACCCTCGGCAATGCCAATCTTGACGAGGGCTGGGCCAAGAATCTCGTCAATGTCATATCCATCGCCACGCCACGGCGTTGCCGTGACGCCTCCTAGCATCGGCGGATTCAGTTCCTGGATGGTTTTCTGGAACATGTCGGCCCCGATGTGATGAGCTTCATCCACGAGGATCAGCCCAAAACGCGGTAGGTGCTCCAGGTTGGCAAGGGCGGAATGGACGGTTGCAAACGTGATCCCATCCCAGAATGCGGGGTATTCGCTTTCCGCCAAGTGATGCGTCGAAACCCATTTTGGCAGTTGGAACCAGAACGCGCGGTGGAGCTGATCGACAAGCGACCGTGTGTGCGCGAGGACGAGCACGCGCCCATGCTCGATGCGATTGTCGCGAAGAAGGTCGGCGACGACCTCGGCCATGACGATCGTCTTGCCAAGGCCGGTGGCGAGCACGATTTGCGCGCGGCCGGTGTCAAGGAGTGCCCGGCGGAATCGCTCCGAGACATCCTCCTGGTATGGTCTCAAGGCCCGCTTGGCAGGCGGGTATTCTGGCGTGTTCGCCATCATACCCAAAAGATTGCGGGGGTCCGCGATCTGAATCCGAAGCCCCGTGCGTTCGTAACGCTGCTTCTCGGCAAGAAATGCCTCGCCCGGCGGCCGCGAGGTGGCGACGACCATGCGATGCGCCCCATAATACTTGGCCGCCTCGACAACTTCGGCGATGGCGTCCTTTGGCGGGGGAGTCGTCCTGGTATGCTTACACTGAAACACCCAAAGCTCGCCTCGTTGCACTCCGAGCACGTCGGCTACCTGGTCCCCGCTGCCTCCGACAAGGCGAACATCGTCGAAACCATTCGCAAGTAAAAGGCGCGCGAGGTCACGCTCAAAGGCTTGCCAAGGCCCAAGCAATAACCGTCTCTCATCCAGGAAATAGAGGTTCGACCCGCTCACGTTTAGCTGGCCTCTTCCACGGTTGGGGCAAGGAGTTCGATGGCTAACTGTGCGCGAAGAAGGCGAGGACGATGAGCGTCCGCCAGATCGCTCGCGTCCTGCTCAGCGAGCCATACGGCATCGGCAAGCAAGCTTTCGTAGTGCCGAACAACCTGTGTCTGGGCAGCTTCAGTGGCAAGAGGGCGACCGTAGTCAAGGGTGGCGTATGCGTCATCCCAGCATTTTCCATCGAGGAACAGTTCGGGATGGCTGGAAAAGAAATCGCAGGCCACCCGAGGCGAGGCATATTCGAGGAACCGCCCTTCCGAAATGACTCCTTGTGGATTTCCGGCGGAACGGGTGGCCATCTTCTGAAAGATCGCGTCTTGGTCGGCGGACGGCAGTTTGTTGAACAGCGCCAGCGCGTCCGTCGTGTCGATGTTGCTTCTGAGCGTGCCGGCGATGTCGAGGATAACCTGCCGTGCCTGGTTGCCGAGTTCGACGGCATCAAGTGCGTGGACGGTGGCATACCTTTCACGAAGTTCCGACAGGACTGTGGCGAAGCTTGCGGAGCCGGGGTTACCCCGAAGGAAGTCCATTGCAGACCATGCCAGTTCGGCGAGGAGCGCGTCGAGCGGCGTCATTGTCGCCGAGGCGAACACGGAATGCCTAATGTTTACGAGAAACTCGTGGATGCCGCTTGGTTGGGCGCGCAGTGACCAGGGTTTTCCCGTGCTAGCAAGCGTTGGGTGTGAATCGAGGACCTCAAGGGCGCGAATGTCCCATCGCTGATTGGTCGAGTCGCTACGGTATTCACCACCAAGACTCGCGATGGGAATTTCCGGTGACGGTGGTGTCGCTGGAACTGCCGGCAACGTGCCAGTGGGACCGCCTGATAGCGGTGGCGGAGTGGGTCCGAATCCATGTAAGCGTTCACGGGTTTTGAACTGATCTTGGTAGTTTTGCGGCGATTGATTAGGGTTTTGCCGTCATGGTGGAGCCCGAGAAGAAACACGAATGCGCGAACTGCGAACGGCTGGACCGCCGCACGAAGGAACTCGAAGC
>DATKRK010000054.1:0-22107 GCA_035532215.1 Pirellulales bacterium | reverse complement strand
ACCGCAAGCTATCCTTCGGGACGCAGAGTGCCTCGGGCAGCCGTTTCATCGAGCGGATGCTGACCGTCAGCGAGACGTGCCGCCTGCAAGGCCGCTCGATCTTCAGCTACCTGACAGCCGCTGTCGAAGCCCACTTCCGCGCCCACTTCCGCGGTCAACCCGTCGCCTCGCTCCTCCCCGGCGCGTGAACGGTTACGCCGGCAGATCCTCGGGATGGGAGAAACTGGCGATGGGGCGCGAAAGAATTTCCTCTCGCGAGTAGCCGGTCAGTTGCGCCAGCGCTGGATTGAACCGCTTGACCATGCCATCGAATCCGCCCACGAACATCGGGTTGAGCGACGGCTCGAAGAAGCGGTTGAGTTCCTCTTCGGCAATGTGGCGGTCGGTCACGTCCTTGCCGATCAGATAAAATATTTGCCGCTCGGTAAATGGCGTTCCGGTCCACTCCGTCCATTTGAAAGAGCCGTCCTTGCAGAGCACGCGGACGTCCACTTCGCGGCCGACGCCGGTCGCCGCCATCTCCAGGATCGCCAACTCTGCCGTCTCACGGTCATCCGGATGGATGAAGTTGGCAAACGGAGCGGCCCGCAGCTCGTCGGCCGTGAATCCCGCCAAACGCTCGCAGGCGCGGTTGACGCGTTTCATGGAGCCGTCGAAGTCGGCCACGATCATCGGGCTGGGCGTGTTCTCGAAGAACCGGTCGAACTCGCTTGGCGCCGTTTCGCCCCGCGCGGCGAGCGACGGCGTTCCGAGGGCATCGTGGGGCATAGTTCGGTTTCTCCGCGTGGGTCGCCGACGAGGTCGGGCGACGGTCGTCGCCTCAACTCGATCCGCCTGAAGCCGGCGCTGCTTCGCGCCCGGCGAACGCCGCCACGACAGTCAACAGTCGCGCCACCTCTGCGTTCAGGTTTTGCCAGGCGTCTTCGGCCGGCGGCCAATCGGCGTCTCGGCCGATGTTTTCCATTCGCAAGGCGGCCTCGTAAGCGGCCAAATCCTTGAAGACTCCGATCGAGCCTTTCAACGTATGCGCCGCCACCTTAAGCGCGGAACCATCGTGATTGTTCACGGCCGCGCGGATCTGGGCGAGCTGCTTCGGAGCGTCTTCCTGGAACATTGCGGCTAATTCTTTCCGCAGCTCCGGATCGCCCGCCAACGGATCCTGGTCTGCATCGCCAAAGGCAGTCGTTTGCGAATTAGGGCCGTTCATGGTCTTCTCCTGTTCGAAAGGTTTCCACATCTGCGTTATCGTGACGCGGCAGGCGCCGCGCTGTCGGTCTCTGCTTCCGGTTTCTCATTCACCAGGGATATTCCTCGGGCCGCCGCGCAGCGTCGCGGCCGAATCTCATCTCTGGCCGCCGTTTTGCCGCAAAGCGGGCACGGCGGCGGCAATGGCGTCGAACAACTCTTGTTTTTGCACGGGCTTGGCCACGTAGCCGTCCATGCCGGCTTCCAGACAGCGCTCGCGGTCGCCCTTCATGGCATGCGCGGTCATGGCGATGATGGGCAGGCGCCGGCCGGTCTCCTTTTCCTGCTGGCGAATGAGCGCCGTGGCCTCGAAGCCATCCATGACGGGCATCTGGACGTCCATCAGCACCAGGTCGAAAGTCTCGCGCGCGACGGCGGCCAACGCCTCTTCGCCGTTGCTGGCCACTGCCGCGCTGTGCCCCGCCTTTTCCAGGATTCGCACGGCGAGCATTTGATTGATCGGGTTGTCCTCGGCCACGAGGATTCGCAGCCCCGCGCCCGCCGGCGGCCCGGCGGTCGCAGACGGCGGCGCCTGGCGCTCGGCGCCCGGCCCAATCGAAACGCCCAACGCCCTCGTGATCGCCTCCAAGAGTTCCGCAGGCCGGACGGGCTTGACGATGTACGCGGCGGCGCCCAACTCGTGGGCCCGTGCGGAGTCGCCCGGCTGGTCGCGCGAGCTCAACATCATGATCACCGGACGGTCGACATCGGGCATCTGCCGGATGCGCTCCAACACGACAAAGCCGTCCATGACGGGCATCATCACGTCGAGCAGAATCAGCGAGAACGGATCTCCGGCCTGGTAGGCGGCCCGCAGCGCGTCCAGGCCGGCGTTTCCGCCATCGGCTTCCTCGGGCCGCATGCCCCAGTGCGTGAGCATGTTGTGCAAGATCAGGCGATTCGTGGCGTTGTCGTCGACCACCACGACGCGCCGCCCTGCGAGACAGGAGGGGGACAACGCAGCGCGTTTGGCCAGCGGAGTCGTGCGGCGTTCGAACCGGGCCGTGAAATGAAATTGGCTTCCCTGGCCTAATTCGCTCTCGAACCAGATCCGGCCCTGCATCATCTCGATGATCTGCGCCGAGATAGCCAACCCCAGGCCGGTGCCGCCGTACTTGCGCGACATCGAACTGTCGACCTGAGAAAAGGGCTTGAACAGCGCCTGCTGCTTGTCGGCCGGAATGCCAATGCCGGTGTCGCGCACCGTGAACTGCAGACAGACCGCCTCGGCTTCCAACGACTCGACGGAGACCGTGACCGAGACCTCGCCTTGATCGGTGAACTTGATGGCATTGCCCACCAGATTCACGAGCACTTGCCAGAGCCGGGCCGGATCGCCAACGAGCGCGTCGGGCGCCTCGGGCCGCACGTCGTAGAGCAATTCCAGGCCTTTTTCATGGGCGCGCACGGCCAGCGTGCGCATCGTGTTGCCCAGCGTCTCGCGGAGATCGAAATCGATTTTCTCCAGTTCCAATCGGCCGGCTTCGATCTTGGAGAAATCGAGGATGTCGTTGATGATTTTCAACAGCGCTTCGGCCGAGAGCATCACCCCGTTCAGATATTGCCGCTGTTCCTTGGCCAGGGGGGTGTCGAGGACCAGGCTCGTCAAGCCGATGACGCCGTTCATCGGCGTGCGGATTTCATGGCTCATGTTGGCCAGGAATTCGCTCTTGGCCTGGTTGGCGGCCTCGGCGGCCTCTTTGGCTTGCAGCAACTCGCGCTCGTTGCGCTTCAGATCGGTAATGTTTCGCATCGTGGCTGCCATGCACGCCGGCTTTTGCGTGCCCGCGTCGCGGATGAGAAACCCGTTCAGCAGGACGTCGATCGGCTTGCCGGTCCGGTGATCGAGCAATTGGCAATCTCCGACGTACTGCCCCTCCTTCAAAATTTGCGGAAGGATTTCCTCGCGCAGCCGGCGATTCCATTCCGGAGGGCTACAATCTTCGATGCGGAAATCCAAGGCGCCGTTTTTTCGCTGCCGGCCGATCAGGCGCAGTCCGGCGTCGTTGAGGTAGAGTACGCGGCCGTCCACCCCTGCCATTCCAATGAAGTCATTCGAGTTTTCGACGAGCGAGACGAAAGTCTGCCGTTCTACTTCGGCTCGCATGCGCTGGATTCCCAGGGCGATGGCATCGGCCACGGAACCGACCGCTGCAAGCGAGACCTCGGTCATCGGCTTGCGGCTGAACAGCCCGATCACCCCGACGACGTGATTGTCGATGAGCAACGGATAGCCGGCGAAGGAAACCAACCCTTCTCGTTTCGCCCACTCCTGGTCGTGAATGAGCGGATCTCCGATGACGGCGTTGGTCAGGTGCGGCTTGCGCTCCTGTGCGATCAGGCCGATTTTGTACTGGCCCAAGGCAATTCGCCCGTGAGGGCCGTCGATGTGCGTATAGAGACCGGCGCTGGCCTGAAGCTCCAGAACGTTATCGACGGGATTCAGCGTCCAGATGCGCCCCAAAGCTGCACCAAGATATTCGACCAGCGCCTCCGAACACTTTTGCAACATCTCGCGCAGCGTCGATTCGCTGTTGAGCGTCAGTCCGACGGCGCCCCGCAGTGCGGCCAACCGGGCTTGTTCGACCAAGGCGTCCTGGATCAAGTGACGGTCGGTGACATCGTGACCGATGACATAGAACGCCTGTTGCTCCACAAACGGAACTGCGTTCCAAGACATCCAGATGTAGGACCCGTCTTTGCGGCGGACGCGAAATTCGACCTCGCTGCGGCGATTGCCGCCGATGACCCTCTCTGCTTCGGCGGCGACTCGTTCGCAGTCGTCGGGATGGACTGGCTCCAGAAACGGCATTCGCAGCAACTCGTCTCGGGAATAACCGAAGATGTGCTCGAACGCCGGATTGATATTCTTGAAATACCCATCGAACCCCAACACGGCCATGGGCGTCAGCGGGTGCTTGAAGAAGCGGTCGAGTTCGGCGGCCGCTTCGACGCGTAACGTGATATCGAGGAAGCTCACCACGCATCCGGCGCGCGCGCCGCCCTTGCGAATCGGGTGCGACCAATACTCGGCGGCGAATGACGTTCCGTCGCGTCGGCGAAAGACCTGGTCGTCGGCGTGCGATTCCTGCCCTCCGCAAAGCGTCTGGCAAATCGGACATTCCTCGGCGGGCATCGGCGTTCCATCGCGATCGCCGTGCTGCAAGATTTCGTGCATCGATTTGCCGAGCACGTCTTCAGCAGCGGCATACCCCAAGAGGCGCCGGCAGGCGGCGTTGCTGAACGTACACTTGCCCTCGAGATCCAGCCCGAAGACGCCTTCCGCCAGCGAATCGAGGAGCGTGCGGATTTCCTGCTCGCGTTCCGCCAGGGCCTGTTCGGCGGCATGCCGGTCGGTGACGTCGTGACCGACGTGCGCATAGGCTCGCACGACGCCCGCCGCGTCGCGCAGCGGAAAGCCGCGATGCCGGATCCAGCGCGGCGCGCCGTCCGGACGCACGACGCGATACTCGCATCCGAAAGGCTTTTCTTCCGTGGCGATTGCAGCGGTTTGCCGCACCCGATCGCGATCGTCGCCATGAACGCCCTCCAGCCACGAATTCGGCGCCTCGTACAGGCTGGATGCGCTGCGTCCCCAGATCGATTCGTAGGCGGGGTTGACGTAAAGCAGCGCTTTCGCCGAATCGGCCCCGGTCAGCCAGGCCGCTTCTCGCATGGAATCGGCCAACTGTCGAAACGGCTCGTGCAGATCTTGCTGCTCCGCCGGCGTTCTCAGAGGCGGCTGACATTCGGCGGTCGGAATCATGGAACCCTCATGCGGGCGAACGGCGCCGGTTCACAACCGCGGGGGGGGGGGGCGGGCATGTGCGCATCAGGCGCCGCTGCGTCCGTTCACCGGGACGGCCGAATTGCGCTTCTGCGAGCCTTGGACCGCGGCGGCGATTTGATTGAAAATAGCATTCAGCTTGGCGCCCAAGAGTCTGACCGCGGTCAAGCATACGACTGCGATCAGCGCGACCATCAAGCCGTAGTCGACGATCGTGGCGCCGGTTTCGAACCCAACAGCTTACGGACGGAGACGATGAACTCGTGCATGACAGGACTCCTTGCAATTTGTAAAAAGCACCAAGCTCAAAGCGAAGCAAAGTTTGTTCCACGGCCAAAAGCGCAAACCGGCCCGAGATTAGGCGAAGGAGTCCGTCAAGCGAGCGTCCGATGATTTCGCGTTTGGCAATCGTGCGCACAGCCAGCGCCATGCGGCGAGCCGCATTCGAGCGATTTCGCGCGCTTGATTTCGCACGCCGGCCGAGGGCGTTGCTAGGATCGTTCCTGAGACGGTTGGGGATCTTTCCTGCGGGGTTAATTCATCTCACGAGAGAATGACGGATTTGCCGAATGTAACGAACGCCGTGGCTAGCGAAGGGATCAGGAATGGCAAGCAGATTAACGACGGCGATGATTCGAACGCGAATCGACAACAACCGGCTATGCATCGGATCATGCAATCGGCCCTTTTTCCCGCGATTCGCTTTCGAACTGCGGCTCTCGTCGTCGGAAGCTGCCTGATTCAACTCGGGTTTTCGAACTCGGCGCGCGCTCAGCCTCCGGACGGAATCGAGTTGATTCAGCCGCCCTTGCCGCCCTTGCCGCCCGCAACACCCGAACCGCTGATCGGCGGCTTTGAGCCGCAGCTTCCCGCCGTGCCGCGCAAAGCGCCGGCGGCGAATCAGCGCTGGCGCGCAGCGTCGTCGTTCATTGACAGCCTCACGGAGAACGACGCGATGTTCGAGGTCGTCCGAGGTCAGGGAAGATTGCTCGTTCTCAAAGAAGACCTGGTTCAAGCAGATCCAACCAAGGAAACCGGACAGGCCATGATTGCCGTGGGAGACCCCGAGATCGTCGATTACGAAGTGCTCGACCCTCGGCACATCCGCCTGCTCGGCAAGAAAATCGGGGTCACCGATCTGGTCGTGACCACGATCAACCAGCAGACGTACAGTTACGAGGTGCACGTGGTCTACGATCTGCGCCTGCTGGGGGCGCGAATTCGCGAATTGTTTCCCGACGCCGAGGTTCGCATCGCCCAGTTGGGAGAGAATCTGGTCGTCGAGGGGCAGGCCCGCGACAGTGCGCAAATCGCGCGTATCCTACAAGTCATCCAGAAGGGCCTTCCCCGAAGCAGCTCCTCGGGACAGGGAGACGCGGCGCCAAGCCCGCTCAGTTCGCCGCCGAGCGGGCTCGCCCAGGCGGCGACTGCCAACGCGCAAGGTCCCGAAGTCGTCAACCTGCTTCGCGTGCCCGGGCCGCAGCAAGTGCTGCTTAAGGTGCAGATCGCCGAACTCAACCGTACGGCGCTGCGGCAAATCGGGTCGGACATGTTATTCTCCGACGGCAGCGGTCGAATGTTCGGCTCCAAGCTCAACTCGGTCACCACCGCGGTGTCGAACGCCACCGGCGCCGGCTTGCTCGGAAACGCGGCGACGAATGTGGTTGCGGCGTCGCCGACCACCGCGTTCGGCGTCTTGCAAAACTCCGGCTACCAGGCGCTGTTCAGCCTTCTCAGGCAGAACTCGCTGCTGAAGATTCTGGCCGAGCCGAACCTCGTCGCCATGAACGGGCACGAAGCCCGCTTTCTCGCCGGCGGCGAGTTTCCGGTCCCTGTTCCGCAATCGGGCGCCGGCGGCGGACCGGCCACGATTACCGTCCAGTGGAAGAAATTCGGCGTTCAGCTCACGTTCGTGCCTTACATTCTCGACGGTGACACGATCCGCCTGTCGGTCGATCCCGAAGTCAGCACGATCGACTTCGCGCTGGGCATCGAACTTTCCGGCACCCGCGTCCCGGGACTCAATACCCGCAACGCTCATACGGTGGTGGAACTGCGAGAAGGGCAGACGCTGGCCATGGCGGGCCTGTTGAGCGTGACGCTGAGTAATCAGGCGACGCGCATTCCCGGCCTCGGCGACTTGCCGTATATCGGGCCGTTCTTTAGCAATACAACCGGCAATATGCAGGAGAAGGAGTTGCTCGTGCTCGTCACGCCGTATCTGGTTGAGGGAACGCCCCTGCAACACGCGCCGCTTCGTCCGGGCGACGATGTCTATGAGCCAAACGACCTGGAATTCTACCTCTTTGGTCGCTTGCAAGGGCATACGGGACATCGCGAATTTCGATCAACGACGGTCGCCGACGACCCGTGCCGGCGTATGAAACTGGAATGTCGCAACATTCAAGGCCCGATTGGTTTTTCGGAATGAGGAGGCGATCGCAGATGGCCGAAGTCAAGCCAGGTTTGACCGCCGCTGGAAGTTTGCTCTTAGCGGCCGCCACAGGTTTCCCAGCGTTGGCGCAGGAACGCCTGTCTGGCAATGCCGCCGGTCCAAGGCACGAACTGCTTGCACCGCCTGGCGAAAGCGGCTTTTCGACGGCGCTCGAGTCAATGCCCATCGAAGCGACATGCCCGGTAGAGGAGCCTAGGCACGAGCGCGCAAGACCGATCTCGCAATGGTGGCAGCGCCACAAAGCGCGCTGCCGCGACCGATCGCGGGGCTACCCCGAGGAGTTCGTGCCCGCGCCGCTGGGCGCCGCGGTCGACGCCAGCGCCTCGTTACAGGTGGCGCGAGGCCAGATCGCTCGAATGGTCGTGAGGCAATACGATTTTCTGCCCATGAGCGACCAGTTGAAGCCGCGGAGCAAGGCCGATTTGCTCAAGTATGGCGCGTGGGCGTGTCACGGGGCCGGTCCGCTGTTTATCGAGCCTACGCCGGGCCGGCCCGATCTGGATATAGCCCGGCGGCTGGCCGTATGGAACGAATTGCAGCAAGGGCCCTTTGCGCTTCCGCCGGAGTTGATCGCGATCGGCTGTCCCGACGTGGGCGGCCTGCGCGGCGCCGAAGCGATTGTCATCGAGCGGAGTTTGATCATGCAGACCAGCTCGCGAGGAACCACCGCCGGCGGGGGCGGCGGCGGATCGCTGCTCGGGGGCAGGGCGCAAGGCGGGAGCGGCGGCACGACGGGAAGCAGCATGTCGAGCGGCAGTACGGGTGGCGGCGGAGGCGGATACTGATTCGGTCGAGTCGCGCCAAGGATTCATGGGAGCAAGCGATGCCAAGCTACCTGCCGCAAATGGGCGTCGTCCCCGTCATTGTTGCGTTATTCGGCCTGGCAGGCTGCCGACTCGACGAATTACGGTTCGGCCGAGGTGCGGCGAAGACTTCGGCCCGTAGCGAGGAAGTTCAGCGGCTGTCGGAAAAACAGGTCGCCGATGTGCAGTTGTCGTTGGCGCGTACGCTGGAGATGGAGGGCGAAATCGATGCAGCAATGGATGCTTACCGCAAAGCGATTGAGAAGGCGCCCAAACAATCGACCGGTTACTGGCGCATGGCGGTTTCGAACGACCGGCAGGGTCATGTCCTGGAATCGGCGAATCTGTATCGTCAGGCGTTAAAACTCGATCCGAAGAATGGCGACATCCATTGCGACTACGGTTACAGCCTCTATCTGCAACGGCGCTGGGCCGAAGCCGAAGCTCAGTTGCGAGAAGCCTTGGCGATCTCGCCGAAAAATCGCCGCGGCCACAACAACTTCGGCCTGCTGCTGGCGCAAACCGAGCGATTCGATGAGGCTTTGGCCGAGTTTCGCCTGGCTGGATGCAGCGAGGACGACGCCCGCATCAACCTGGCGTTCGTCGCGATGTTGAACCAACGCTGGGACCAGGCCCGCGAAGAGTTTCAACGAGCGCTCGATGCGAATCCCGCTTCGGAAGCGGCCCGGGTCGGCCGCGAGAAGCTGGCGGCGCTGACCGCCAGGGCGAACGGCGAGCGCAGAGCCGTCGCTCTGGCCGCGGATCGGCGCGGCGCGACGGGCGGCAATCCGCAGCGATCGACGTCGGGCGTCGCGCCTGCCGCCTGGGCCGGGCGAGCGCCGCTTCGTCCGAATGGCTCTGTTCGCTAACTCGGCTATTCGACGAGAAACACCTGATCGCTGTCGGCAACGCGCTGGTTCGCGTCGTCGATGGTCAGCGTTCCGTTGCCCGTGAAAATCACGCTATCGACGGCGAACTGCGTATTCATCGTTCCATTGCCCGAAAGGTTTATCAAGGCGTACTTGGCGTACACCGTCCCTTGCATCGAGTCGACCGAAGCATTCCCCGACAGATCGATGGGTTGAGTGTTGAGCCTGCGCTGATAGAACAGCAGCCCGTCATAGGGACTCGCTGAATTGGCGTAGGACGTCAGGTTCAGGCTGCCGTTGCCCGTGATGGAAAGCGCTCCGAACGCCGGGTTTCCTCCGGCAGGCGGCAAGCTGCTGCCATCCGCTGAATCGGGCAAGCCCGTGTTGACGTTGTAGTCGCTGCCGGTATTGTAAATCATCACGCCTGTGCCGGAGACGGTGCCGTTTCCGCTCAACGAAATCCCGCCCCCTTGGATCACGTAGATCCCCGGCTCCAATGTCACGGTGCTGTTGGCGGAGGCTGAAATCGAATTATAGACGCCCGGCGACAACGTCACCGATTGGTTTCCCGACAGCTTGACCGCGCCGTAGTTCGTGGCGACTGCGCCGTTGCCCGTCGTCGGCGGCGCCAGGAACTCGAAGGGGTCGGACTGTGTGGCCGCCCCTGTGTGCAGCGGGCTTTGGGTCGAGCCGTCGTAATTCGTGATCATCGAGGGGTCGTTGACGCCGCCGACCGATTTCACGTCCAAGGCTTTGAGATTTCCGTTGCCCGTGGCGTTGATGGCATAGCCCGAATTGCCGTTGTTGATGGGCTGGCCGTTCTCGGTCAATCCTCCGCCGTTGGAATTGACGACCACCGTGCCGTTGACTTGCAGCGAGCCGTTGCCGTTCAAGCCGATTCCCGGACGGGCGTTGGCGTCCATGGCAATGATGACCGAGTCGATGTTGACGCCTTCCCAACCGGCGACGGCGCGGGCCGTGACGGTTCGCGAGGTCGGCCCGCCGAGCACCTGAATCAAGCGAGTGGGCACGACGTAGTCGACGACGACTTCAGCGTAATTCTGGCTGCCTGCGTGCGGACCGGTCGCCGGGGGAATATTGACAGCCACCGTGGCCGAACCGAGGCCATTGTACTGCTGCACGAACGTGGTGGCCGCGGCTGCGGCGGCGCCGTTCGATTGGCCGAGAAGCATTTCCATTGCCGCGGCCGTGGCTCCCGCGTCGGCGGCATTCTGGCATTGCCGATGGGCGCTCATGAGTTGGCCGGCGTCGAGGACGACTCCGACCATGCCCACCAATACCCCAAGAGTCATCGCGACGATGACGAGGATCGTGCCTGCTCGGCGGCGGCGTCGCGATCGACTTTCGGTTGGAATCAATCGTGGCATGACAAGCTCCCTAATGAGCGATGGGCATCGTCGACGCCGCCTGGAGCGTCATCGTCGGATAGCCGATCAAGAATCCGAGCAGCGGGCTATACGTTGTGCTGAGGGTATAACGCACGCGCTTTCCGACCGCGTTGCTGCCGTCGAGCCATTCGAGCTCGATGGATACATTATCTTGCGGGAAGCCGACCAGCAGCGGCTGGACGGCATTTGCATAGGGGCTGCCGTCGCCAGCCGTGCCATTGTAGGCGCCTGGGCCCCAGATCCCCTGCGCCGCGGTCGCCATCGCCCCGTGAACCATGGCCTGGCGGGCGCCGTGCCGCGCGGCCTCGGAAAGCGTGTTGTAGCGATAGACTCCGATCTGGAGATCGATCGCCCCCAAGGTCAGAGCGATCAGCGCGGTCATGACGATCGCCGTTTCGACCATCACCGCGCCGCGACGCGATCTCTTCGCCTGGCGGCGGAAATGGGGAGCAGCCGGCGCCGCCGCGGGCCGGGGCCGAGCGTCGAGGCGGCGGACAACTTTCACGAGTCTTGGATGTGATTGATGGATCATGTCGCGGCACTCCCAACATTGTTTTTTTCCCGCGGGCCTAGCGAATGCTCCGCATCACGGTCGTTTGTTGCAGCGTCAGCGGCGCAGGAGCGTAGAGCCAGGTGAAGATGGTTTGGAACGGGTATGTCGTCTGCACTTCCACGCGGCTCGTTCCGTCGGCTTCGGTAATGCTGTTCGCGACGACCGTTAGCTTGGTAACGTCGAACAACGGCGATCCGCTGAGTTCGTCGATTGCGGCTTGCTGCACGGCGGCCTGCCAGGCCACTTGAGCCGAGGCGTCAAAGGGGTGCATGCAACCGTACTCGGCGCCTGCCCGGGCGGCGTTGGTAATCGCCATCGCGCTGTAAAAACAGCGGCCGAAATCGGCCCCGCCCAGCAGCAGCAGCACGAGCAGAGGCAAGACGATGGCGAATTCGACGGCCGCCGCGCCGGGCCGCCCGGATCGGGGCGGCCTTGCCGGCCGCGCGGTTGAAACGGCGGCGGATTGCATGGTTTTTCCTTTCACGGCGTCAGTGGATTCGCATGCTCTTGATGGCTTCGGCGATTTGAATCGCGGCCGGCCCGAGAATGATGATCAGAATCGAAGGAAAGATGAACAGCAGCGTGGGCAACAGAATCTTGGTAGCCGATCGCTGCGCCATCTCTTCGGCCAGTTGCTGGCGCTGCAACCGCACCGTTTCCGAGTAGTTTTGCAACGACTTGACGATGCTCGATCCGTACTGTTCCGCGCTTTTGACGACCGCCGCGAGAGTTTGCAGTTCCGCTAGGTCGGCGCGGTTTGCGAAACCGCTCAGGGCGTCGGCCAGCGGCTCGCCGAGCTGGACTTCACGCTGCACGATGTTCAATTCGTCGGCCAGAATCGGGTGCGCCATGCGCAATTCGCCCGCGACCCGGCGCAAGGCGCCGCTCAGGCTCAGGCCGCCTTCCATGCAGATCACGATCAGATCGGTGGCGTCGGGCAGCGCGCGGCGGAGCATCCGCTGGCGCTTCCTTTTGCGCCGGTCGAGCCAAAGGCTGGGGCCGATCATGCCCAGCACGCTGGCGCAGCCGCCAAACATCAAACCGTAAGTGACGGGGTACAGGCCCAGCAGTCCGCCGATCAAGCCTAACAGCGCCGGCGCGATCAACAGCGCCAGCTTGGCGCCCAGAAACACGAGCATCGCTTGCGGCTTATAAAGCCCGGCGTGCAATAGCCGCGATCTTAATTCGGTGCGCTCCGCTTCGCTCGTCGGCATGAGCTGCTCGCCCATTTTGGGCAGCGCCGACTCGACGGCCCTGCGGACGGCTTCGGCCGGCTTGGGCGGCGCCGCGCCGCCGCCGCCGCTGGCCAGCGACTGCAGGCGGAGCTTCAGCCGCCGGTTGCGGCTGTCCGCCAGCAGTCCCACGACGGCCGCCAGGCTGGCCGCCATCACGAACGCAATCAGCACGACCAACCAGATTTCGTTCAACTTCCGCACCTCGTTCAAGTCTCGACTGCCGAGCAGTTCTAAAAATCGAAATTCACGACTTTGCGAATCCACAGCGCGCCCAAGGCCATGAAAAAGCCCATGCCGACCAGCAGAATCGGCCGCTCGAGCAGCAACCTCGCGTAGTCTCGGTTCACAATCAGCATCAGCGCCAACAACAAAGGGGGCAGCGCCATCAGGATCAGCGCTTGCAGGCGTCCTTCCGCCGTCAGCCCCCGGATCACTCCGCGGATGCGGTATCGCTGGCGGACGACCTCGGCAAGCTTTTCCAGGATTTCGGAAAGATTGCCGCCGACTTGCCGCTGAACCAGCACGGCCACCACGAAGATGTTCAATTCGATCAACCCCGTCCTGCGAGCCAAGGCGCGCAGCGAGATTTCCGGGGACAAGCCCAGGTTCATCTGTTCCGAGCTGAAGGCGAACTCTTCGGCGATAGGCGAAGGAAATTCATCGGCGACTCCGCGCATGGCCTGAGTCATCGATTGACCGGCGCGCAAAATCCGCGCCATCAGATCGAAGGAGTCGGAGAGTTGCCGGCGGAGCGCTTCCATGCGCCGATTGCGTTTGCTCTGCACGTAAACGAGCGGCAGCGGCAAGCCGATGATCGCGGCCGTCATCGCGACCCACGCGCTGCGTTGCAACAATCCGCCCGCCACCCCCGCGATTGCCGAGATCCCCGCGCAGATCGCCAGTAAGCGATTCAGTCCAAGTTGCAAACCTGATTGATCGAGCAGAGTTTGCAAGCGGTCGGCGAACGTTAACTTGAGCTGAGGGCCCTCATCCGGAGTCTTTTCCTCGGCGGCGCCGACCTTCTTGACCAACAGCGACGCCTTGGCCCGTTCGTGCTGTTGCGAACGAAACGCTTCGCTCATCCGCTTTCGGACGCGCTCGCGGTCTTGCAGAAATAAATCCGACAGCAGCGAGTAGACGCCGACCACGGCCGACGCACACGCCCAAAACGTCAGCAAAGCTAACAGGCCGGGACTCATGATCGTTCTCTCCTGCGGTTTCAAAAGCTCAGCGTGCGGCTTTCGAAGATGTCGAGCGGCAATTGAATTCCCTGGGTCTGCAGCAGTTCCATGCACTGCGGCCGAATGCCGGTGCTGCAAAAGTACCCTTGAGACACGCGATTGGCGTCGATGCCCGTCTGTTTGAATACGAACAGATCGTGCATGCTGATGATCTCTCCCTCCATGCCGGTGACCTCGGAGATTTTCGTGATCTTGCGCACGCCGCCCGTGAGGCGCGCCGCCTGGACGACGATGTTGATGGCCGAGGCGATTTGGCGCCGGATGATCCAGATCGGCAGATCGAAGCCCGCCATGCCGACCATCATCTCCAGGCGGCTGAGAGCGTCGCGGGTGTCGTTGGCGTGCAAGGTGGTCATGCTGCCGTCGTGGCCGGTGTTCATGGCCTGCAGCATGTCGAGCGCTTCGGCGCCGCGAGATTCTCCGACGACCACGCGGTCGGGTCGCATTCGCAGCGCGTTGCGCACCAGATCGCGGCAAGTGACCTGGCCTTGCCCTTCGACGTTCGGCGGCCTGGTTTCCATCCGCACCACGTGCGACTGCTGCAGCCTCAACTCGGCTGCGTCCTCGATCGTGGCGATCCGTTCGTCGTCGGGAATGTACCCCGAAAGCATGTTGAGCAGCGTCGTTTTCCCCGAACCCGTCCCGCCGGAGATCAGAATATTGCGGCGGCCCTTCACGCAGGCGGCCAGAAAGTCGATCATTTCCTGGGCAACCGACCGCTTGCCGATCAGGTCTTCGGCCTTGAGAGGCTTCGCGGAGAATCGCCTGATGGACAACAGCGACCCGTCCAAAGCGAGCGGCGGAATGATGGCGTTCACTCGGCTGCCGTCCAATAGTCGGGCGTCGACGATGGGCGTGGTTTCATCCACGCGGCGGCCCACCCGCCCGACGATCCGCTGAATGATTTGCAGCAAATGTTGCTCGTCGGCGAAGGCGATCGTGGTCAGTTCCAGTCGCCCGTTTCGCTCTACGTAAACCCGTTTGGAGCCGTTGACGAGGATGTCGGAAATCGATGGGTCGCGCAGCAACGGTTCGAGCGGCCCCAGTCCGAACGCTTCGTCCATGACTTGTCGGACCAATCGCTCGCGATCGCTGGCGCTTAACAGTCGCGCACTCGCGCGGCAGTACTCCTCTGCGGCGCGTTGGATCTCGGCGCGCATCTCGGGTTCGGTCAGCGTGCCGATCCTGGACAGATCGAGGCTGGCGATGAACCGCGAATGGAATTCGCGCGTGGACGACTCGTCGTCGCCGCTGCTGGCCGTGTAGCGTTTGTCCTGCGAGGGCCCGTCGGTTCGAATGCCATTGGCCGGCTCGAGCATGGCCAGTTCCTCTAGATTATGGTCGCGTTGGAACGCGGCCGCTCGCGTTTCAAAACACCCCGAGGATCAAGCGATAGGGAACGACGCGCTGGTATTCCCGATATCTTGGGTCGCCCGCCAGCAATCGCTCTTCCGCAAAAATCCGCGAAATCTGCAAGGCGTAGCAGACCGCATAGATCGCGGCATTGCCTAGCGCGGGATTCATGAGCAGGAAGGCCGCGTGGCTAATCAGATAGCCGGCATACATCGGATGACGCACGAATCGGTAGGGTCCGGCCAGCTTCAATCCACGGTGCGCCGGGACGCAGCCGAAACTGCGTCCCAGGGTCAGCTTGGCGTGCACTTGAATCACCATGCCCGCGACGAGCAGCACGGCCCCGATGGTCGGCGGCGCCAACCCGCCGGCGGCCGAGGGATAAACCAAGAGCGGCGCCAACGTAGCCGCAAAAGCCGCGGCCCACTCGCGCCAATTGGTCGAAATCTGCGTAGCAGGGCGCCGCAAGACGAGGAACACGACGATCAGCCCCTCCGAGATCAGCAATAGCAGGTTAGCGGGCTGACCGGTCTGTAACGCGTGGCGGACCAGCCGCGCGACCAGTCCTATGTAGACGAGCAACACAATCGCGCGTTCGGCGACATCGGCCGCACGCTCGCCGCTGGCGCGAAGCGAACGCGGGCGCCGGGCATGATCTATGAAGACTGCGAACATGCGATTGCGCCTCTCATGGCTTGAATTCACCGCGACGGATTAGCGCCGCCGTCCGTCGCGCGTTTGCCCGCCGGCGAAAGATCCGCGGACTGCGGGAGTTCCTCATCGGCGTGGCTCGTCTGAAACTCGACGGTACTCGATTGCATCCCCCGTAACGTTCGCACGCGACGGGCGAGTTTAGGCTGCTTCGCCGCGGCTTGTTTGGCGTCCTCCTTGCCGGCCAATTCGGCGCCGAGCAGCATCCCTGCTGGCGGGGCTGACGCTGGTCCTGAAAGCCGGGTGTTCAAACCGCTCAACGTGACCGTTTCGACGACGGCCGTCGCCTTGTCGCCAGGATTCCTCAAAGCCAGGTGTAACGTGCCTTTGTTCTGGCCGAGTTCAAGGCGTGCCGCGTCCGCCGGAGTAACCAACAGCGTGACGGACCGCAGTTCCTTCGGATCCATCTTGTTCTCCTGGGGCGCATCGATCCGCTGATCCACGGCCAGAATCTCGACGTTTTGCAGCAGCGTGAACGTACTGGCGCCGCCCGTCGAATCATCCAGGCTCTGCCCGCTCACCGTCAGCAACACATCGACCTTGTTTCCAGGCAGAACAAAGCCGGCGACTCCTGTGGCGATGTTGGGGGTCTGGATCGTTACGGCCCGCATCCCTGGGGGAATAATGGCCGCCAACCCCCGTCCCGCCCCCTTCGCCGCCAGCTTGGCGTTCAACAGCAACTCGCCTTTGGCCATCGGTATCAGGACGGTGCGGTCGAGGGCCGCCGCCATCTCCGTTACGACCCCCTCGGGAACGGATTCCTTCGGCCAACGCCGCAGCTCGAGCAAATCTGCCGACAGAGTCTGACCGCGAGGCACGTCGCTTTTGGCGACGAGGACCGAAACCGTCTCGACGTCCGACTTGCCGGATTTCGCTCGGCTGACTGCGTACACGCCGATCGACGCCGCGACGCCGAAAACCAGCGCGAAGACTCCGATCAGTACCGTGCGCAGGCTCATATCGATTTCTCAGCCTCGATCGAACGGACGTCGAGAATGGGCTGTCTTCTTGTGGTCCTAAACGCCCGCCGCGACCTGATTGAACAAATCTCGCAGGCTAGTTCCCGGGGTGCTCGCTCCGGTGAGGCACGCCACCGCCGTCAGCCTACGACGGCGGTGACGCACGATCGGGGTAAGGCGAGCCAGGGCCTACACGGCGGCTGCGATCTGATTGAAGATGGCATTGAGGTTGGTTCCCAACAGTCTCAACGCAGTCAGGCACACGACCGCGATCAGTGCGACCATCAGGCCGTACTCGACCATCGTGGCGCCTTCTTCGACCAAAAACCATTTGCGAGCGGAATGGATGAGCTTGTTCATGACGCGACTCCTTGAAACATTGCGAACGAGAAACGAGAAACCACAAACGACTCAAGGCGAGCAATGTGCATGCCATGACCAAAAGCGCAAAGCGTCGACGCAATCCAAAGAGCGCCATCGAAGGGCGGAGGCGGCGGTTCCGCCTTTGCCGGAGTTGCGGGCGCCGGGCGGGCGATCGAGCGCGCCTGATTTCGCACGCGACAACCAGGTTGAATGCACGACGAGGGCTCTCGAGGCGCCGACTCAAGGCGCGAACGCACTTTTGATCGACGGCTGCGGCAGCGTCATAAAGATGGGTCTGAGATGCGGCCGTAGCGGCCGGCCGCGGGCGGCGAGCCGCTACGATTCGATCGCGAGACCGGATGGGTCGCGAACGTCGCCGCGGCTCGCCGCATCCGAACCGATTCAGTCGCGGCGCATCGGGCGCCGACGCACAAACCGGCTGCTACATGACTTTAAGCTGCGCGAACTCGAACCGCGTGGGTTCTTTGCTCCAGCTCTCGGACATGAATCCGACCAGCCCGCCTCCTTCCGGATGCTGGCCCTTGAACGTCGCCACTTCCGTGCCGTTGACAAAGAGCGTCGCCATGTGCTCCTTCGTGACGATCCTGATCTCATTGGTTTCGCCTACGCCTTTCTTGATTGCATTGCTCGCCTTCCAAGGCACGGCTGATAGCAAGCGATTGCCCGCCGCGTGGCGCAAGACGGCAAAGCGGCCGTCGCCGCTCAGCACAAACGCATAATAATTGGCGTAGTCTTCGGCCCAGAAGACAAGACCGGCCGCTCCGTCCGTCGGATCGTCGCACTTGGCAATCGTGACTAAGGCGGTGGCGTCCATTTCCTTAAACACGTTGGCCTGGTTCAGCACCGTTTGCCAGGTTTGCGGTTCGAGCGCAATGTAGAACTTCCCGTCCTCGACGCCGTAGCCTGACGCCTCGCCCCAGCCTGCATCCAGGTTTTCGAAATTATCCTCGAACTGAGCCTCGCCCTCCTCCGCTGCGGCGACCGCCTTAGAACCCGTCAGCAAACGGCCGACCAATGCCGCCGCCAAGCACGCCACAACCACGCACGGAATCATCTTTCTCATGGGACACCTCGTTGGATTTCGAAACCTCTTCAGCGAATCAGCCTGGCGGCCGAGGGGCTGCACGAATCGATCTCGCCAGCCGACCTCGAACCAAAGCTCCCGTAATCGCTGCGATTCTGGTCTCACCCCACGCATCCCGCGTGCCGCGACAGTCGTTCGGCGCCTGCGAGAGTCGCAACCGTTGTGCTCTGGAAATTCCGGCGGATATCCGACGCACAGCGCAATGCGCAACCCAGCGGCCAGGCAAGCGCGCCCGCGCCGCGCGAAGAGCGTGCGAGAACGCCCTCTTCGTTTTAGCTCACTCTTCATGATTCCGTCGGCGCATCGACGCGCCAGATCGACGCGACGCCCCGCAATTTCAGAATCTCAGCGACCGCTTTTTCGACCACCGCCGCAAGGCCTTCGTTTTCGTCTTCTTGCGACGGCCGAACGCGCAGCCGCACGTCGCGGGGGCCGAAGGCGCGGCACTCGACTCGGACTTGCTCGGGCAAGATCGTCTGAATCTCGTTCGCGGCGCGCTCGACCGCGCGGCAGACGGCGCCCGGGTCAACGTCGGCCAGGCTTTTCACCGAGAGCACAACTGCCGCGGAGACGGAGGACCTTTCGCCGGCCCGATCGGCGATCCAGATGCGGCTCGGGCCGCGGTCGGCGCGGCCGAAACGAACCGTGGCGATCTCGCCAAGCAGCACCGGCTTCGAGTTACGCATCGCGACGGGCACTCGCGCGATCAAGCGACGAATGGTTCGCTTTCCATGGCGACAAAGAATCCCGCAGCGGTCCACCTACGAAACCAATCTTGCAGCTTCGTCGAGAATTCTTCCAGCGAGCCTTCTTCCACGGTCGCCGCGCGGAGAATGGCCTGGCCGACGCTCTCCCCCGAAGTAATCGCCGAGAGCAATATGAATTGGGCCGGCGTTAGAGCATGGCGCCGCACGATGTAATCCCGCCGCGTGAGCGCCAGCCACGTCGGGCTAGGATCAGGAATTGCGGGGAGATCCTCGTCGCTGGCCGCCTGGCGCAGCGACGTGTAATAGTCGTTCACGGGAAAGCGGAACGAGAAGACTTTCAAGCTCGGCGAAGGCTTGATCTGCACATCCGGCCAACAGCTAGCGATGGTCGCCGCGACCGATTCGGCCGTCCAACCCGGTTGGCGTTCGTTGCCTGGGCCATCGAACACTTCGTTGACGGCCCATTCCAGCGTTGCGAGTTCGATCAGGAAATCGGGCCAGGTTTCGCTCAGACCGGTTGCTTCGTCGCGGTCGGGGCGAGTCTCCTGCAGATAGCGATCGAAATTTGCTCCCAAAGCGTCGAGCGTGTAACTATGCGAGGGATATCGCTGCAAATAGCCGACTCCCAACTCGTCAAAAGCCTCGTTGCCGACGGCTCTGGCCAGCGAGGGGAACACGCTGCGCAAGCACTCCAAGAGCCGTGCGAAATACGCATTGTGGTAGATCGACAACCTTTCCCGGCTCGTCAACTGCCGCGACCGGCACACCACCTCTTCGATTCGCTCAAGGGGAACATCGAGATGACACTTGGCCTCCGCGGATGCGACGCCACCGGCCACGCCGTCTGGGTGCATAATGACGGCTTGCATCCAGCGTTGTTCTCGCTCCAGATTGTACGACGACTTGTTCATTGCACCTCTCGGCTGACAAGGTGCAGCGGATGGGGCACGGCATGCGCCGGCGCCAGCGGCGAGGCCTGGTTGTTGGCTGCGCGGGCGCTCGGGTTGCGATCCAGCGGCGCTTTCGCCGCAAAATACTGCCGGGCCTTCAGAACTTCCGCGTGAACGACCGGGAAAGGCGGAATGTTCGCGTCCCATTCGAGCAGCGCCGAAACGCCGCCCGTCGCAGCGTGAACGCGCCGAAAAAGCTCCCAGACCGGATCGATCACGTGGTTGTCGTGCGTATCGATCAGATGCGTCGCGCAATTCGTATGCCCCGCCAGGTGGCATTGTACGATTCGTCGGTGCGGAACGTGGTCGACGTATTCCACCGGATCGAAGTCGTGGTTCGCGCTCGACACGTAGACGTTGTTGACGTCCAGCAGCAAGCCGCAGTCGGCCTGCTCGGCCATCTGCGAGAGAAAGTCCCATTCGCTGATGGTCGAGCTGGCGAACGTGATGTAGCTGCTCGGGTTTTCGACGATCAATGGCCGTTCCAAGAAGTCCTGCACGATCCGGATCCGATCAACCACGTGCTGCAAGGTTTGCTCGTTCAAGGGAATCGGGAGCAAGTCGTGCGCGTTCAAGCCGAGCACGCCGGTCCAGCAGAGGTGATCGGAAATCCACTGCGGTTGAATGTCGTCGGCCAATCGCTTGAGCCGCGTTAGGTAGTCGAAGTCCAAGGGATCGGTGCTGCCGATCGATAAAGACACCCCGTGCATCACGATCGGATACCGTTCGGCGATCTGGTCGAGCACGTATCGCGGCCGCCCCTGCGAGTCCATGAAGTTCTCGGAGATGATTTCGAACCAATCGACCTCGGGCTGGTGCTCGAGGATGTGATGGAAGTGTACGGTCCTTAGACCGACGCCCAAGCCCAAGTTCGGATAGCCAAGCCGCGCCGCGGTCATCGTGGGACCATGCCTCTCTCGAAAAAATCGTGAAACCGGCGCTAGCGCCCTGCCACGCGCCGCGGGCCGGCGGCTGCCAGACCCGCGGCGCGTTGAACAGGGCCGGGGAGATCGCGTCAGGCCTTTTTCTTCGGCGGAGCGTCGCCGACTTTCTTGCCGGCCTTTTTCATCATGGCCTCGAAGTTCTTGCGGGCCGTCTTCCACGCCTTGTCGCTCAATGGGACGGCGCAACTGCCTTTGCCTTTGCAAGAATTCTCGCCCGGATGTTCGCCGCAGCCGCCCTGGCCTTTGCAAGCGTTTTGCTCGGCGCATTCATGGGCTTTGGCCGTCGCGCAGGTTCCTTGTCCCGCGCAGCCGTTCTTCTTGCCCGCGCCTTTTGCCTTACAGGTATTCAAGCCGCGGCAGACGTGCGGCTCCGTCAACAGGGGGTTCTTCTTGTCACCGTCGTCTTCGGCGGCCCAAGCGGCGCTTGAGCCGGCCATGAGTCCGCCCAAGGCGGCCATCGTCAGGCGTTCGAAATCGCGGCGAGTCAGTTCAGATCGTTGCATGGAATTCGTCCCTTTCCAAAGTATTCACACGAAGCGCCTCAAGGGTTTGGCGAAGCTACACGTCCGCCGCATTCTGGATGCTCTCAAGTTTCCACGAGCGTCGTGCAGGTTGGATTCTAAACGCCGCCTCGCGCGCCGGCTGTGAACTGCCTTACATTCGGCGATAACCGAGGCGCACGTCTTCGAGCGTTCGGCAAGAGGAGATTCCGGTTCTTGGCGTCATGCGTCCTGAACTTACTTTTCGGCCGCAGTGCGACGCTTCCAAGCCTGGACGACCCGGTCCCGCTGAGCCGTGAGCTTGGGCTCGACCTTCGCGAGGTATTCCGCAAAATCATCGTCATCCTCCTTCAAGCGGCAAACTTGCTCGTTCAAGTCGTTCGCCAGAGCGTCGCTCTCTTCGGCAGTCATCCCTTTGGTGATCTTTTCGAAAGCTTGCTTGTATTCCGCCGACTCGGTAAATTCCCGCTCCATGGCATCAAGCGTCCGCTTTTCTTGCTGGTAGGCCGCGTCGGCTTCGGCGAAGCTCGGTTGCTTGGCACAGCCCGAAACGGCGATGCAGGCCGCCAGGGCGATCAAAGTGGTTAGCAAAGCGTTCATGGCGATTTCCAACGAAGATGGCGAGAAAAAGTGCGGCCTTGCAGGGCCGCTTGATGTTGGCGGGCCGACAGGCGTACTTGGCCGCCAAAAGGCCATTGCGCATTGATTTCGGTCGATCGTTCGCCGCTCAAGTAATTACGATTGTAGCGACCGCGAAACCACCGGACTGTGAGCTAGCTATACGTCACGCGGCCAAGAATGAGGCCGGGTTGAAGGTCTGGAAATTATGGGTCATCAGGGATTGCAGTTGCTCTCGGTGCTCGGTGGGAATCTTTGCCAAGCAACCATCAATGGCCGCTTGGAATTCTTGGAAAGTTG
>DATKRK010000053.1:0-55645 GCA_035532215.1 Pirellulales bacterium | reverse complement strand
CAACCGCCAAGCGATGCGTGTCATCAGCGTGTTCCCCGTTGGGCGAAGTGTGATCGAGCGACAACATACTACTACGCGGGTTCGCAGGCGGTCAAAGCGTCGGCATCCGGTATAGTAAGATGCCATGACGCCGCCCCCGCTCGACGAACTGTTCGCCGCCTTGGCCCGCTCGAAATTCCGCGGCCGGTTTCGCTTGAATTCCAAGGACGCGGGTTACCTGTCCGATCGCGGGCTCGATGCGGTGCTCGAACATGCTGAGACGTTTCTGCGGCAGCGACTGGCGCCGGCACGCCCGGCAAACGACGGCCGCCAGACGCCGATGCGCGGGCATCCGGCGTTCGTCGCCCAGCACGCGACGGCCACTTGCTGCCGCTCGTGCCTGGCGAAATGGCACGGAATCGTCGCCGGAAAAGAGCTTTCGGAAGCTGAAATCGGGCACATCTTGGCCGTCTTGCGGCGTTGGTTGGATGCCCAGCCCAGACCGGCGCGGCGTCGGTCATTGTTCGCCGGGGACGAAAATCTCGATGGCGCCGCTTCTTGAAGTCGAAGGCATCCTGTTGGGACGCTGGCTCGTTTTTGCTCGCTCTTGGTGCGGAACCCTGGAACAGCTCCGGCGAGGGGTTATGCTGGGGCGAACGCGAAGTCGCGTCGCCTTCGAAAAACAATTCCATGCCAGCCTTGGGGAAGCAACAATGAGCGATAATCCTTTTCAGGCTCCGCAATCCGATGACTACGCAGTAGGCGTCAAAAGCGGACGCCGCGAGGATCTGAAAAGCGTGGCGGTTTATCAAAAAGGCATTCTGATTTGCGTCTTGGTTATTTTGATCGCGATGCTCAGTCAGTTCCTCGTACCTCTGCCAGTAGTAGGATTACTGTATCTTTTCGCGGGATTGGCCGGGACCGTGTTGATCTTTTTGCTGGCCGCCAAAGTCAATCATGTGGGCCTGGCCGTCTTGCGCGCGTTGGTGGCGGTCGTACCAATGCTCGGTTTTGTCGGGGTCATGTTCGTCTTCGGCATACTGCCCGCCGCGGCGGCGGCCCCCTTCGTCCCATGCGCCGGTGTAATGGTGCTGCTGTTCGTTGCTTCCCGAGCGACGACAGTGCTACAGCAAAACGGACACAAGGTCGGGCTTCTTGGGGCTGATCTCTCCGGCTTTTAGGTTCATCCGGTAGTTGCGTACCTATTCCGCAACTCGTCGCCTTCACGAGGGTTCACGATTGGAAAGCGGATTGCGGGCCTCGATCTCCATACCGCGATCGGGCGTTTTTTCAATGCCGAAAAAACCGTGCGTACCTGGGAAACTGCCCTTGACTCTCTCGGTCTCCGCGACTTACCCTTACCCGCGTGGACCTTGTTCATGGCGGACAAGTTCAAGCTGGGTTGTGAAGGCCTCTGGCGTGCTTCGTAATGCACTTCAGAGGTTTTTTCATGTTCGGACCGCAAGGCTGATGCGGCCCAACTCTTCGGAATGAAGCCCGAAGTTGACCCGCGAGGACCCGTAATTTCTTGTTACTTCGCCTGCAAGGAGGTTCCGGCATGTTGGTGCTATCGCGATCCAAGGGACAACAAATCGTCATCGGCGGCTCGATCACGGTGACAATCCTCGAAGTCCGCGGAGACAAGGTCAAGTTGGGCTTCGCCGGTCCCGCCGAAGTGCCGATTCACCGGCAAGAAGTGTTCGAGCGGCTCCAGCAGGAGCGGCTGGTTGAGGCCAATCGGACTGACCTCGCGATTTGTCTCGCCGCCTGCCCGAATGGTTGAGTCAAGCCGGTCGGGGCCGCGCCAGCAGTGTTGATAGCGCCTATAATGGGGGCGGCGCCGCTCTTGGAAGTCGCTGGCGGTCTGCAGGGTGCAGTGAGTAGCCCTGCAGATTCCGCTGTGCGGCGGGAGCGAACGCCGCGCTGGCCTCTCCGTGAGCCGGCGGATCCTCCAACTTGACGAGCTGTCATGCCGCGTGGCTCCTCCTCCAGCCGCTCCCGTTTTCGCGAATACCGACTCGACCTGGCCCGGCGCCGCCGCGCCGGCGAATTGAAATTCACCGGGTCGCTGCACGGGGAATTGCGCCCCCTGGCGCCGAAGCACCGCACCTTTTGGCGGCTACTGGCCGAGTTTTGGCGGCTGCTGAACGGCTTGCACTTCAAGATCGGCCTGGCCCTGGCGACCTTGACCGTTTCGACGCTGCTCAAGCTGTTGCCGCCGGCCGCCACCAAGCTGGTTATCGACAACGTGCTGAGCGGCAAGCCATTGGCCGGTCCTTGGGCCGAGTGGTGGGGCGTGGCGGGCGATCGCAGCCGGTTATTAGCGCTGCTGGCGGCCGGCGTGGTCGCGGTCTCGTTCGCGCAGACGGCCATTCATCTCTGGAGCCGCGGGTATGCCACCCGGGTGACGAAGCGCGTGCAGGCGGCGGTGCGCCGGCAGGTGTTTCAGCATGCTTCTCGCTTGCCCTTGCACCGGGTTTATCAGCTCAAGTCGGGCGGCGTGGCCAGCATCCTGCGCGAAGACGCCGGCGGAGTCGGCGAGCTGGTGTTCAGCATGCTCTACAATCCTTGGCGGGCCCTCATCCAACTGCTGGGCAGCATGGCCGTGCTGGCCTGGGTCGATGGGCGGCTCTTGGCCGGATCGCTGCTCTTGCTGCCGGCCGTCTATTTCAGTCACCGCACCTGGATCAATCGCATCCGACCGTTGCACCGCGACATTCGCAAGCAGCGGCAAGACGTCGACAGCCACGCGACCGAGGCCTTCGGCGGCATGCGCGTGGTGCGGGCTTTTGGACGCCAACGCAGCGAGGCCGGCCGCTTCGCTCGCGGCAACCATCTGATGGCCCGGCAGGAACTGGGCGCCTGGTGGTGGGCGCGAGGCGTGGAGATCGTCTGGGATACGATCATTCCGCTGGCCTCGGCCGCCTTGCTGCTCTACGGCGGATCGGAAGTGCTCGCCGGACGGCTGTCGCTCGGCGATCTGATGATGTTTCTGGTCTACCTGACGATGCTGCTCGAACCGTTCGCCGTGCTGGCCGAAAGCGCCACGGCGTTGCAGGGCGGCTTGGCCGGACTCGACCGGGTGCTCGATCTGCTCGAAGAGCCGCGCGAAATGCCCGACGTGCCCGGCGCCCTCGCCGTGCGGCCCGGCGGCGTCGAAGGCCGGATTACGATCGACCACGTCGACTTTCAATATCCCGAAGGTTCCGAACTGGTGCTGAAGGACCTCTGTCTCGAAGCCGAAGCGGGCCAGACGATCGCCCTAGTCGGCCCCAGCGGCGCCGGCAAGACCACGCTCTGCAATCTGGTCGCACGGTTCTACGATCCGAGCGGCGGTCGCATCGCGCTGGACGGCGTCGATTTGCGCGAGATCGAACTCGACGGCTTTCGCCGGCTGCTGGGCATCGTCGAACAAGACATCTTTCTGTTCGACGGCACGATCGCGGAAAACATCGGCTACTCGGCGCGTCACGCAAGTCCGGAAGAGATCGAGCAGGCGGCGCGGATCGCGCACGCGCACGAATTCGTGGCCGCGCTGCCGCAAGGCTACGAGACGCTGATCGGCGAGCGCGGCGTCAAGCTCAGCGGCGGACAGCGGCAGCGGCTGGCGATCGCCCGGGCCGTGCTGGCCGATCCGCGGATCCTGATTCTCGACGAAGCGACCAGCAATCTCGACACCGAAAGCGAGCGGCTGATTCAGCACAGCCTGCAATCGTTGATGCGCGGCCGCACTTGCTTCGTCATCGCCCACCGGCTGAGCACGATCGTCGGCGCCGATCGGATCGTCGTCATCGAGCACGGCCGGATCGTCGAGTCGGGCACGCACGAAGAGCTGATGAGCGCCAGCGGCCGCTATCGCCAGATGGTCCGGCGCCAGATGGGCAGCGATCAGGTTGGTTCCGCGAATGCAGCAGCCGCCTGTCAATGACGTGATGGTCGCAAGCGGTTTCAACCGTGATTATTTTATTCGCGCGGGCGGTGAAATAGGCAAGCAACATTTGCGCGAGTCGGCCAACAGCTTTCAACGAAACGGAAGACGCGCAGCCGAACGCGTACTATTGGCGACGCGCGGCGGAATCGGCCGCCTGTGCTTCGCCGGCGACGATGAACCCGTCGCCATCCAAATCGAGCGCGCGGAATTTAGCGCTATCGCCGGGAAACTCCTGTGCGCTGACCTCCTGATCGCGATTGGCGTCCATGTGCAGAAACCACTCCGGCCCGGCGGGTTGGGCTGCGGCGAGCGCCGTGGCTCGCAAACGCCGCGGCGCCGTCTCGGGCGGCAGGCCGCGACCTAACCAGAGCGCCAGCGCCGCAGGAATCTCCTCGAGCGTGACGCGGCCGTCGCCGTCGGAGTCGATTCCGCGCAGCGCCTCGTTGCATCGCCGCAATTCCCGCGGCGTGAGCCGGCGGTCGTGGTTGGCGTCCAGCAGCGAAAACAGCACGTCTTGCTCGTTGCAGACCACGCCCTGAATGGCGGCCAATCGCGGCGGCCGAGCCTTGGCGGCCGGCTCGTTCCGAGCCATCGCCTCCATCGATTTCATCGAAAGGGCGTCCTGCTCGACGGCGACACGATCGTCCATCGCAAACCGGATGCGGCAAGTCGCGAATTGCAGCACGAGATCTTGCTTCGATGGCGAGAGTTGCGACTCGACCGGCCCGAGTTCAGGCGAAGCTCGCACCAACGACAGCTCCGGCGGCGAATCGTCCGCGTCGCCGAAGTTCGCGGCGACGACGAGTTGCGGCTCGGCTTGTTCGAGTCGGCGCAGCTCCTGGGACGTGATTGGGAGGTCGCTGCTTTCGTCAAAGACTCGCTGAGCGTCGATAATGGCGCCGAGCAACAACGCGGCCGGATCGCTGCGGCCAAGCCGCTTCCGCGAAGTCATCGCCTGCTCGTCGGCGGCCAGGGAATCGTCCAACTCCGACCAGGCGACGATGTGGTCGTCGTTGGCGTCGACGACGAGCAAACGCTGGCGGGCGCCGGCCAACTCGCGGCCGTCGAGCGCGCCGTCGCCATTGACGTCGAGCAAGGCCCGCACGATCGATTGCCGCAAGTTCGCCTGGCGGTAGTCGGGCGAATTGTCGAGCAGGAATGCGGCCGAGCCTTTGGCGCGATCGACGAGCCGCCGGGCCTCGTCGCGATCGACCAGCCCGTTGCGGTTGGCGTCGTTGTCTTTCATGAATTCCTGGCGGTCCGAGAACTTGAGCGACTCGCCGTATCGCGGGCCAAGAATGCGCTTCGGATCGGCAAAGACCTCGCCCCAGGTCGCTCGCCCGTCGCGGTTGCGGTCGGCCGCCGCCAGCACGTCGTCGACCAACTTCTCATCGGCGGCTCGAAACGGTCGTCCGTCGATCGTCATTCGCAACTCGACGACGATCGGGGCGCGAGGCAGGAGCAAGGCAAAACGGTCGGCCGAAAGGTTTTGATTGTCATCCGCCGAGAGGCCGTTCGCTAAAGCGGCTTCGCTCTCGGCTTTCGACTCGTCATGCGCCGATCGCTGTTTGGCATCTGCGGCGTACGCGGGCAGCTTGGCGGTTTCGTCGTTGTGCAATTCTACACTCGCTGGCGGCCGAGAACCCAGCGCCAGTCGCGCCTTTTCCGCGTCTCGCGTCGCCTTGGTCGGCGAAGCGCCGGGCAAAGCAGGCCGCGCAGCGGAAGATGGGGCGTCGCTGTTTCGATTGCAACCCAACGGCAACAGACTCAGCAGGCCCGCCAGGAGCAACCACTCCAAGCGATCCGCGCGACGGCATGCCCCCTGGCAAGCGATCATGGCAATGTCCTCCCCTGCCGCCGTCGGGAGAGGGTGCGGCCAGGCATTTACCCGCTCACTTTGTATCCGCAGCCGGCGGCAGATCGCCTTGTTCCGGCCGGATCAATTCGAAGTAGCGGCGAATCGTCTGCCGATGGCCCAGCGGGATCGGCTCGCTGTCGAGCACCGCTTCGGAAAGGCGGCGGTACTTCTGATACGAATCGCGATAGCCGCGGCTGGCTTGCTGCCGTCCTTCGGGCGAATGCGTCGTTTCGACCTCGGACGGGCCGTCGTCCGACACTGGACCGCTGACCTGCTCCAGGTTCTTTTTCGAGAGCAGATTCGTCTGGTCGCCCCGCACGTTGCCGCTGGTCGACAGGCCGAAACTTTGCGACGGCGAGGTCGACTTCTGGGGCTTCTTGCCCCGCGCCAAGGAATTCTTCTGGCAGTTGCACTTGCTTTCGTTCAGGCGACTCAGTTCCGCGTTCAGCAGTTCGTTGATCTTGCGCCGACGTTGATGGCCTTTCACTTCTTTCGCCAATCGCCGCGAGCCCCGCTGGAACTTGCCTTTGCCCCCCTTGATGCCGTCAGCCATTTCGCTGGTGGCGTCGGCCAGATCGCCCAGGCCGACTTCGCCCATCTGCTGAGCGCTCTTTTTCATCTGCTCTTCGACGGCTTTGGCTTCCTTGCGGTCCAAAGGCGGCTCGTCAAGTTGCTCCAACTCTTCGGCGGCCTTGTCGAACTTGCCTTCGACCAACGATTTGCCGGCTTCGGCCAGGGCTTGCGAGAGGCTCATGCCCGAGCCCAGCGATTCGAGCTGCGCGTCGACGAGTTCGACGTTGTACTGGGCCTGCTGGGCCTGAATAGCCGACTGCATGTCGCTGAGCTTGGCCAGCGCCTCGCGCAAATCGACGCCCGGCTCTTTCATCTCTTCGACCTTCTCGCGCAGCATTTCCACCAGCTTTTCCAGCTCGGGGTTCTGGTCCTCTTTGGCCAACTCTTCGAACTGGTTGAGGTCTTCTTGAATTGCGGCGACCGTTTCCAGCACCTCGGGCAAGGGCTCGCTCACGCCCGCTTTGATCGCCCGCGGGCCTGCCGGCCAGACGGCTAGCGCCATGGCCAGAGCCAAGGCGGCGACGGCCGGCGGCAGCAGCTTGGGCATTCGCCAGGGCAGGACCGCCCGGGCATCGACCCGCGACAGGTGCTCGGCGGCGTCGCGGACCTGCAACTCATCGAGCGGCGTCTTTTCGGTTTTGCCCAGGAAAGCCAGCGCCGTCACGGCGCGATCTTTCAAGCGGTAGTGAGCATCGACGGCCGCCGCAGCCGCGCGCCAACGTTGCGGCCAAAAGAACCCGAGCAAGGCGCCCAATGCCGGGCCAATCAGAAACGCCAGCGCCGGCTGCCAGGGCGTCACGGGCCAAGCGGCCAGCCAACGGCCGAGCGCCAGAGCGAGGCCGACCAGCGAGCCGACGAGCAAACCCGCACTTGCCATCCGCTCGACGAACAAGCGGCGTTGCCGCCGCCGAACTTGCGCCAACCGCCCGTAGATCGCACGTTCCATGACCCACCCTCGCGGAAAGTTGATTTGAATTGATCGACACCGCCGGCGAGCTGAGCAACCGAATCGTAACCGTATCGGCCCGAGCGAGCAACCTTTTTCACCCCCGTTCAGCCAAGTATTTTGTAGCGAAACTTGCGGTTTTCCCGGACATCTTCGACCTCGCCATTGGCGGTCGCGACTACGGTCGGCGGCGGAGCCACGGTCGGCAGCTTTTCGCTTTGCAGCCAACTGCCCAGCAGGTTGAAATCGATCCGGCGCAGCGCCACGTCGATCACCAACAAACTGGCGGCCGCCATCAGCAGATAGGGCCAAAGCGGCGTCGTGCGCTGGGCCGTGCGATCGGTCTCGGCAAACACCTTGGCGGGCGCCGGAGCGTAGGCGCCGCCAGTCACCTGCGCCAGTGATTTCAGCAGCGCTTCGTTCGTCGGCCGCAACCGCAGTTCGTCGGAGTAGCCGACCATCAGCCCGCGAGACTGGCGGTAAGCCACAGTTCCTTGACTCTTGGGCGCCAACTCCAGGTGATAGGCGCCGGGCTGCGGCGTGTCAAACTGCGTCATGTAGCGACCCGGCGCAGTTTGCGTCATCGGCAACTTGCGATTGCGAAGCTGCGGGTCGATGACGGTCAACTCGGTTTCGGCCTGGTTCAGGTAACGGCCCGCCGGGTCGACGGCGTCCACCGTGACCGTCGCACGACGGCCCTGCTGCTTGACTTCGACCAGCACGCCTTTGGTTTCGCTTTTCCGCATGGCGTGCCGCACTACCTGAGCCCAGAACTTGCCGTAGCCAGGCCAGCTCAGCCATTCGGCCGCCCAGCGGCTCTTGGCGTCGGACGTGAAGGCCACGGTCATGCCCAGGCCGTATCGCCACCAGGCCAACAGCGGGTCGCCTTTTTCCGAGGCCAGGATCAGTTCGCTGGTCGGCTTGACGCGCGTCATCACATAGCCCAGCAGGAACGGCGCCGCCTCGAAGTCGATATCGGCCAGCGCCTGGCTGGGCCGCACGACCTGCGGCAGAAACGGCTGCTCGTCGATGGCCGACTTGCTGGCCGTCACCGTCTCCTTGGCAAAGATCTGCGGAATGCTCGTCGGGTCGTCGGTGAAGTAATAGCGTCCTTGCCCGATGCGGGCGATCTCTTCCAACAGTTGCTCGTCGGCGCCTTCGCCGACGCCGACCGTAGAGATCGTGATCCGCGACGTGGCCATGTCGTTGGCGATACCCTCGAAGTCGCCGGGCGCGGAAATGCCGTCGGAAAGAATGATCACGTGTTTGAGCTTGGCCACCGTGGCTTGCAAGGCAGCGAACGCCTCGTCCATGGCCGGATACATATTGGTGCCGCCGCCCGCTTCCAGCCGGCTGATGTCGTCGATGATCCGGCCCTTGTTCGAAGCCGACTGCATCTCGCTGATCCAGTAGGCTTCTCCTTCGAAGGCGATCACGCCCAGCTTGTCGCTGCCGCCGAGCAACTCGGCCGCGCTCTTGGCCGCTTCTTTCGCCAGCTCGATCTTCTCGCCGCCCATCGAGCCCGACTTGTCGATGACCAGCGCCATCGCCAGGCTCGGTTTCTCCTTTTCCTTTTCGAAGTCGCTGCGAACCGGCAAGATTTCTTCCAGCACGGTTTTGTAATAGCCGCCCAGCCCGAACGATTGCTCGCCGCCGAGCATCATCAACCCGCCGCCCAGATCCTGCACGTAAGTGCGGGCGATTTCCATTTGCCGCTGCGTAAGCGCCGTGGCCGGCACGTTGGAAAGAATCACCAGCTCGTAGTTTTGCAGGTCGGCCAGACCGTCGGGCATGCCCTGCGGCGGCCGCACGTCGACTTGAATCTCTTCCTGCTCCATCGCCCAGGCGAAATGCTGCCCGAGCTTCGGATCGCTTTCGATCAACAGCACGCGCGGCTTGCCGGCGGTAAATACCAGGCCCGATTCGGCGTTGTTGTCCAACAGCGTGTCTTGCTTCAGCCCGCTGACGCGCACCGTGTACTGCGCCAGCCGCTCGTCGACGATCGACTGTTGGAATCGCAGGCGGTTCTCGCCTTTCTTCAGCTTGCGGCGCTCGCCGATGACTTTGTGCGCGCCGCGATAGACCTCGATCAGCCCTTCGTCGTCGTGATTGCCGTCGATCACTACGTCGACGTAAAACGGCTCGCCCTCGCGCACCTGCGCCGGAACGCTGACTTGCGAGACCTGCACTTCGGGGTCGCTGCGCGTTTTGAGCGCGACCGTGTCGATCGGCGTCTCGGCCCGCAGCGCGGCGCGCACCGCGTCGCCGTCGGTCTGGTTGCCGTCGGTCGCCAGCACGATCCGCGGCACGTACGAAGGGGGCGCCGACGCAGCGGCCGCTTCGATCACCGCCGCCAGATTCGTGCCTTCGCGGTTGACCGCCGCTGAGCCTTCCAGCGGGCGGTCGCCGACCAAACCCGGCTCGGCCGCGAAGGGGATGAAGGCCGCGCGGTTCGCCCCTTGGGCTAAAAGAGCCTGCTTGATGAACTCATCGACTTCTTTTTGCGACTCGTCCCCCACGCTCAAGCTGCGATCGATGGCGAACACGACGTACTGTTCGTGCGTCGGGCGAATCAGCGTCAGCCCGGCTAGCGACAGCGCCAGCAACAGCAGAATCGCCAATCGCACGGCCAACGACGTGATTCGCTGCCAGCGGGCGAAATCGACCAGGCTGCGCACGAAGTAATACGCCGCCACCGGCAACGCCGCCAACGTCGCCAGCCAGACGGGATCGGTCAGCTCGAATTGAATGGTCGAGTCGGTCATCTCAACTGATCCAGCGGCGTTGATACAGATACCACTCGACCGCCGCCAACAACCAGGCCAGCGCAATCAGATAGAACCAGACCGGCCGCACCAGCATGCCCGCGGCCGCGTGCGACGGCGCCCTTCGCTCTAACAGCGTCTCCGGCGTCCGCACGTCGCTCTCTTGACGGTTCGCCAGGTTGCAGGCCAGTTCGAGCGCCGGCTTCTCGGGCGGAGACTTCGCTTCGCCCGCAGCCACTTGCCACAAACCGCACTCGTCGAGCGGCCCGACGGTCGTCTGCGCGAGACCAGGCGGCAACGCGCGGCGCCGGCCGCCGGGAGCAACCAGCGAGAAAAGCGAAGCGTCGGAGGCCGGCTTGGCGGAATCGCCTTCGCCGGGCGCCGGCTTCTGCCCGGCTTTGGCGGCCAGGTCGACCTCGGTGATGGCGCCGGTGGCCAGCGATTCGCGCAATTCGCCGCGGTGGCCGGCGAACCAGCCCAGGGCGTTGGTCGCCATGATCGGAAAAGCGGTCCGCAGCGGCAGGTCGCCCTGATCGAGATTGACGGAGAGCACCAAGACCTTATCGTCGCCGCTAGCGAAGTAGGCATACAGCGGCTCGCCGGTGACGGCGCCGACGAGCACCTTGGGCGGTTCGGCGAACGTGAGCTTTCGCGCCTCGGGCATGATCACGTTGTCCAACCGTACATACGCCATCAAGGGCGAGTCTTTGTCTTGCGCCGTGACGATCGGATTCTCCAGTTTCTCGCCGGCTTGCCAGCGGTCGCACGAGCCGGCCGGGTCGATCACCCACACCAGGCCCTTGGGCAGCCGCTCGGGCGTTTTTCGATGAAACACCGTGATCGAGCCGGGCGCTGGCTTGGCGGGCGGCTGCTTCACGACGGTGAGCTTGACGAGCGGATTCGCCTCGAAGACTTTTTCGAGAAACAGGTTGCCTTCGCTCACCAGCGTGACCGGCAGCATCTCGCGACGCGGCAGCAAAGCCCAAGCGCTATTGTCGCACGCCAAGGCGTCTTCGTGATCGAGCCGCGCGGTAAGCACGCCCCCTTCGGCCGACGTTTTCTCGAATACGTGAACCCAGACCTCGCCCGGCTTCAACTCCAGCGGCGCCACGTCGACCACGTCCTCGCCCAGATCGAGTTCCATGCGGCATTTAGCCGGCTCTTCCGAAGCGTTTTGTACTTCGGCCAGGATTTCGTAGCCGATCGGGTCGAGCAGACTGCGGCGGACTTGAAACCGCGTGATGCCGACGTTCGCCGTGCGGGCGCCGACGACGACCAGTTCAATATCTTTCCCTTCGGCCAGCGCGGCTGCGCCCTCGAAGCAGCCATCGGAGACGAGCACGACGCGCCCGTTTTCGCCGCCGGAGAGCAAACGTCTGGCGAGTTCGACGGCCTCGGGCGCGCAAGTCGGTCCGTCGCTGGGCTCGATCGAATCGAGCGCTTGCCGCAAGGTGCGTTGATGCCCGGACAGCCCGCAAACGACTCGCGGCTGCGTGCCCGCCACCACGATCGCCATCTCGTCGCGCGCCCGCAGGCCGTCGATACTTCGCCGGGCAAGCTGGCGCGCTTCGTCGAAGCGGCTGGGGGCGACGTCGGCGGCGCGCATGCTGGCCGAGTTGTCCAACACCAGCACCAGCCGCCGGGCCTGGGCGATCTCCCAGTTGAAGAACGGCTCGGCCAGGGCAAACGCCAGCAGCAATAGCATGGCCAACTGCACCAGCAACGACAGCAGGTGCCGCAAGTGCCGCCAGATCGAACGGGGCTGCTTCTCCTCGAAGATCTGCTGCCAGAAGAGGATCGTCGATACCGGCACGCGGCGCAGGCGGATCTTCAGGATGTAGAAGATCACGATCGGCGCAGCGAGCGCGAGCCAAGCGAGTGCAGCAGGGTGGGCGAGGGACACGGCGGCGCCAGGAGACAGAGGTCGGGAATTCAAAGCCAAAAGCCGGACTTAGTTTGCTGTGTTCACCCCACCTGTCCTGAAGCGCGCATCATTTTCAACACCAATTCGTCAAACGGGATTTCAGTCGACGTTCGGGTGCAGCCGAGACCGTAGTTCCGGCAGTAACGCAATAGGGATTGCTGAAACTGCTCGAAGATCGCCCGGTACTGCCGCAGCTTGCGCTCGGTGACGGTCACCTTGCGGGCGGTCGCAGTCTCGATGTCGTACAGTTCGATATCGCCCAGCACTGCGGGTTCGGCTTCCGTGCGGTCGAAGATTTGCACGACGTGCGGCTCATAGCGGCGATGGCGCAGCAGGTCGAGCCCGCGTTCGAAGCCGCCGGGGTCGTAAAAGTCGCTGACGACGACGGCCAGCCCGCGGCGTTGCGTGCGGTGCACGAAACCGGCGGCCACGCGGGCCAGGTCGGTGAGCGTGCCCTGCGGCTCGAGCGACTCCAGGAACTTCAACAGCGAAAGGATGCGGGCTTTGCCGCGCGTGAGCGGAAAATCGGCCACGATCTCATTGGAAAACGCAATCACTGCCACGCGATCGAGATCGGCCAGGGCGATATAGGCCAGCGCCGCCGTCACCTGCCGCGCGAAATCGAACTTGTTCGGCGAGCCGAAATCCATGCTCCGCGAACAATCGAGAAACAGGTAGACGTGCAGGTCTTCTTCTTCCTGAAACCGCTTGAGCAGCAGTTCGTCGTGCCGGGCGTAGACGTTCCAGTCGAGATAGCGAAAGTCGTCGCCTGGGGCGTACTCGCGGTGATCGGCGAACTCGACCCCGCCGCCCATCTGCATCGTGCGGCGCTGCGCCAACAGCGAACCGCGAAACACCCTGCGCGAAATCAGCGACAGGTATTCGAGCTTTTTCAAAAAGTCGGAGTCGAACAGCGGCATCGATCAGACGCTCTCCAAGACGTTCTCCACGACCGCATCCGGTTGAATGCCTTCCGCCTGGCCTTCGAAGTTCAAGATCAAGCGGTGCCGCAACACCGCCGGCGCCACGGCCCGCAGGTCGTCGCGGGCGACGTGATAGCGATGGTCCATGATGGCCCGAATCTTGGCCGCCAGAATCATGGCCTGTGCGCCGCGGGGACTCGCTCCGTAGCGCACGAAACTGCGCGACTTCGGCGCCGCCCGTTCGTTTTCCGGATGCGTCGCCAGCACGACCGCAATGCCCCAACGGCGGACTTCGTCGGCGATCGGAATCTGCCGGGCGAGCTTCTGCAATTCGAGGATGCGGGCGCCGTCGAGCACCGGCTCGGCCTTCGGCGAGGCGACCTCGGTCGTGCGGTCGAGAATCGTTTCGATCTCGGCGGAGTTGGGAAACCGCACCAGCAGCTTCGAGTGGAAGCGATCGAGTTGGGCCTCGGGCAGTGGATACGTGCCTTCCATTTCCAGCGGGTTTTGCGTGGCCATCACGAAGAACGGCTGAGGCAGCTTGTGCGTCCGGCCGGCCACCGTCACCGAGTGTTCCTGCATGGCTTCCAGCAAGGCCGATTGCGTCTTGGGCGTGGCCCGGTTGATTTCGTCGGCCAGCACGACGTTGGCGAACAGCGGGCCGGGCTGAAATTCGAACCGCTTGCCCCCCTCGGGCGTTTCGAGCACCACGTTCGTGCCGATCAAGTCGGCCGGCATCAGATCGGGCGTGAACTGCACGCGTTGGAACTTCAGGTGCAAGGCGTCGGCCAGCGTACGCACCAGCAGCGTTTTTCCCAACCCCGGCACGCCTTCGAGCAGCACGTGCCCGCCGGCCACCAACGCCGTGAGCGTGCCGTCGACGATCTCGTCGTTGCCCACGATGACTTTGCCGATCTCGCGGCGCAAGGCATCGTAGTCCTGCCGAAAACGATCGAGTTCCTGTTTCGTCTGTTCCGTTACGCTTTCGGTCACGCTCATGCAGCAGAGACTCCGCGCGGAAAGGTCGATCGGTGCGGTGCGCCAGCCGCGAATAACGATAGCGCGCCGATTACATTCCGAACAGAACGGCCGTCGTCGAAGAGAAAGGACTGAGCTGACAACATGGCTGCCCCAGGGGCCGCAAGGTTCCGAAGACGAGAGGCCGCACAACGCCTGCATTGAAACCGCGTCGGCGCAAGGTTGTCAACCAAATTGTCATAAAATATTGCAAACTCGATAATTTGCGACGGCGCGGCGCCTCACAGCGCAGGAACTTGATTAAGTTGACATTCACCAATCACGCGCCTACGGTGTGAGAATCCTTGCCGGACGCTGCCAGACACTTCTCAAGCGCTGACAAGCCTATGCGGCTCCGGTCAACGGTCATTTCGAGCTTTAGACGCGGCGAATCTCGTTGAAGGGGATGAGGCAATGAGTCGCATTCGGTTGGCTGCCGTGCTGAGAGGAGAAACAGCCATGACCCGTTGGACGTTGGCATTGCGGATCTTGTTCCTGGCTTTGGTCGTCGTCGCCGTCGAGCACTCGGCGCCTGCGCAGGACGATGCCGACGAAGCGCGCGAGCGGCAGATCATCGAGCGATTTCTCACCGTGCTCGAAAAGAACCCGCGGCGCGGCACGGCGCTCGACCGCATCTACGGCTATCACGTCGAACGCGGCACGCTCGACAAGCTCGTCGAAACCTATCGCGAGCGCACCGCGAAAGTCGCCGCCGACGGCGTCTCGTGGATGATCGTGGGGCTGATCGAATCGCAACGCGGGCACGATGCGGCTGCGGTCGCCGCCTTCGAACAGGCTGAAAAGGCGGCGGCCAAGAATTACCTGGCGCCCTATTACCTGGGTCAGTCGCTCGTGCTGGTCGGCCAGCCCGAAGCGGCCGCCGCGGCTTTCGAGCGGGCGATCGAGCGCAAGCCGCCGCCCGCGGAACTGCTGGAGGTGTTTCAAGCGCTGGGGCGTGTCTACCAGCGCGCTCAGCGCAACGAGCAGGCGCTGGCCGTCTGGGCGCGGCTGGAAAAGCTGTTTCCCGACGATGCCCGCGTTCAGGAGCAAATCGCTTCGACCCTGGCCGAAGAAGGCCAGCACGCTGAGGCTTTGACTCGCTATCGGAAGCTGGCCAACTCGACCAAGGACCGCTACCGGCAATCGCTGTTTCGCATGCAGGCGGGCGAGTTGCAGTTGAAGCTCGGCCAGACCGCCGAGGCCCTGGCCGGTTTCGAGACCATGCTGGCCGATCTGAACCCCGATAGCTGGCTCTATCGCGAGGTCCGCCGCCGCATCGAAGAAGCCTTCCTGCGGAACGACGATCAGGCCGGCCTGGCGAAGTACTACGCCGGCTGGCTGGAGAAACACGACGACGACGTCGACGCCATGGCCCGGCTGGCGCACACGCTGGCGGCGCAAGGCCGCGTGCCCGAGGCGCAGACGTGGCTGGAAAAGGCGATCAAGCTCGCCCCCTCGCGCAAAGAGCTGCGGCTGACGTTCATCGAGCAGTTGATCTTCGACCAGCGCTGGCCCGAGGCGATCGCCCAGTACGAGGCGCTCGACAAGACCGATCCCGACAATCCCGACTACTTGCGCGAATGGGGGCAGTTGATTTTGCGCGACAAGTCTCGCGACGAGGCCGAGCGCAAGCAAGCGGCCGCCAAGATCTGGCGGCGGCTGGCGACCGCCCGGCCGAAAGATCCGCTAGCCGCCACGCAAGCGGCCGATCTGTTCCGGCACGCCGAGATGACCGACGAGGCGCTTGCGCTTTATCGTCGCGCCGTGGAACTCGACCCCGACTCGCCGCAGTACCACGAATATCTCGGCGAGTATTACCACACGCTCAAACGATCCGACGAGGCGCTGGCCGCGTGGCGGGCCATCGCCGCCGGATCGAACCGAAACGCCAAGAACCTGACGCGGCTGGCCGAGGTGCTCTCGGGCTTCGGCTACTTGAAGGAAGCCGTCGACACGATGGGCCAGGCCTGCGAGTTGGAAAACGACGACTTTTCCCGGCAGCTCGCCTACGCCGACCTGCTCGGCCAGGATCGGCAGTTCGACCAGGCGCTGCCTCAACTCGACGTAGCCGAAAAGCTGGCCGGAAACGACGAAGAGCACGAAGGCGTCTTGAACCAGCAGATCAAAGTGTACGAGGGGGCCGAGCGGCTCGCGGCCGAGATCGACGCCTTGAGCCAGCGCATCGAGTCGAATGCCGACGCCGGCGACTGGTATCGGCTGGCGCGGCTGCGCGAGGCGGCCCGGCAGCTTCCCGAGGCGACGGCCGCCATCAACCAGGCGCTGGCGCTCGACGGCAAATCGGCGCGGGCGCTGACGGCGGCGGCGCGAATTGAAGAAGCTGCGGGCAACCTGCTCGACGCGGCGAACACCTATCGCAAGCTGGCGGCCATCGATCGCCGCTCGCGGACGCTGTACTTGACGGAAGTCGCCAAGCTCGAAGCCCGGCTCGGCCGCCGCGACGATGCGCTGGCCGCCGGCCGCGATCTGCTGGCCGCCGCGCCCGGCAACCCGGAGCATTACGAATTCTTCGCCGAGCTCTGCTTCCAACTCGGCGAGAGCGAAGAGGGGCTGGAAACGCTGCGCCGCTCGCTGCGGGCCAATCCCAGCGATCCGCGGGTCTTGCTGACCTTGGCGAAAACGCTGGCCGACCGTTTCCGCACCGACGAAGCGATCGAGCTTTACTGGCGGGCCTTCGAAAAGGCCGGCGAGTTGGAGCCGAAACTCGACGTCGTTTCGCGGCTGGCGGAGCTCTATTTGCAAACCAACCACTTCGACCGCCTGCTGGAACGCCTGGAACGCCTGCGGCGCGAAGCCCGCGAGTCGCGCGAACCGAGCATTTGCGTGGCGCAGGCGTATCACGCCGCCGGCGATTACGGCACGGCCGGTCAGGAACTGGTGCGACTGTTGTCGCAGAACCCCAGCGACACGCAGCTTCTGCAACAGCTCTCGACGCTGCTGGAGGCCGAGGGCGACCTGGCCGAGGCGGCCAAGTACCAGCAGCAGTTGGTGCGCCTGGCGCCCGGCAAAGAGAGCGAAACGCGGCTGGCCCTGCTGTTGACGCGCACTGGCCAAACCGAAGAGGCCAGCGCCATCTGGCAGCGGCTGACCGAAAAGGAGGAAGAGCCCGAAAAAGTGCTCCGCGCGATCGACAGCCTGATCAACTCGGGCAAAGGCGAAACGGCGCTCGCCGTGACCGACCGCGCCTTGCGCGAACGGCCCGATGACTGGGAGATGCTCTACCGCGAAGCGCAGGTCTTGGCCGCCGAAAAGCCGCAGGAGGCCGCGGCCCGCTGCCGCAAAATCCTGGCCTTGCGGCTGAGCGACGACGACCTCGGCTCCGAAGCCAAAGCGCTCAAGAGCCGTACGGCCCGGCAGCCGACGGGCGTCTCGACTCGCCAGACGTCGCTCGTGAGCGAGCTGCCGCCAGCGCTGATGCGAGTTCAGGCGGCCTATCAAATCCGCAGCGTCACGGGCCTGCAAGTGCAGTCCTATTACTCGAACCAGCCGCGGCTCTGGTCGCCGGGCGATTTCGGCCAAGCGCGGATGGCGGCACTGGCCTGGCTGTTGGCCTTCGCCGAAAAGGGCAGCCAACAGGACGCCTTTCTCGCCGAGCAGAAACAGGCCCGCGACGACGCCGTTGAATCGCCCGACGCCGATCGCCGGCTGCGCGCGCGATGGGACTGGTATTATCTGCAGGCCGTCCGACAAGACTATCCGGCCATGTTCCAGGCGGGGCAGGCGCTGGCCGACGGCGACGATCCGATGGGACAATGGGTTTATCTGTCGTCGCTGGGCAACCGAACCGTAATGCCCAATCGCACTAGCCCATCGCGCTCGGCTGGCGGCGCCGACGATGGCATCGAACCGCTGGCTGCCGACGAACTCGATCGGATGCTGGCCGCGTATCGCAGCCTCCGCCAAAAACGGCCCGAGTTTTTCGACCAATCAGGCTACTACGGACAGCTAGTTCTCAACAACGTGACCGCCGAATTGCGCCGCGCCAAACGCACCGCAGAAGAGCAGCAAATCTACGGCGAGGCGCTGGACCAGGCCGACCAGAGCGCGAGCATCGTCTCGATGCTGTCTTTCGCCAGCCAGCGCGGCGACGCCGCAAGCGCACTGAAACTGCTCGACAAGCTGGCCCAACAACCCGTCAACCGCCGCGGCCCGAGCGCCGCGAACTACTCGAGCACGGTCGCCGACGCTTTGGCACGGCTGATGGGCAAGCAGGCCGACGCCAAGCAACATGCCGAGGTGTTGCGGCTGTACGACCGCTATTGGGCCTACTACCTGCAGCAAACGCGGGCCGCCGCTCGCCCGAGTGCGACTCGCCGCTCGAATACGAACGTCAATTCGCCTTATTACCGGATCTATGTCGGGTCGAACCCGACGAACGTCCGCATCGCTTTCCCGCTGCCCAACGATTATTTCGACGCGGGCGGCATCATGCTGTTGCGCAACGCCTACGAACTCTACAAGCGCGACGACTTGCTGAGCGACCTCACGGCGCATCTGCGCGCCGCCGCGGCCGATCCGGCGCGCGGCGCCGACCGCATCTATCCGCAGTTGGCCGTGGCCTATGTCGAGTCGTGGCAGGAATCGCCTCGCGAGGCGGTCGACGAATTCGCGCGGGCCTGCGAACTGGCGCCCGACGACTTGAACCTGAAGCTCGAACTGGCCGAGCTATGCGAGACCAACGGCGATCTGGAGGAAGCCTTGGAGCTGGCCGACGCCGTGACGCCCTTGGATCAGACGACCATGCAGCGCCGCGAGCTGCTGGCCTTGCGCGTGGCGGTGCGCTCGGGCGAAATCGAACGGGCCAGGCAGGCGGCCGAACGGTTGTTCGGGTTGCGGCTCGACGCCGAACTGCAGATCGAGTTGGCCGCGCAGATGCGGCAGTTGGGCATGCACGATCTGGCCGAAGCCATCGTGTCGCGCGCGCGGCGGCAGGCGGGCAACCGCACCGCGGCCCTGGTGGCCTTGATGCAGCAATACCAGGGCCAGGACAAACCCGACGTGGCGGCCCAAGTGGCGCACCAAATCCTGCGCCGCGCCCCCGCGCGGCAGAACAATCTTAACATGGGGCAGACGAGCGAGGACGTCGCCCGCGGGCAGGCCATTCAGGTGCTGGCGCGGATGGGCAAGCTCAAAGACATGATCGACCGGGCCGAGTCCCAATTGAAGAACTCGCCCCACTCGGTGCAGATTCATCAAATGTTGGCGGAATACTACCAAGCGGCAGGGGACCGCAAAAAAAGCGTCGAAATGTATCAGCAAATGGCGGCGGCGCGGCCCGATGACGCCCGGCTGCAATACCAAACGGCCCAGCAGTTATCGCAAGCCGGCGACCCCGCGGCGGCCGTCGAACGTTACGTCGCGGCGATCAAGAAGGAGCCCCGGCTGTTCGGCAATAGTTACTGGCAGATCGAACAAACCTTCCGCCAAGCCAAAAAGGAAGACGAGCTGGTCAAGCTGTTGGAAGGCATCGATCTCAAGTCGCTGGGCAACTATTACACGGTCACCAATATCATCCGAAACATGACCCGCACCGCCGAACAGCGAACGCAGGCGATGAAGCTGTTCAAAATGGCCTGGGAGGCCTTTCCGACGCAACGCGATCAGCTCCTCTCGCAGATGTACGATAACCAGTTCTGGAACACGCAGGAAGCCTACGGCTACGCTCGCGAAGCGGTCATCCCGAAAGCCGGCGTGGCGCCGGCCGATGCCTGGTCGGGCGTCACCAGCGTGATGTCTTACAACGGCGACGGCCGGGTAAACAGTCTCGTCAGCCGCTTTTTGGACGCCGCAGCGCAGCGCAATGAGTTGGAACCCGTCTCGAAGGAACTGGAAACGGCCGTCAAGAACTTTCCGCAATGGACCGGCGGCAAGTTGCTGCTGGCGCTGATCCAGGCGCGTCGCGGCCAGCCGGCCGAGGCCCGCGCCGCAATCGAGGAACTGCTGGCCGACCGGCGTTCGCCGCTGCCTACCTATGCATGCTGGGTGGCGGGCCAGGAACTGGAGAACCGCGGCGAATTTAGCGACCTGGCGACGAAGCTTTACGAGAGCACCGTCGACAACCCCGACGTGCGACTCGAATACAGCTATAGCCCGCTCAAACGTTTGGTCGGCATCTATCATCAGGCGGGCCGCGATGAAGACGCTCGCGCGCTGGTGCTGAAGTTGGCGAGGGGCAGCAACTACGACAACTACGATCCGAATTACGCGGCCTATGAGCGCGTGCAAAATCTGACGTCTATCGGCCAACAACTGCTCGAATTGGGTTACGTCGCCGACGCGGCAAAGACGTATAACGAACTGTTAGCCGGCAAAGAGTCGCTCGAACTCGCGCAGAACTGGGGCGGCGGGAACTTTCAGCAGCGAGCCGAGCAAGGACTGGCCAAGGCGATGGAAAACCTCAAGCCCGAGGATTTGCGACGCGCGATCGACACGCTTTTGGCCCCGCCCGAGGAAGCGGGGCGCGACGCGCCGGCCATCGACTTGTTGCTGATGGTGCAGCCGCGCGATCTTTCGCGCGCCGAGCTGACGAGCATGCTGGCCCGCGTACTGAAATCGGCCGCATCGGACGCCGCGTTGCGCGCCCAGGCCGAGGCGCGCGCCAACGCGCTGGCCGGCGACCACCCGCGAGATGTCTCGGCGCAAATCGCCGCGGCGCTGGCCGCGTTGGCGGGCGGTCAAGAAGACCAAATCAACGCGGCCCTCGAGCGCTTGCAAAAGCTGGTCGCCGAAACGCCGTTGGAGGAGGTCGCCGCAGGGGGCCGTCCCAACTCGCGCCAGCGGGGCGAAGCCGCGCGCCAGATCGGTCTGTGGCTGGTGGCCCGCGAGTGCTTGAAGCGAGATTCGCTTCGCGAGGCCGGCGGCAAGCTGGCCGAGCGAGCCTTGCAGGCCGCCCGGCGACAGCTCGACCCGATCTACGCCCTGGCCATGCTCCGCGAGCGAGGCCAGGCCGAACTCGATCGCGGCGATCGCAAGGCGGCCGAGCGCAGTTGGGGCGAAATGCTCCAATTGGTCCTGCCCGAGCCGGACGAATCGAAAAAAGCGCCCGGCAAAGCGCCCCAGCCCGGCAAAGCGCCCCAGCCCGTCAACGGCGTCAAGCCAAGCGCCCGGCTCGGCGCCGCGCGCAGTCGCGTCGCCGCCAGGCGTTCGCTGCCGACGCCGCTCGCCGCGTCGCTTGCGATGTTCGACCGCGCCCTGCCGACGCAACTGGCGTTGGCTGACAATTCCCCGGCGCCGCCACGCGCCCGGCCTTCGCCCGCCCGCGGCGCCAAGGCGCCTGAAAAATCGCCCGGCTTGCCCGTCGCCACGCTCGAACAGTTCGACCAGGCGATGGAAATCGCCGCCCTGGCCGCCGAGCACGGCCTGCACGAACTGAGCCTGCGGGCGGCGCGCGAGGCGCTGCGCCCGGGGCCGCCGGTGCTGCCGATGAAGGCCATGCAGCGCAGCGGCGGGCAGGTCATCCGCATGACGCGATCGAACCGCCCGGACAACGACCAATCGCAAATTGCCGAGCGCGTGGAAAGTCGCATCCGGCGGCTGGATGCCCTCTGGAAACGGCACGCCGCGCCGCCGGCCGCCATCTACGAGGCGCTGGCCGAGGCGGTGATGCCCGCGGGCCGGCCGGGTGAAATCCTGCTCTACGCGCCGCCCTTGAGCACGTCGTCGTTGCGCGGCCCGACAAGCGCCGGCAAGGCGCTGGCGGAGTGGGCGGTCCGCGGCAATTGCGCCGATCGGCTCCGCGAGCAAATCACGAAGCGTCTGCCACAGCCGTTGGCGCAGTTGCCCGGTCATGTGCTGCTGGTGCAATTGGCCTTGGCGAAGGGCGACCGCCAAGCTGCGGCGGAAAACCTCGATTGGCTGCGCCAGCGGATCGTCAGCGAGACCCTGCAAAGCTCGGCCGAGCTGGCCTGCCACGCGGCGCTGCCTGCCTTGGCCGACGCCGCGTTGGCGCCCAGGGCGCTGGGCATCGCCGAGACGGCGGCCGCCAATCTGTCGACCCAGGCCCAACAAACGTCCAATGACGAGCCGGCCGCCAGCTTGCTGTTGTTGGTGGCGCGCCATCAGTTGCGCACCGGCGCCGCCGAAGCCGGTCGCAAGACGCTCGACGATTATCTGGCCGTCTGCCAGCAGATGAACGTGCGTTATTCGGGCGACTACGGCGTCTACCGCCGCAAGCAACAATTGGCCAAAGTCGCCAACGAGTTTGCCGCGGCCAGTCAAATCGACGACGCGCTCGACATGCTCGGCCAGTATGCCGACACGACGATTCCCTCCAACTACGGCCAGATCGACGTGGGCCCCGCGGCAGTCGCCTTGTTCCGGCAACTGGCTGCGGCGCCCCCCGCAGTGCGCTACGAAAAACTAAAACAATGGTCGCTGCCCACGAAAGACCGTAAAGCCGTGCGGCTGCTGGCAGCGTTCGTGCCGCGCGACGATCTGCCCCAGCCGTTTGCCGGTCCGGCGGAATTCGGGAACTCTGGCAACGCTGCGGGCGACGTCGAGAGCACGCTGACCGCGCTGGTCGAGGCCGCGCAAGGCGCGGGCAAGCTGGACGAGCTCGCCGAATTGGTGCGTGCGGCGGCGAACGATCCAAACCAGAAAATCGAGAATGCCGGCGCGCTGGCGGTGCTGGTCGAACTTGCCCGGCGCCGGCCCAAGGAAGCGCGGCAGGCGGCCGAGGCCTTGAAAACGCAGTTGTCCGAGAGCATTCCGGCCCAGGAAGACCGTACGAAGCCGACTCCCTGGGGCGAATACCTGGCGGCCAACGCTTGCGCGGCCAGTTCGCAGTTGAACGACCTGGGCGGCGAGATGCTCGACTCGCTGCTCATCTATTCGCAGCGCGCCCAGGACCATCCGCTGCTCTCGCATCTGCGGATCGATGTGGGAGACCTGGCGGCCCGGCGCCGCGGCGGCCAGCGGCAAGACGACGTCGCCCAACGAATCCCCTGGCAGCCGGCGGTTTATCTGGATGCCTCCGCGCATCGCTCGGGCGCCGCCAAGCCCTGGTGGGCCGTCGACGGCAAGCAAGCCGTTCACGTTGGCGGCGCCGCGTCCGACCATCTGATCTTCGACTATCCGCTCGCCGGCGCCTTCGAGGTCTCGGCCGATTTGCTCGACGGCGCCTGGGCCGAAGCCAATCTCGGCTACGGCGGTCTCTGTCTCGAGGCCTTTGCATTCTCGAAGAACGCAACCGTCTATCCGGTCGGTCATCACGAACAGATCCAGAGCAAGCTGTTCACCATTCGCTCGGGGGCGTTCAATCGCTACACGGTGCGCGTCGAGCCCGGCAGCGTGCAGTTCCTGATCAATGGGCAAACGGTCTATCGCGAGAACGCCCCAAGCCCCGCCGCGCCCTGGCTGGCGCTGTTCACCAGTCGCGAGCGTCGCACGGCGTTCCGCAACGTGCAGATCAAGGGCCAGCCGACGATTCCGCACGAGCTGCAGCTCGTTGCGGGCGACCGGCTCGACGGCTGGCTGACGCACTACTACAACGAGAGCCAGCCGCCGCGCTTGTTTCGGCCCGACCCGAACAATAACAACAACAACAACGGCGGCTACTATCGCTATGGCAACACGCTGCGGCCGGAAGACTACGACTGGCGCGCCGCCGCAGGCGTGATTCACGGTCGCCGCGTCAGCGGCTTATCGCCCGAGTCGTCGCAGAGCCGGCTCCACTACCTGCGGCCGCTGCGAGACCGCGAAACGCTGCGCTACGAGTTCTTCTACGAGCCGGAGGCCGTCCACGTACACCCGGCCCTCGATCGGCTCGTGTTTCTGCTCGAACCCGAAGGCGTAGCCCTGCACTGGATGACCGACGGCGAGACGGACCCCGCCGGGCTGCCGCCCGATAACCGGGCCGTCGAACCGGCCAGTCGCTGCGGCCCCGACCGGCTGCCGCTCCAGCCGGTCGAGTGGAACGCCGTCGAGATGCGGCTGGCGGAAGGCGAAGTTGCCTTGGCACTCAACGGCGTCGAGATTTACCGCCGGCCGTTGGAAGCAAGCAACGATCGGCTGTTCAGCTTTTTTCACTTCAAAGACCGCACCGCGGCCCAGGTGCGCAAGGTCGTGCTCACGGGCGACGACTGGCCGCAAACGCTGAGCGAAACACAACTCGCGAACCTGCTCTCGCCGATCGATCCCAAGGCAGACATCGACCCCGGTCGGCTCGCCGAAACGCTGCTGGGCGAAGAAAACGTCTACCTGAGCACGTGGCCGACGTGGCAAGCTTCACGCACGCTTCCTGCGCCCGAGCGCTACGCATACTTGCGCGATTGGATCCTGCCCGATGCGGTCCGCGGCTCGGTCGTGCGGCTCTACGGCGACTTTACGCCGACCGATCCCGCCCCGCCGGTGGCGGATTCCGTGAGCGCCGCGCCGCCGCTCGACGAAGGCGCGCGCCGCGTTCATCGCGGGGGCGACCTGGTCGCGCCTGCGCTGGAGCTCGTCTCCGTCGCCGCCGAGTTGGGCAAGCTCGACGAACTGCGCGTCGCCGTCGAAGCCCGCGCGATGCAAGACAAATATTCAGAGCAGGGCAAAATGGCCTTGTTGGCCTTGATCGCCGTCGCCGCCCACGACGATGAACGGGCCCGGCAGGCTCTCGCGACGCTTTACCCGCTCGCCAAGACCACGCCGAAAGCGGAGGCGGAATACCGGCGTTGGCCGGCGCTGGCGGCCGCCTGGGCGGCCTTCGAGCGGCCGGCGCTGCGGCCGATCGCCATGACGATGCTGAACCAGATCGCCGACGCAAGCCAAGGGACGACCCCGCGCTGGGTCAACATTTCTCGCCATTTGCGCGCTCGCGCCGCGCTGGCTTCGCGGCCCGACGGCAACATCGTATTTGGCGCTCCGCTGGCGCTCAAGCAATGGCGCGAGGCGAACCATGCGACGGCCGCCAGCCGCGGCAATGGGCAGCCGCCGGTGCATTGGCAGCATCGCCCCGGCGGGCTCATGCACTACGCGGGACACGAGTTCGATTATGTTTACTTCGGCGTGCCGCTGCGGGGAGATTTCGAGTTGGAGGCCGAGCTGAGCACGTTCGGCTGGCGCGAAATAAAGGCCGTATACGCCGGGCTCAAGTTCGGCGTTCTCTACGACCACAAGCACTATACGCTGTCGAACTTCGAACGCAACCGACCCAACGGCCCCATCGATCCGCCGCTCGCCCCGCTGGGACAGTGGTTTCGCTGCCGCCTGTCGGTCAAGGACGGCCAGTACACGGCTTTCGTCAACGGGCGGCAGGTGTTCAGCGAACGCCTGCCCGCCGAGCCCGATCCTTGGCTGGCCATTCAGTCTTGGGGGCCGTACCTGGGCGAAGTTCGACAGGTTCGCATCAGCGGCTCGCCCAGCGTGCCGGACGAGATCAACTTGTCGGCGGCAGCCAATCTCGATAGTTGGCTGGCCGAATACTACCACGAGTCGGTCGCGGGCGAGGAGGCCGCTTGGGCGAAGCGCGGCGAGGAGATCTTCGGCCGCAAACTTGCCGACGCCGGCGAAGGCGTGCGCGAGAGCCTGTTGCAATATCACCGCCCGCTGTTCGAAGATGGCCGGATCGATTACGAGTTTTACTATCAGCCGGGCGAAGCGACTGTCGCCCCGGCGCTCGACCGGCTGGCGCTCTTGATGGAACCCTCGGGCGTCGCGATCCACTGGCTCTCCGACGCCCAGTTCGACCGCACCGGCCTGACGCCCGACAACCGCACGATCGAACAGGAACACCGCCGCGGCCCCGCCGCGCTGCCGCTGAAAGATCACGCCTGGAACCAGGTGCGGCTGACGCTCACGGGCGACACGGTCGCGCTCAAGCTCAACGGCATCGAGATTTACGAGCGCAAGCTGGAACCGACGAATCAGCGCATGTTCGGACTGTACCACGACGCCGCCCATACCGAGGCCCGCGTGCGCAACGTGCTCTATCGGGGCGCCTGGCCGAAGTCGCTGCCCTCGCTGGCCGATCAGGAACTGGCCGCGTCGCCGGCCGAGCGGGCCGCACTCGACGCCCAGAAGCTGACAGCCCAATTCCAGTTCGACTTTCGCGGCGCCAAGCCGATTCCCGGCGAACTGGCGCCCGTGCCCCAAAACGCCGCAACGTTTATCAGCCGGTCGGCCGCCGGGGCGAAGATCGTGCTGCCCGTCGGTCAACAGAAGCCCGGCGCCGTGGGCTACGAGACCCGCTTCCGGCTGCACGGCGACTTCGAAATCGTCGCCGTCTATAGCGAGTTGAAAACGACGCCCGCTGCCAAAGCCTGGGGCCCCGGCATCGATTTACATTTGCGGCTGGATGGCGCCGACAATCCCGATTTGATGCTCGAACGCCGCCAACGCGACGACGGCCAGCACATCTCGCAGTCAATCTTCGCCTTCGAGTTGCCCGACAAGCTCGATCGGCCGATGTCGATGCAATCGCAACCGACGCCCGCCGCGGCCGGAAAGCTCAAAATCGCGCGCAAGGGGCCGGTCGCCTACTATCTTTTTGCCGAGCGCGACTCCGACGACTATCGGCTGATCTCCGAGCATCTCGTCGGCGAGGCGGACGCCATGCGTGCAGAGGTCTACGCCCGCGCCTTCAGCAAAGACAGCGGGGTCGACGTCGTGCTCGAACAATTATCGATTCGCGCCGAGTCGTTCGTCGATCCGGCCAGGGCAGGAAAGGCGAAATGACCGCCGGCGAGGCAGCCTGTTTTCGCGCGGTTCGTGAATCTCGTTGCGGTTTGCCCCGTGGATTACCAAAACTTCCACACCGAGCGGAAATCGATCGAAGTTCGCACGGCGGCGACGAGCCGAGCTAACTTGAAATGCGGTCATCAGTTCACGCGGAGGCGCGGAGCCGCAGAGAGAGGAGCAAGTAAGGAAACGGCGATTGTCCGCTCTCCGCGACTCCGCGTGACAACTTTTTGCGTTTCAATCATCGCCCTTATTCTGCACTTATTTACGGATCGTTTATATTAATCGTTGCGTTCTTAATCGCGACGATCGGAGAGCTGACATGCCTCGATTTCCATGCCGCCGGCTGCTTGCCCTGGCAAGCGTCTGCCTGTTGAATTCCTTCGTCGCCCGAGCCGACCGCGGTGAAAAGCGGCAAGGATGCCGCTTCCACGCTGGCCGCGGCGGGTAAGAATTCGGCCCCGGCGCGTTGCGTCGCGAGTTTGGCGTCTTATCATGGCGGTAGCTGCGGCGGGGCGTTCCGCGCCTGCGCGTGCGTGGCCTTTCGTACCATACGGCGTTGCACCCACCATTTCTTTTGGAGGCGATTTCCATGAAACGCTTGACTCTCGTGGCGGCGGCCTGGGCGATTCTGGCGAGCGGACTTTGCAGTTTGGCGATGGCCGACGAGAAAGCCGATCCGACCGGAACCTGGAAGTGGACGGTGATGTTCAACAATCAATCCCGCGAGCTGACGCTCAAACTCAAGCTCGAAGACGACAAGCTCACGGGCACGATGCTCGGACGCAACAACCAGGAGATCGCCATCGAAGACGCCACGTTCAAGGACGGCGAGGTGGCGTTTACGGTTACCCGCGAGCGGAACGGGCAGAAGTTCACGATCAAGTACCAAGGCAAACTGAGCGACGACACGATCAAGGGCAAGACCGAGTTCGAACGCAACGGCGAAAAGCAATCTCGCGATTGGGAGGCAAAACGCGAAAAAAGCTGAGCCGGCCTGGCCGGTTCTTCGATGACTGGCAGGCGCGCCTGATGGCGCCGGCAGGTGAATGCTGAGCCGGCGAACGCACGGCGCGAACCGTGCGTCCCTCTTTCGGCCAGCGGGCCAAACGGCCCGCCGGATGAGCCTCCATGAGCCGGGTGGAAATCCGAGGGCCTGGCAAGTTAAGATGGCACGATACGGGTAATTGAGGGGGGCGGTTTGGTGCGGAGGAAACAACCCATGAAAAACAACTTGATGCGAACACTGATTCTGGCGGCTCTTGCCGGCTGGTCCATGCAAATGGCCGCCCGCAGCGCGCTGGCCGAGGGGCCGTTTGCCGATGCGAACCTGGAAACGGCCGTCCGCTCGGTGCTGTTCGATAAAAAAGATCCCAAGACGCCGCTGACCGACGACGACCTGCGCAAGGTGTTCGTGCTGGAGGCCCGTTCGAAGGGCATTCGCGACCTGACGGGGCTCGACAAATGCACGAACCTGCTGCAATTGCACCTGCCCGGCAACGAAATCGCCGACGTGACGCCGCTCAAGGCCCTGACCAAGGTGCAATCGCTCGATTTGTCGAAAAACAAGATCGCCGACGCGACGCCGCTGGCCGGGCTGGCCAACGTGCAGTACCTGGAACTCTCGGCCAACCAACTCGCTTCGTTGCCGCCGCTCGATGCCATGTCCAAGCTGTCGGCGTTGTACCTGGCCGAGAACAAGCTGACCGATCTGGCGCCGCTGGCCAAGCTGACTAAACTTTCGTCGCTCGATCTGGCGAAGAACCAGATCGTCAACCTGGCCCCGCTGGCCGAGATCAAGCGGCTCTCGCTGTTGAAACTGAGCGACAACCAGATCGCCGATCTGGCGCCGATCTCCAGTTGCAATCAGCTCAGCATGCTGTTTCTGGAACGCAACAAGCTGACCGACCTGGCGCCTTTAGTCGCGGCGGCCAAGGCCGACGCCGAAGGCGAGAAGCGTTTTACGCCCTACTTGCGGCTCTACCTGGCCGACAACCCGCTCAGCGACGCCGCCAAGAACGAGCAACTGCCGGCCTTGAAGGGTTTTGGCGTCCGGCTGCAATAGAACGTCGTTTGGCATTGCCGAATCTCGCTCGCGCTGCTACCAATCGCGCTCGCGCGTTTCACGGTGAAACGCGCATCGGGCGTGCGCGGCCGCAGTCATGGAAACTTCGCTGCATCGAGAATTGAAACGGCTTTATGCCGTCGACGCCGCGCAGTTGGAAGTGCGCCACGGCAATTTTCGCATCGACGTCGTCAACGGCGACGAGTTGGTCGAAATCCAGCACGGTTCGCTGGCCGCGATCCGCGATAAAGCCCGCGAACTGCTCCAAACGCATCGGCTGCGAATCGTCAAGCCCATCGTCGCCGGCAAACTGCTGGTGAAGCGGTCGCGCCAAGGCGGGCCGATCGTCGAGCGCCGCCGCAGCACCAAGCAAGGTTCGCTGCTCGGCGTGTTCGACGAACTGGTTTATTTCACCAAAGTTTTTCCGCATCCGCGGCTGACGCTCGAAATCGTGCTCGTCGAGATCGAAGAATGGCGCTACCCCGGCCACGGCCGGCGCCGGCGCTATCGGAAAAACGACTTCGTCGTCGAGGACCAGAAGCTCTGCGCCGTGCAAGACGTGCATCGCCTGTCGACGGCCGCCGATTTGCGCGAGCTGATTCCGCCCGGTTTACCCCGCCCGTTTCATACCGGGCAGCTATCGCAGCTTCTCGCTGCGCCGCGCTGGACAGCGCAGCGCGTCGCATACTGCTTGCGCGAAACGGGCGCCGCGAAGGTCGTGGCCAAACAAGGCAACGCCTTGCTGTACGAGTTCACGGCGCCGCCTGCAGCCAGGCGGCGGCGACGGACGGCTTAGCTTAGCTCGGAACCGGCGGAAGTTTGCGAAGCTTGGGCAGAGTTCAAAAGGAGCGCAAGCCAGATGGTTCCGCCGCGCTGCGGCCGACGTGACGTTCGTTTTCTTGGTCGATCGGCCCGTTCAACGTCCATTCGTCCTGAAAACCGGGCCGTCGGCGGCGATCGCTTGGGTCGACCCCCGCAGACTTGCGACTTTTCGGGTAAACGGTTTCCATTTCACTGCTTCCGGCTGCCGATCTTGGCTAGAGCGATCTTGCGTCAGGGGGGAATCGACGCGCCGGCAACCGAGGAAGCGATGAGCCGTCCGCAGAATCCGATTTGGCTTTTTCTTGTGGCCTTGACAAGCCTGTTCGTCTTCAGCGTGACCACCCCGCGCAGTTGGCGAAAAATCTCGCATCGGGCCGCGCCGTCCGTCGCGCGGCAAGTAGTCCAATCGGCTTCCAAACGCTCGGCTTCCAAACATTCGACCCCCAAACGCTCGATGCCGCCGGCCGAAGCAACCCTTCCGATGCCGCTACGATCGGCGCCGCCTCTCGAGCGCCAGCCTTTGGCGTCTAGCGAGCCGCTCGGCAAGGTCATGAGCCTGGTCGAACGAGAACCGGACGACCGCGCCCCAGATGACCGCGAGCCGGCAATTCGCGAGGAACTGGCCGAAATCGAGGTCCTTCGCGAAGCGCCGGTCGATGAAGTCGACCCCGAGGTCGAAATCGCGCCCAACCGCCAGCCGTTGCCGAGCGAGCCAACGCTGGCGCCGCCGTTGCGCGTTGCCGAACCCGCGGCGGCGCCGGAGCCGCGAATCGCGATTCGCGAGCGCACGAGACCCGAGCCGCCGGCCTTAACGGCGCCGGCAAGCCCTCGGCGTTCCAAGGCGGCGCAGCCGAAATCGGCCGGCAACAGGCAAGCGCGCTCCAAGAGGGCTCGCAACGGCGCTCCGCGAACCCCTGAGGCGCAGCCCGCGTTCTGGCAAACGCCCGAAGTGTTGATGGCGAATCTCGACCGGCTGTCGCTCGACTGCGAGGCGACCGAGTGGGCGACCCGGACTGGCGATTTGATTCGCGAACTGTGCCGGCAAGCCGGGCCGGCGACGCCGCGCGCGGCGGAGATTATCGACGAGTTGCAGCGACTGGCCGTCAGCCAGCGCCCGCTGGAGCGCCCGCTTGCCGATCCTCGCGCCGCCGCAGCCTTGGGGCGCATCCAGCACGCCCTGATGCGGCACGTGGAGATTTGGCGCCTGACGCCCGAACTGGCCCAACATCGCGGCGCCGCCGGTTCGCCGACGGCCGCCGAGCACGGGCGGCTCGCTCATTGCGTGGCCGAAGTGGCGGCCCTGACCAGCAGCGATCCGGCGGGCGAATCGTGGCGCGAGTACCTGCAACTGGGCGCTCTGGACGCCCTGGCTCGACAACGACTGAACGAGCAGGCCGAGCGCGACTTGGCGCGGCGCGTGCTGGAAAAGCTCGAACGCGCCGCTTTCGACGAGCGACAACGGCAGTTCATCGCCTCCAGCCCGCTGTCGGCGCTCGACCGCCAGTTGCACCGTTGGATCGCCGAGCCGGTCGATCCGCGGCAATTGCTGACGAGTTTGGAACGCTTCGAAGAATCGGGTTCGCCGAGCGACGCGCTGGAGCTGGCCCGGCTGGTGAGACGGGTCGCCGATGGGCCGGGGCCCGTCGCCGCGCAGGCTCAATCGTGGCTCGACGCCCATTATCGCAATTCGAACTTGCGCGTGGCGATCACGGCGGAATTGCTCAATCGGCTGGTTCCCCGGCAGGATCCGATCGAAGCCCCGGTGCGCGACCGGATTCTGGGCGTGCCGACGCACGGCTGGAGTCGCACGACGGCCGATTTGGGCGTGCGGTTGATTCCCGATCCGCACCGTGTGCGCGTGGCCTTGGAGGTGCAAGGTCAGGTACGGGCGCGAACGACCTCGCGCAGCGGGCCGGCCACCTTCTACAGCCATAGCGACGCCGAATACCTGGCGCGCAAGGAAATCATCGTGGGTTTGGCCGGAGTTCACACGCAGCCGGCTGAAGCCGACGCTTCGAACACGCCGCAGTTGCAAGACGTCGAAACGGACTATGACAACGTGCCCCTGCTGGGCCTGGTGATCGAAGCGGTCGCCCGCGTCAAACATGCCGAGCAGGAGGGCGCCCTGCGGCGCATTTCCCGGCAGCGCGTGGCTTCTCGCGTGCAAGAGGAACTCGACGCGGCGGTCGAATCGAAGTTGAAACAGGCCAACCAGCAGTTCCAGGCCCGCGTGCTGGCGCCGCTGCGGGACTTGTCGCTCGAACCGACCGTGGCGGCCATGCGAACCAGTGAAGAGCGAATCACGCTGCGCGCACGGGTGGCCAGCGACGAGCAATTGGCGGCCTGCACGCCCCGTCCGCAAGCCTTGGCCGACAGTCTGGCCAGCGTGCAGATTCATCAATCGCTGCTGAACAACGTGGGCCAACGCTTGCAGTTGGACGGCCGCTCGTTCGCGCTCCCCGAGTTGCAGAAACACTTGGCGCAAATTCTGGGGCTCGACGCTTCAGCGTTTTCGGAAGAGTATCCCAGCGACATGCGCATCGAGTTCGCTCCCCGCGACGCGGTTCAAGTGCGATTCGTCAACGGCCGCGTTGAAATCACGTTGGCCGTCGCCGAATTGTGGAAGCGCCCCAGCGTCTGGCACGATTTTCAGGTCCGAGCGTATTACAAACCCGTGCGGCAAGGGCTCGATCTGCGGCTGGTGCGCGACGGCACGGTGCAGCTTTGGGGCGAACGATTCGGGGCCCAGCCGCAGATTGCGCTGCGCGGCATCTTCAGCCGCGTGTTCTCCCAAGAGCGGCAGTTGGCGCTGGTCGATCCGAAACTGGCCCGCGATTCTCGGCTGGCCGGCCTGGCGATCACTCAGTGCGTGGTGACCGACGGTTGGATCGGAATTTCGCTCGGCCCCCAGCGCTCGCCGCGGACTGCCCGCAAGCCGTAAGCCGCCGGGCCGGAAAGCTAGGCGGGGCGCCTTGCAAGAGCCAGCAACACGCTGTTAGCCCACTACCGCGGATACTCATCGCTGGCATTTCTGCCCGCAATTTATTAGGGTGAACTATTGGATTCGCGGTAGCCTCGATTGTCGCCGGTCGCTGGAGCCCAAGGGCGTGCTCTCGCGCCGGCGAAAGACGACAGACAGAAGCCAAAAGAGAGAGACGATGAACGCACGATCGATCGAACGTCAAAAAGCCCGCCGCGAATTCTTGCAGCAACTGGCGGCCGCCGGCGCGGCGGCGTTGATGGCGGGCGAGCCGAGGCTGCTGTCGGCGGCGGACGGAGAAAAGATCGTGCGCCCCCAACCCAGGGCCGATGCCTGCATCCTGCTGTGGATGGCCGGCGGCATGGCGGCGCCCGATACGTTCGATCCAAAGAAATACGTTCCCTTTGAGCCGGGCGTGCGCGTGGCCGACGTCGAAAGCACCTTCCCGGCGATCGATACGGTCGTCGGCAACATCAAGATCACCGAAGGGCTCGAGCAGATCGCCCAGGTGATGGACCGCGCGACGCTCGTCCGCTCGCACGTGCTGCCCGACCTGGGCAGCATTCTGCACTCGCGGCATCAATACCATTGGCACACCGGCTACGTGCCGCCGCAGACGGTGGCCTGCCCGCACCTGGGCGCCTGGATGGCCCGCGTACTGGGGCCGAACAACCCGGTGATTCCGCCGTTCATCAACATCGGCCAGCGGCTGGAAGGGGTCGGCGAGCAGGAAGAGTTGAAGGCCTTTACCACGGCCGGCTTTTTCGGCAGCGAGTTCGGCCCGATGAACCTGCCGTACCCCGAGCAGGCCGCCGAATCGGTCCGGCCGCCGAAGGGCATGGACTCCGGCCGCTTCGCCAACCGCGACAAGCTCTATCGCAAGCTGATCGACCGCTCGCCGCGGCGCGAATACCTCAGCGACCACCAGCAGCAATCGCTCGTCCGTTCGATGGACAACGCCTATCGCCTGTTGAGTGCGAAGGAGCGAGCCGCGTTCGATATTTCGCTCGAACCGAAAGAGAGCTACGAGAAATACGACACCGGACGATTTGGTCGCGGCTGCCTGTTGGCGCGGCGGCTGGTCGAGTCGGGCGCCCGGTTCGTCGAGGTGACGACCGAGTACGTGCCGTTTTTCAACTGGGATACGCACGCCAACGGCCACACGACGCTCAAGAAAATGAAGCAGGAAATCGACCGGCCGATCTCGCAGTTGATTCTCGATCTGGAGGCCGCCGGGCTGCTCGACCGCACGCTGGTGATTCTGGCCAGCGAATTCAGCCGCGACATGCTGATCGAGGGCAAGCCCGGCTCGAACGCGGCCGACCAGGCCACCGAAAAGGTCGACGTGATGCAGGAGTTGAAGCACTACGGCCAGCACCGGCACTTCACCGGTTCGTCGTCGGTCGTGCTCTGGGGCGGCGGCGTGAAGCGCGGCTTCTTGTACGGGGAGTCGGCGCCCGAGCGGCCGTTCATGGCCGTCAAAAACCCGATCAGCGTGACCGACCTGCACGCCACGATTCTGACCGCCATGGGCGTCAGCCCCAAGACGGCGTTCGACGTCGAGAAGCGGCCGTTTTACGCCACGATCGACGGGACGGGAATGTCGGCGATGGAGCTGTTCGCTTGAGAGATGCTCGTCGCTGCTGAATCGGCCGAATTCACGCGTGCGCAAGCAGGGGTTCGTGCGGTAGACGCTGTAGGGAACGCCCCCTCTGTGGCGTTCCGAGAAGTGCGGAAATGGCGCCAATTCTCGCTTCCCGGAACGCCACGGCGGGCGTGCCCTACAGGAGGTTAGTACAATTGGCTTAGCGAAAATCCCGCGATTGCGACCGCATCTCGTGTACCGCGCCGGCCATGTTCGCCAGCTTCGAAACCAGCACGTGAATCACGTCGTGCTGCTTTTGCAATCGGCCGTGGGCCAGAAAGGCCGAGGCCGTGCGGGCGACCTGGTAATGCCGCTTCCAGACCTGCAAGCGGACGATCAGGTTGATGATGCCCGTCTCGTCTTCGAGCGTGACGAACGTCACGCCGCGGGCCGTGCCGGGCCGCTGCCGCACCAACACCAGACCGGCGACGCAGATCGGATCGTCGTGCGACATTTCCACGAGCCGTTCGGCCGGCACGACGCCGAGCCGATCGAGTTCGGCGCGGAAGAACGAGACGGGATGGGCTTTGAGCGACAGCCCGGCCGTCTGATAGTCGGCGAACACTTCTTCCTGCGGGCTCATGGCCGGCAGCGCGACCGGCGGCTCGTTGTCTTCCAGGCTGGCGAAGAGCGGTTGAGGCCGCTTGCGCTTCTCCTGGCCCAGCGCCTGCCAGAGCGAACTGCGGCGATCGAGCGCTAGCGAGCCGAAAGCGTCGGCCGCGGCCAGCCGGGCGATGGCCGCCTGGCTCAAGCCGCTGCGCCGGGCGAAATCTTGCACCGAGCGGAACTCGCCCGACTCGCGCGCCCGTTCGATCGCCTGCACTTGCGCCTGCGGCAAGCCGCCGATCATCCGCAGGCCGAGCCGCAAGGCGAACGCGGCGGCGGTCGGCTCCAGCGTGCAATCCCAGCGGCTATGGTTCACATCGGCCGGCCGCACCTCGATGCCGTGTTCGATGGCGTCGCGGACGATTTGCGCCGGCGCATAAAACCCCATCGGCTGGCTGTTGAGCAAGGCCGCGGCGAAAAACGCCGGCCAGTGGCACTTCAGCCAGGCCGAAGCATAGGCCAAGAGGGCGAAGCTGACCGAGTGCGACTCGGGAAAGCCGTACTCGCCGAAGCCTTCGATCTGCTGAAACACGCGCTCGGCGAACTCCTGCGGCAAGCCGGTCGCTTTCAGTCCGTCGACGAGCTTGGTTTTGAATCTCGACACTAACTCCGACGATCGCCAGCCGCTCACCGCGCGGCGCAGTTGATCGGCCTCGCTAGCCGAGAAGCCGGCGACCATCGCCAACCGCATGGCTTGTTCCTGGAACAGCGGCACGCCCAGCGTTTTTTCGAGCACGGCTCGAATCGCATCGCTGGGATACTCGACCGGCTCTTCGCCCGCCCGACGCCGCAGGTAAGGGTGCACCATGTTGCCTTGAATCGGCCCGGGGCGGACGATGGCGATCTCGATCACCAGATCGTAAAACCGCTCGGGCTTGAGCCGCGGCAGCATGCTCATCTGCGCCCGGCTTTCGATCTGAAACACGCCCAGCGTGTCGGCCCGGCGGATCATCTCGTAAACCGGCGGGTCGTCGACCGGAATCTCGGCCAGCGTCAGCCGGCGCCCCGTGTGCTGTTCGATGAGATCAAACGAGCGGTGGATCGCCGTCAGCATGCCCAGCGCCAGGCAATCGACCTTGAGCATGCCCAGCTCGTCGAGATCGTTCTTGTCCCACTCGATGACGGTGCGGTCGGGCATCGAGGCGTTTTCGATCGGCACGAGCTCGCACAGCGGCCCGCGCGTCATGACCATGCCGCCGACGTGCTGCCCGAGATGTCGCGGAAAGCCGACGAGCCCGCCGGTGAGGCTCAACAATTGCCGCCCGACGCGGCTGGCCGGATCGATGCCGGCCAGGCGGCAGCACGGTTCGAGCTGTTCGAGGCTGTGGTGCTCCAAGGTTTTGGCTAGCTTGTCGATCCGATCGAGCGACAACCCCAGCGCCTTGCCCACGTCGCGCACGGCCGATCGCGGCCGATAGGTGATGACCTCGGCGGTCATGCCGGCGCGCTCGCGGCCGTACTTGTCGTAAAGATACTGAATCACTTCTTCGCGGCGTTCGTGCTCGAAGTCGACGTCGATATCGGGCGCCTCCTTTCGCTCGCGGCTGATGAAGCGCTCGAACAGCATCTCCATCTCGTTCGGATTGACGGCCGTGATTTTCAGGCAATAACAAACCGCCGAATTGGCCGCCGAGCCGCGCCCCTGGCAAAGGATGTTCTTCGAGCGGGCGAAGGCGACCAGATCGTACACGGTAAGAAAGTAAGCCTCGTAGTTCAGCTCGGCGATCAACGCCAATTCGTGCTCGACGAGGCGCCGCACTTTGTCGGGCACGCCGCTTGGATAGCGTTCGCGGGCGCCTGACCAGGTCAAACGCGTGAGATACTCCAGCGGCGTTTCGCCCGGCGGCGCCAACTCTTCGGGATATTCGTAGCGCAGTTCGTCCAGCGAGAACGTCGAGCGGTCGGCGATTTCGACAGTCCGCTCGACAGCTTCCGGCGCGGCGGCGAACAAGTCCCACATTTGTTGCGGCGTTTTCAGATAGCGTTCGGCGTTGGGAAACAGCCGATTGCCCGGTTCGGCCGCCATGCATTCGGCAACGGTCGACTCGTGGCGAATGGCCGTGAGCGTATCGCACAGCGGCCGCCGGCTGGGATGATGAAAATAAACGTTGCCAGTCGCTGCGAGCGGCAGCCGAGCCTGCTTGGCTGTAGACAAGCGGCGCTGCAAGTCTCGCTCGTCATCGGGTCCATAGTGCAGCGACGCGAAGCAATAGCCGCGGTCGCCGAACGCCTCGCGATAGGCGGCCAACTCGGCAGGGGTGGCATGCTCGCCGGTCACGCCGGCCAACAAGCCCTCGGCGTGCGCCGCCACTTCGTCGAACGTCAGCCGGCACTCGCCTTTGGGCGCTTGGCGCCGCCCGAGCGTAATCAATCGCGACAAGCGGCCGTAAGCCGCGAGATCCGGGGCGATCAACACTGCGGCCGGCGCGTCGAGGGGCGTGATTTCGGCGCCGATGAGCAATTTGAGCCCCGCTTGCTTCGCCGCGGCATGAGCCCGCACCACGCCGGCCAGGCTGTTGCGGTCGGCGACGGCCAAGGCCGCATAGCCCAGCGTCGCCGCCTGCAACACGAGCTCGTCGGGATGCGAGGCGCCTTCGAGAAACGAGAAGTTCGTTTTGCAGTGCAACTCGGCATAAGGCGGCCCTGGCAGCCGCACCTTCGGCGCGGCGTTCAAGGGTTCTCGTTTTCCTGAAGGTTGTTCCGGCATTTTTTGTAGGGAATTGAAGTAGCAGGGTGGCTGGCGGCAGAGCGCAGCGATGCCCCAGCGAACTGGGGCTTCGCCAAGGCTCAGCCGCCAGCCACCCACGTTGCATACCAACCCGAAGCGCCAGCGAGGAGACAGCCGCCCACGCGCCTCGCTGGCGCTTCGGGTTGGTGTGGGCGAGTGAGTAAACCGGACTAATCAAAACTTCCGTGCAAAAACCACTGACCGTCGCTTGGTCGGCGGAAAATCCAAAACCGCTGTCCGGCGGACGTTTCGATGCGGTAGTAATCGCGCCTCACGTCGCGACCGCGCCACCAGCCGGTTCGAATCCGCTCGGGGCCCCAGCGGCGCGCCACCTGATGCGTCCGCCCGTGCAAAAGAAATTGCACCAACGGTCCTTGGGGCGCGACCGCCAGCGTCTCCAGCGGCATCGGCGCCGAGTACAGCCACACGGGGCGCGGCCACGGTCCTGCCTGTTTTGACGCGGACTTCGACGTTGACTTCGGCGCCGGTTTCCGTCGCGGCCCGACGCCCGTCAGCGGCTCGTAGCGATAGGCGTATTCCGGCTGAGCGTCGGGCGTGAGCACGGCCCGCAACACCGCCTCGCGCCGCAGCCGGCTGCTAAGCCGGTCGACCAACAGCGCCAGTTGCCGCCAGCCAGAATCCGCTGAATGTGGTCGCTCGTCGACGAACAGCTCCTGCTGCCGGGCGACGAGCGGCGCCGCCGACAAGACCGATAGCCGCACGGCCGCGATCGGCCCGGGGAGCCGGACTTGCTCCAACTGCAACTTCGCCAGCTCGAACCAGTGCCGCGGCGCCGCGCTGGCTTCGAACAGCCCGAACAAAAGCGGCAGCCGCTCGCCCGTCTCGCAGCTCAATTCGCACTGCAATTGCAGCGCCCCTTGCCCGCCGGCCGCCAGCGCGTCGGCGACTTGCTCGATCAATGACCCAAGCACGTGTTGCACCGCCTCGCGCTGCTGGATCGGATATTCCAGCAGACGTTCGGCGGCGATGTCAGGCGCCGGGCGATGGGCGACGATCGGCTCCGGCGCGGCGCCCAGAGCCTGATCGAGCCGCTCGATCAGTTCCGGCTCGAACCGCGCGGCCAGGCTCGACCGCGGCAAGGCCAGCAATTGGCCGATAAAACGGATTCCAAGATTATGAAGAACGTCAGTTGTTGACCCAGGCAGGCGCAGCGCTGCCGCCGGCAGCGGTTCGAGCAGCCGCTGCGTCTGGCCGGGCGGGGCGATCAGATAAACTTGATCGTCATCTGCCGAACTGGGGCATCGCTGCGCTCTGCCGCCAGCCACCCTTCCAGATTCGGTTTGCGCTAGAGTGCCTGGCGGCAGAGCGCAGCGATGCCCCAGCAAACCGCCAGAATCGTAGTGCGCCAGCGCCCAAGCCGCGCCGATCGTATCGGCCAAAGCCGTGCGGGCCAATAAGCCGCGCTGGGCGAAAGCCCGCGCGATCCGCTCGACCAGCGCCGGCTCGCCGTCGAACAGCGGCGCCAGCCCGGTGGCGTCGAGCAATAAGCTTTCCGGCCGATTTTCCGGATGGCGACCGCCTTCCAGGCCGACGATCGGGCTGAACATCTCGCACCAGGCGGCCAGTTCTTCCAGGCCCTCGCGATCGGCGCGCGGATCGTCTTCGGCCAACTCGGCGGAAGCCAGACTGGTCGCCTCGGCCAGCGGCATGCCGGACTCAACGCCGCGATCGGAGGCCGACTCCGAGCAAGCCGTGACGCGGAAGCAGCCGCGGCGGTGCTGCTCGTAAACCACCAGCGGGCGTCGCTTAAGCGCCGGCCGGGCGAGCGTGCGGCGTTGAATCGGCCAGTTCGGGAGCCAAATGCACAGCGCTCGTTGCATCGTCGAATTCCAACTCCACGCTCTTGCCCGCACTCGCCCCGCGGCCATGAACCACCTCGACCTGCCAGCGGCGGTTGCCCTCCGCCGGCAGCGCCCGCACCAGCAGCCGCAGTTCCGACCAGGCTGGCTGGGCCAGCGCCTGCTCGGGCCGGACCAGCAAACCGAGACTTTTCCCCCGCTCGGCCGCCAGTTGCCAGCGGCGTGCCGTGCGGTCGTCCAGCTTCTCGGGCCAACACAGCACGGCGGCGACCGCCGGGCAACTCAACGCCTGGTGGACCGCCCAGCGTTCGTCGGCCTGAGTTTGCGGCCGAACGACGATTAACTTTTCCAAATCGATTCCCAGCATCGCCGCCGCCGGCGGATAAAGCCGCCGCGGGCGATCGATCGCCACGAGCGAGCCCCCTTCGCGGCACGCCTCGCGAGCAGCCAACAGGGCCAAAGTGCTGGCCCCCGCGCCCGGCTCGCCCAGCCATTCCACGAGCGCTGCCCGCGACAAGCCGCCCTGCGGCAGCAGCCGATCGAGGGCCGAAATGCCAGTCGTAAGTCGTTCTCCAGGAGCATGATGCAAATTTTCCGCCTGTCGCATCCGCTCTTTCAGGGCAGTCACGACTTGCTCGCGCGATAGCATTGCTAGCACCTCACCGAATAACTGTACGTGCGTATAGATATATGTCAAGCTTGGCGAAAAAAAGCAAGCTCGATTTCGGGCGTGTGAAACGGGCGCGGAAATGCGTTGCGCCGCAGCCTTGTAGGGCACGCCCTCAGTGGCGTGCCGTGAACCAGCGGTCGAGAATCCAACTCGCTTCAGGCGGAACGTCACGGAGGACGTTCCCTACAGAAGAACGACGCGAGAAGACGCAGGCATGTTGCTGCGCTCCCAAACGTTCCTACCGCCCGAGCAGCTTCTCGCCTTGCCAGCGCGAGACGACCCAGGCGCCGAGCCAACTGACGGCGCCGAAGATCGCAATGCCGAGCACGGCCGAAGTCAGCACGGCTGCGAACAGTTCAGAGGTCTTCAAAAAGCCGCTTGATTGGGTAATCAGATAGCCCAACCCGCGTTGTTCTTGCGCCGACCCGGCGAAGATCTCGCCCACGATGGCGCCCACCACCGACAGCCCTGAAGAGATTTTGGCCCCGACGGCCAGGTGCGGCACGCTGGCCGGCAGTCGCAATTTCCAGAGCGTTTGCCAACGCGAGGCCCCGGCCAGTTCGAACAGTTCGAGCAGGTTCTTGTCGATCTCGGTCAGGCCGGTGGTGGCGTTGGTGATGATCGGAAACAGGCTGATGATGAACGCCACCACGATCACGCTCTTCAGACCGTAGCCGAACCAGGCCACGATTAACGGCGCGATGGCCACGATCGGCACGGTTTGCAGGAAGATCGCGTAGGGATAGATGCTGCGCTGGATGGCGCGCGACTGCGAGAAGGCGCAGGCCGTCAGCAAGCCCGCGACGAAGCTCAGCACGAAGCCTGCGACGGCGGCTTTGCCGGTGGTCAGCGCGGCGGAAAACAGCATCTCGCGATTTTCCCAGCCGGCCCGGAACACATCGCCGGGCCGCGGCACAAGAAATCGTTTGACGCCCGATATCGTCACAGCGAAGTGCCAGACCACGAGCACGACAACGAACAACGCCAAGGGCGGCAAGGCGAAGCCGACGAACCAGCGTGCGAAGCGTTTCATGCACGCCCCTTTCGCAGCAGATGGCCGACTTCGCCGACAAAGCGGGCGAACTCGGCTTCGGCCCGCAATTCGGCGCGGCGCGGCGCCGCGAACGGCACGGGCAAATCGGCGACCACGCGCCCGGGACGCGAACTCATCACCAGGATCCGCGTGCTCAGAAAGGCGGCCTCAGAAATATTGTGCGTCACGAACACGGCCGTCCAACGATGCTTGTTCCACAGGCCGAGCAGTTCTTCGTTCAGCGATTGCCGCGTGATGTCGTCCAGGGCGCCAAATGGCTCGTCGAGCAGAATCAATTCCGGGCGCGTGACCAAGGCCCGGGCCAGCGAGACGCGCATTCGCATGCCGCCGGAAAGCTGCCGGGGATGCGCTCGCGCGAAGTCGCTCAAGCCAACCATCGACAGCCCTTCGCCGATCCGCCGCTCTTGCTCGCCCCGCGCGACGCCGGCCAACTCCAGCGGCAGCCGCACGTTGTCGGCTGCAGTGCGCCAAGGCAGCAGCGTCGCGTCTTGAAACACAAACGACAACATCGCCTTTCGCCGCCGGGCTTGCTCGGGCGGCTGGCCGGCCACGGTCAACGCGCCTTGGCTCGGCTTCGCCAGGCCCGCAATCAGCCGCAACAGGGTCGATTTGCCGCACCCCGACGGCCCGACGAGCGAGATGAACTCGCCCTGACGAAAGGTAAAACTGATGTCGCCGAGGGCCTGGACCCCGCCGGGGAACGTCATGCTGACCGCATCCGCTGCGACGACCGCCGAAGCCGAGTTCAAAACTGACCATCCCTCAACAAGAAACGCCGCCCGCCCTTAAGCTCACAACTGCGGCAAAGTATACCCGGGCGCCCGCCAGTCGGCGAGCCGGCGTCTTGCGGGGTGGTGATACCATTTGAACGGGAGTCAAGGATAAACGCTCCGATACTGTAGGGAACGCCCTCCGTGGCGTTCCGTGAACCCGGTGTTCACCGTCTATCCCGCCTCACGGAACGCCACGGAGGGCGTTCCCTACAGAGAATCTCCTTTACATTCGGTCAAATGGTATCACTACCTATTGCCGAGGCATTGCCGGCCCGCGAGCCCCAGCCGTTTCCAAGGCCGCAGACGCCGAGTCGCCCAGCGGTGTGCTAAGCTAGCGAAGAGGCGGGAAAAGCCGAGAGAATCAGCCGCTATGGAGGCATCGGAACAATCGTCGCAGCCGCGAGAGGCGGCGGCACGGCGCGCGCTTCGCGTCTTGTTGCAACCGCTGGCGATCGACGTGCGTTCGCTGGCGGCGTTTCGCATCGGCGTGGCCACGATGCTGCTCGTCGATCTGGCCTGCCGCGCCGTCGATCTCGTCGATCACTATACCGATCGCGGCGTGTTTCCCCGCGCCGCACGCCTCGCCTTGGAGCACGGCGAGATCTTCGAAGGCGAGACTCGCTACGAGTGGTCGCTGCACATGCTCAGCGGCGAGCCCTGGGCGCAGGCCGTGCTGTTTCTCACGGCGACCGTGTTCGCCGCGGGCATGCTCGTCGGCTATCGCACGCGATTATGCACGGCGGCTAGTTGGCTGCTGTTGGTTTCGCTGCACGTGCGAAATCCGGTCTTGATCGACGCCGGCGACACCTTGCTGCGCGCGGTGATGTTCTGGTCGATGTTCGTGCCGCTGGGCGCGGCGGCCAGCGTCGATCGCCGCCGCCGGCCGGGCGCCGGCAAGCCGCGACGCGAGCTGCTGTCGATCGGCGGCGCCGCCTTGCTGCTGCAAATCGCGATGATGTATTGGTGTACCGCCGCCGCCAAGAACCATCCGACTTGGCATCAAGAATACTCGGCCGTCTATTACGCGCTCAGCATCGACGGGCTGACAACGCCGTTCGGCCAATCGCTGCTGCACTTCCCTACGCTGCTCCGCATCTTGACGATCATCACCTACTGGCTCGAGTGGCTCGGTCCGTGCGTGGCGTTGTGTCCCGGGTTGACGCGTTGGCCTCGCGCTTTCACGGTATTCGCCTTCTGGATTTTGCACACCGGCATGACGTTGACTCTCGAAGTCGGCGTGCTGGAATGGATCGTCAACGCCGTCTGGCTCGTGTACCTGCCCGGCGTGTTTTGGGATGCGCTCGGCCGCCGCGCGGTTTGCCGCCGGCTGGCTGCATGGAGCGAGTCGTCGCTGGCGCGGCGAATCGTCGCCACGCTCGATCGGACCGTGTTTCGCCGCCCGGCGCGGGCGGATTTTCGACTGAGCCGCTGGGGCGCCGCTTTCGTGACCGTTTGCTTGCTGTACGTCGCCGGGTGGAACGTTCATGAGACGTTCGCTTCGGTTAAAGCGGCGGTCCATTTGCCGAAAGGCTGGCGAATCCCCGGCCGGGCGATGGGGCTCGCCCAGTGGTGGTTCATGTTCGCCCCATCGCCGATGACCTGCGATGGCTGGTTCGTGATGAAGGGCTTTTTGGAGGACGGCAGCGTCGTCAACCTGTGGGCGCCCGACGAACCGCTGCCGCTCACTAAGCCGGCCTCGGTAGCCGAGACCTACCGCAATCAGCGCTGGCGGCGATTCCTGATGTACATGTGGGAACCGTACTATGCCGATTCGCTGCGCGATCTGGCTCACTGGCTCCAGCGGCGCTGGGACGAGCGATATTCGCAAGGCCGGCCGGGCCGCAAGGTGAAATCGGTCGAGATCATGTATTACATCGAAGAGACGTTGCCGCCCGGCTCCGTCAGCCCATTGATCACGCCCATGATTCTCTGGAAGTCGGAATACGAAGAGTTCGTTCCGCCAAACCCCGGCAGCTAGCGCCTCTCAAAGGCAATTTTGACGGGAGGGTGGCTGGCGGCAGAGCGAAGCGATGCCCCAGTGAACTGGGGCTTCGCCCAGGCTCAGCCGGCTCAGCCCTGGCCACCCCAATCTGCTGGCCTTCGTCAGGCTTAGCTAATAGAGCCCTGGCCCTGTTTCATCGTCTTGCTCAAAAGAAGATTCGCACCACTGTTTCGGCGACGCAGGCCGGGCGAGCTTCGCCTTCGACCTCGAAGGTCTGCTTGAAGGTTGCCTGAACCGAGCCGCGAGTTTCCTTCAGATCGATCAGTTCGGAGCTCATCCGCACGCGCGAGCCGACCTTCACCGCCGTCGGAAAGCGAACCCGGTTGAGCCCGTAGTTCAGCACCATCTTGATCCCCTCGATCCGAAAAATTTGCCGCACCAGCGAATTGCAGAGCGAGAGGGTCAAAAAGCCGTGGGCCACGGTCGTGCCGTAGGGCGACTCTCGCCGGGCGCGCTGCGGATCGCAATGAATCCACTGGTGGTCGTCCGTGCCGTCGGCGAACGCCTGGACCCGCTCTTGGGTGATCTCGACCCAATCGCTGGACCCCAAATTCGAGCCCACCAGTGTGCGCAGTTCTTCCAATCCATGAATCACCCGAACGGCCATGAACGATTTACCTAAGTGCTTGCAGTTACTCACGAAAACGCGGTCCGGCGGCGCTAGGCCGAGCACGAAAACCGGCAAACCGACATTGACCCGTCGGCCGGGACGAAACTATCGTGCCCGAGCTGGAAAATGGGGCGCCGTGCGCTCGCGATGGCGTCGGTCCGTTTCAGAGTTACCGTTGCGCGTTCGATGAATCAACCTCTTCGCCGCCAAGCCACGATCTCGATCCGCCTGCCCGCCGGGTCGGCGCTTTGCGCAACGCTCGATGCGCTACTCGTCGTACAACTCTTAACTTAGCCAGTTATGCACTATTCGAGCGGTTTTTCGGCTCGGGCACAAGCTGCCTTTCGCCGCCCAGCCTGTGGGGCTTGGGCGCTCAAGGCGGTTTGCGCTTGCGCCGCATTGACTTTGACAAGCTGCGCCAGCACGCACTACGTCAAAGTCCGCTCGGCCCCGCATAGTCCGCTCGTTGAACGGCTCAAAGTCACCTCGCGCGGGGGGCCGCAGCCCAGCGCCCGCACGATGCAGTTGCTACGGCAATACGACCTGGTCGAGGCGCTGCACGGCAAAATGCAGCCGCTCTTGGATCGGGTGCAGGAAATCGCCGACCAGGAGCCCTCGCCGGAAAAGGTCTACGCCTTCGCCGAGCTGAGCTATATCGCGGGCAAGCGCGCCGAGCTGACCGACCCGGCCGCCGCGCTCGACCATTACGGCAGCTCGGTCACCTACGCTTACAAATACCTGTTCGACGAGCGCTACGTGCCGCTGCGGAATCCTTACGATCCGGAGTTTCGCGGCGCCTGCGATTTGTACAACGGCTCGCTCGAAAACAGCCTGCGGATCGTCAAGGCGCAAGGCGGGCTGATGCCCGGCGCCACGCACAGCATCGAGTCTTCCAGCCAGGCCTGGGACGTCAAGATCGTGCTCCGCAACAGCCGCTGGGAGCCTGAAGATTTCGCCGAATTGAAATTCGCTTCCGACTACGAAGTGCAAGGCCTGAAAAACCAGTATCAGAGCTACGGGCTGGGCGTGCCGCTGATCGCCATTCGCAAGCGGCGAAATGCCGACGACCCGGCCGAAAAATTCCTGCCGCCGCTGTTGAGCTTCTCGGTGACCGCGTTTTTGCGCGTGCTGCCCGACGATCAAATCCACGCCAACAGTTCGCGGCGGCGGCATGTTGCCTTGCTCGAGTTGTACGATCCGTTGGTCTCGCACGATATCGAGATCGGCCGGCGCCGCGTGCCGCTGGAAACCGATCTCAGCACGCCGCTGGCCTACTTTCTCAACGATCCGCAGCTCAAACCGGACAACCCGGCGATCAACCTCAACGCGATTGCCACCGAGGGGCTGTTGCGGCCCGACAAGACCCAGGCCGAGACGGGCCTGTACATGTTGCAGCCTTACGAACCCGGCAAGATACCGGTGCTGATGGTCCACGGACTGTGGTCGAGCCCGATGACCTGGATGGAGATGTTCAACGACCTGCGCGGCGATCCGAAGATCCGCGAGCGCTATCAATTCTGGTTTTATCTGTATCCCAGCGGCGAGCCGTTCTGGCAGAGCGCGACAAAGCTGCGCGAAGACCTGGCCGAAGCGCGGACCGTGCTCGATCCCGAACGCCAGGAGCCGGCTTTCGACCAGATGGTGCTGGTCGGCCACAGCATGGGCGGCCTGGTGGCGAAAATGCAAGTCGTGGCCAGCCGCAACGATTTTTGGCACATCGTCAGCGACAAGCCGTTTCAACTGGTCAAGGCGACGCCCGAGCAGCACGAGCGATTGGAGCACACGTTTTTCTTCAATCCCAATCCGGCGGTTCGCCGCTTGATTACCATCGCCACGCCGCACCGCGGCAGCAAGTTCGCCAACAACACGACGCGCTGGCTGGCGCGCGAAGTGATCAAGCTGCCCAAAATGGGGCGCGAGCAGATTGTCCGCGAGAACCCCGACATTTTCCGCACACCCGCCATGTTCGACGTCAAAACCAGCCTCGATTCGCTGGCGCCCGATTCGCCCATTTTGCCCGTGCTGCTCGAGGCCGAGCGTCCGGCGACGTTGACGTGCCACAACATCCTGGGCGTGCTGCCCGATCGAGGTCTCGTCGGCAGAGTCGCGCCCGACAGCGACGGCATCGTCTCGTTCGCCAGCGCCCACCTGGACGACGTGGCCTCGGAACTGAAGGTCGAAGCGGCGCACATGGACGTGCACCGCCATCCGCTGACGATCCTGGAAGTGCGGCGGATTCTCCTGCAGCACCTGGTCGATCTCGAATCGTTTCCCCGCCGCGAAACGGCGCCCGATCGAACGGCGTCGGCGTCGCCAGGACAGGAATTTGCCGGCGCGACGGGTTACACTAACCCAAAGCGTTAAGCGAGGCGACGCTGAGGACCGAGGATTGAATACTTTCTCCGGCCGGTCATGGAGCGGCTCGATGGCGACTTTTAATCAACCACGGATTACGCGGATGACACGGATGCAAGAATTCAAGAACGTCAATTGGGACTTGGGCAAGACGCTGCACCTGCGCGGCGTCAACGCCAAGGTGATCGCCCCTGGCATCGCGCGAGTCGGCGATCGGGTCCGGAAGCCGTGAGCGCGCCTGTCGAGGCTGGCAAGTTACGTAGTCATGCTATTAAGATCGAAAATCGTGTCGTCCCGGCAAGATTTGACGTGAAAAGCTCAAGACGCCGGTTGGCGACGTCGTGCGACGCTTGCGCCAACGTAGCAGGCTCACTCCGTGAGCCGTCGCCAGAGTGGGATGACGGCCAACCGTAGCGCCGGTTACGGCACATGGAATGTGCCTACTACTTTCACTAGCGGCTCCGCCGCGCTAGTCTGAAGCATATCCTACCGGGCTTCCGAATTCCGACCTCCCAAACGCTCTTGACCCCCGAAAGTGGAATCCGCTATCAACTTTGCTGGCCCAAACCGGCAACGACGCCGCATAGGACCCTCGAACGACAAGGAGGGCGACGATGGACTTTCGATCGGCGGACGTGCGTTGTGCGACGACGGGCGAGCAAGGCCAGGCCCCGGCGAGGACTCAAACCGCCATTCTCTTCGGGCTGTTGCTGGCCGTGCAATTCGCCGCGGAGCTCATGCCGCAATATTTGGATTTGGATTTGGACGAGTTGGACTCAGCTTGGAATGTTTTTTCCAGGGCGGCGAAAGGCACTTCGTTAGCATGGCCCCCGCTATTGGCCGTCTGGGCCGTGTTCGGCCCGCAGCGAGCCGCCGTGCGACTGCCGCTGACGCTATGGCTGGCCATGGCAGTCGACCTGTGCTCAATGTACGGATGGAGTCGTGACGTTGGCGACACGACTGTTGATGCCAACACTCTGGGCCTAGGCGCGGCCTGGCTGTTCGGCTTCCTCGTGTTACAGTTAGCGCTGTGGCCGATTCGCTCGGCGCGTGGCTGGCGGCTGAAGCCGCCGGAGCACGAGTCCGTGGATGAAAACGCGCCCGACTCGCATCCGCCTCGGGCGGAATCGCCGCGCCAGTTTTCGTTGCGAGCATTACTCGGCTGGACTTTAGCCGCAGCGTTGTTGCTGGCCGGCTGGCGTTGCGCGGCGCCCGACGCCCGCTTCGCGACCAAAGACATTATCTGGAGCCTCAGCGGCGCGGCGGCGATCACTCCTAGGATCGCTTTAGGCGGGCTGCCGGTCGTCGCACTGGCTTGGACCGTGCTGGCGGTAGAACGCCGACTCGTGCTTTGCGTCGTGCTGGGCTTGGCGGTACTTGCGGGACTCGCGGGCGCCTATGGATTTTCAGAGAGCATCGGCCAATGGCTATCACTGCCGCCGATCGACCGTTCGCCTGCCATGATCTCGGCAATGGAAGCGGGGGCCGTGATTAATGGTCTTCTCTGCCTCGGCGTGGCCCGCGTCTGTGGCTACCGGCTGCGGCGCAATGCAAAGAAAAGGGAAGGCGCCGTCGCGTTCGAACCTCAGCCGCCGGCGACGATTTCGGGCGTCCGCTTCGCCCTGACCCTCGCCCCGCTTATCGTCATCGCGGCGAGCCTGGCGTGGAGCGTTCCTCAGCGGCTTGCCCAGTGGCGTCGGGCCGCAATTGAATTCGGCTGGAGCGACGTTGGCCTCGAAGCTTCGTTCGCCCAGGATGGCACGCCCACGGGCCTGGAGTGCCGTCATAAGCCGCCGCTGCCTGACGAGATTTGCCGGCGCATCGCGAGCCTCGCGGATTTGCGTGCCCTCGACCTGGCCGGATCGACGATCGACGACCGGCAACTCGTCATTCTCGCGCCGCTGGCGCGCCTTGAAAGCCTGAATCTGTCTTCCACAGCGATCACCGATGCGGGGCTCGAACAACTTGCGCAGTTCCCGGAACTCAGGCATTTGAACCTGGAGAATACGGCGATTACGGACGCCGGTTTGGCGCATTTACAGGCGTTGCCAAAGCTCGAATCGCTCCAACTATCGCTGACTGAGGTTACCGACGACGGGCTGCCGGCTTTAGGGCGCCTCCCGGCATTGAAAGACCTTGACGTCCAATTGACCGCTGTTTCCGCCGCCGCGGCCGAAAGCTTTCGCAAGTCGCATGCGCAAACGAAGATCGGGTCTGGCGCGTGCTTCGAGTCGTTACTGGGTTTGGACGAAAAATTGACGAGGGAGTACGTCTGGCATTCCTCGGACGGTCCGGGCCAAGAGTCGCATCATTTCAGAATAAGAAACATCAAGCTGAAGCGGCTGCACGCGCGAGGCCGGGCCATTAGAAACGGCGAGGCCGAAGCCGTGAATAATGTTAATCTGATCTGTCTCGTCTTCCGGCAAAACGAACTCGAAGAACTGGATCTGCGAGATTCGGAAGTGAACGATCTCGACATTTACGAGTTGATCGAACTCAAGAAACTCAAACGCCTCGACCTGCGCGGCTCGCAGGTCACCGACGAAGGTGCTCAGGAACTGGCCCGTGCGTTGCCGAATTGTGTGATTCTGCGGTGACAGAGGCCGAGGGTCGAGAAGGGCGCGCATAGCACCGGAAATGCAAACAATCGGCTTATTACCCCCGATCTCCGACGTCCGAATTTGAAGCATGGAGAAGTGATAATGGGCGGACCATCCGCGGACGTGTTTTTTGCGATGATGATCGGCTCGAATAATGCTTCGGCCAAGCGGCAAACCGCCATTCTCCTCGGGCTGCTGCTGGCCGTGCAGTTCGCCGCGGCTGTGCTCACGCCGCTGGGCGGCGATGAGACGGCGGCTTATGCCGAGGGGTTCGTTCTGGCAGCCATCGGCGTCTCGGTGGCGTGGCCGCCGCTGTTGGCCCTGTGGGCCGTGTTCGGCCCCCAACGGGCCGCTGTGCGATTGCCGCTCACGCTCTGGCTTGCCGGCGCCATCAATCTCGCTAGTTTGTACGGTTTGAATCGTAACACGGGCGAAAACGGCGCCCAGCTTCTGATGGTCAATGCCGCCTGGCTGGCGGCGCTTGGCGTGCTACAGGCGCCGCTATGGCTGATTCGCGCCGTGCGTCGCTGGCGACTGGAAGCGGCGGAAGGCGACGCCGCCGCGGCGGGCCCGTCGGCGGCGAAAGCGAGCAGCCAGTTTTCCTTGCGCTCGTTGCTCGGGTGGACCTTGGCCGCCGCGTTGCTGCTGGCTGCGCTGCGCTGGCTGACGCCGGATGACGGTTTCGATGGGGAAACCATGCTCACACTTCTGCCGGAAGCCGGCGTTATTGGCCTGGCCGTCGCCCTGGGCGGGCTGCCGGTCGTCGCCCTGGCCTGGATCGTGCTGGCCGATGGCCGCCGGCGGATACTGCGCATCGTGCTCGGTTTGCTGATCGTGCTCGGACTGTCGGGCGCCGGCGTCTACTTTGGGAAGCTCAGCCAGGGGCTATCGGTCGGCGATATGCTGACGCTGGAAGCGGGGACCATCCTCAACGGGCTGATCAGCCTCGGGGTGGTCCGGGTTTGTGGATACCAGTTGCGGCGCCGCCCAAAGAAAGTTTCAGAGGCGGAAACAGAGTCGACCGCCGCGGCGGCCTCCATCTCGCGCATGCGATTCGCCTTCGCTCTGGCGCCGCTCGTCGTGATCGCGGCCGGCTTGGCATCGAGCATCCCGCATCGCCTCGAAATGTGGCGCGAGGCCGAAATCCGCTCCGACTGGAATCGCACCGGCGTCCAGGTCTCGTTCGACAACCAGGGTGAGATCGTCTCTGCGCAATGTACTCTTGATGAGCCCGTCGGCGACGAGACTTGCCGGCGCCTCGCGACGCTTGTCAACCTAAGCCAGCTTGCCTTGAACGGCTCGCGGATCGACGACCGCCGACTCGCGTTGCTTTCGCCACTTGCGCGACTGGAAAACCTGGACCTTTCCGGCACGCAGATCGCCGATCAAGGGCTGAAACAACTCACGCAATTCCCGCAGTTGGCTACGCTGAATCTGTCGAACACGCATATCACGGACGCAGGATTGAAACATCTGCGGGGGTTGCCCAAGCTCCAGCAACTTCAGTTGTCGTTGACCGATATTTCGGACGAGGGGCTTTCGGCCTTGGAGCGACTGCCCGAGCTTCGCTCCGTTAATGCCCAGCTCACCGCGGTCACTGCCGCCGGGGCCGAGAAGCTTAGCAAAGCGAACCCGGGGGCAAGCGTCGAGTTCGGGGCCTCCGATGCCCTGCTGTCGGGCTGGCAGACCACAACACGCGTGTGGACAACGAACGCATCGGGCGTTCAGACCGTGGGCATCGGCCGCGTGTCGATTAAAGTCAAACGGCTGCACGCCCGCGGCAAGAGCGTGACGAACGGCGTTACGGAGGCCGTGACCGACGCAGGGCTGATTACGCTGAGCGTGGTGCAGACCGAACTTGAAGAACTCGATCTGCGCGATTCGGAGGTGACCGACAAGGGCCTTTGGACCTTGCGGGCGCTCAAGCAACTCAAGCGTCTCGACGTCCGCGGCGCCCCCGTGACGGAAAAGGGCGTGCGCCGTTTGGCTCGCGTGCTGCCCGAGTGCGAGATTCTGAGGTGAAGACGCCGGCGTCGCCGAACAGTCGGCGCCATCAGGCGTCGGCGATCGTACCGGCCAGAAAACCGATGGCGGCGCCCGCCATCAGCCCGAGCAGTCCGCCCAAAAAGTCGAAGACCGCGTAAGTCAGAGGTTCTGACATGCCCGCGGTCCATGCCCAAACGGCGGCAATAACGGCGCCCAGCACAAAGCCGCACCCCTTGCCAATTCTCGTCCAAGTGACCATGCGCGGCTTGCGATAGCGGCTCGAATCGTGCGAGTCGGCGGCGTGGGCCAATACGATCGGCTTGGCGCGGTGCATGTCGGCCACGCGGACCGAGACCTGCTGCATGCGCCGCGCCCGAGAGCGGGCAGCCCGAGAACCGCTACAGGGCCTTGTTGTCACTATCGCTCAACCTATCGGACGGGCTTGCCGGCTGCGACGCCAGTTCCTGCGATTCGTTGCCGAACAGCCGGTCGCCGGGCGATTGCCGGTGGCAATCGGCGCACGAAGCGATGCGGCCGGCCGAGGTCACCCGCTGGCGGTCGGCCGTGACGGTTCCGTAGACCCAGCCCGAATCGGTCCCCGGAGCGTCGGGCGGCAGCTTGAACATGATGAACAGTTCGGTTTGCCGATCGGCGCCGAAAGCCCGGCCGCCGCGCTCGGCGTACAACCGGACCGGCAGGCCGCTGTGATGCTCGAACGGCGCCGGCTGGTGCGAGTCACGAATCTCGCGGGCCGCCCACGCTTCTTTCACGATCGCCTGCCCCACCGGTTGAACGCCTTCGGCGCCGGCCGCGGAGAACGCCGCCGCATCGCGGGCAAACAGAAAATAGAGCTTCTTGCCGTGATCGGCGTGCTCTTCGGCTTCGCTGAATTGCGGCGGAATGAACTCGCTTCCGGGAACGAAGCACGCGCCGTTGGCGAGCCGGCTATTGCGATCGGCCAGCGTGTATTCGGCGTATTCGTCGGCGATTTCCAGCAACCGCTGGGCGAACTCGCGATCGATCGCCGGTTCGCCGCTGTCGGCGGTTGGCTCAGTGCTGGCCGCGGGCGGGCGAATAGATGCAGTCACCGGGGCGGCGGCCGCTCCGCAGCCGGACAAAGACGCGGCCAGACAGCCGGCGACCAACGCGGACCATGCTCCAACGGCGCGCTGCATGTGGCGTTTCCTCACACCGAAATGGAATCAGCCGAACGAATCGGCGGTCGCTCGACCGCCGCGATGCGCCTGGTCTCTGTCCGCACAAAAAACCGAAGGGCCTCTCGTCGAATGATGCTCCGTCGCTGGCGGTCTGCTTGGCGGGCGTTCTCCTCAGTCGGGGGAAATGGCTCGCGCCGCCGGCGCACGGAAGCCCGCCGGCATGCGCACGTTTTTTTCAAGCGTTCAAGATTTGATGTTGAAATCCGCCCCGACGGGCGATTCGCCGGTCGAACGGGCGAATCATCGTTTTCGGAACTGACCGCCCGCGATTATAGCCTCGGCCGAGCGCTTAACTCAATCTTTTGGCAAGAAATTCGATGGGAGGCGGATCGAACGCGCTTCGTGTGATCTGGAAGAGTGGGTCGTGGAGATCGCCGTGCCCGTCTTGACCTCGCACGTATTTGCATATACAACAAACTTAGAGATCACGCAGCCGCACGAAAATAAACAAGCGCATGACCAGCAACATCGACACCATTGCCAAGACGTGCATCGCCGTGCGATTGAGGCTCTTGAACCGGGTCGTCACCAGTCTCTACGACGACGCCCTGCGGCCCTTGGGTCTGAAAGTCAGCCAGTTGAACATCTTGATCGTGGCGGCCAAACTCGGCGTCGCCCGGCCCGCCCATGTTCGCGAGTTGCTCCGGCTCGATGCGTCCACCCTGAGTCGCAACGTCGAACGGATGAAATCGCACGGCTGGTTGGAAGTCGTGCTGGAAGCAGACGCTCGCGCCCAACCGTTCGGGCTGACGCCCCGGGGCAAGCGGCTCATCGAAAAGGCGGTTCCATTGTGGGAAAACGCCCAACGCCAAGCCGGCGAACTGCTCGGAGACGACGGGGTCGCCTTGCTGGACATGGCGGCCAAGAAGCTCGGCGGGCTGAGGGTCGACCGCTAAAGCAGTGTTTTTTTCAGACGTTACTTGCATATACAACAAATGAGGCGACCATGAAACTCGCGGAACATCCGACGGTGCGGCGCTTCCACGAAAACGCGGGCAAGCAGCCGATCTCTCCCGCGACTCTCGATGCGGCTTGGCTGCGTCAACTTTGCCTCGACTGCGGGGCGGACGACGCCGGATTGGTGGAGATCGGCCGCCCGGCCCTCGACGACCAGCGAGCGGATATTCTGCACGTGTTCCCGGCCGCCAGAACGCTCCTCAGCTTCGTCTGCCGGATGAACCGCGAGCCGATCCGCAGCCCGGCTCGGTCGATTGCCAACCTCGAATTCCATCACACGGGCGGTCACGTCGACGAGGTCGCCCGCAAGGTCGTGGCGGCGCTTGAAGAGGGAGGCGTCCGCGCGCTGAATCCGGCGATGGGTTTTCCGATGGAGATGGACCGCTTTCCAGGCGGCAAGATTTGGGTCGTCTCGCACAAGACCGTCGCCGTGGCTGCGGGCCTCGGGCAGATGGGGATTCACCGCAACGTCATCCACCCCAAGTTCGGCAACTTCATCTTGCTCGGCACGGTGCTGATCGCCGCCGAGGCGACCGCTTACGACCAGCCGATCTCCTACAACCCGTGCCTGGAGTGCAAACTCTGCGTGGCGGCGTGTCCCGTGGGCGCCATTTCTCCGAACGGCGACTTCAATTTCTCGGCCTGCTACACGCACAACTATCGGGAGTTCATGGGCGGCTTCACCGATTGGGTCGAACAAGTGGCGAAGAGCAAAGACGCCCTGGACTATCGCAGCAAGGTCAGCGATCAAGAATCGGCGTCGATGTGGCAGAGTCTCTCCTTCGGGGCGAACTACAAGGCGGCGTATTGCCTGAGCGTCTGTCCGGCGGGGGAAGAGGTCATCGGCCCTTATCTCGTCGACAAGGCCGGGTACCTGCGGGAGACAGTTCGCCCGTTGCAAGACAAGAAAGAGACCGTCTACGTCGTCGCAGGTTCCGACGCCGAGGATCACGTCGTTCGCCGCTTTCCCGAGAAAACGGTAAAACGAGTTGGCAATGGTCTGCGACCTCGGACGATCCAGGGGTTCTTGGCGGGGCTGCGGCTCGCGTTTCAACCGGGAAAGGCGGCGATGCTGAACGCCGTCTATCACTTCAGCTTCACCGGCAAAGAAGAAAAGCAGGCGACGGTCACGATTCGGGACGGCAAGTTAGAGGTCGAGAGCGGTCTTCAGGGGAAGGCCGACCTGCGCGTGACCGCCGACAGCGAGACGTGGCTCGGTTTTCTGGCCAAGGAACGCAGCCTGTTCTGGTCGTTGTTGTCTCGACGCATTCGCATCAAAGGATCGCCGAAGCGGCTCGTGGCCTTCGGCAAGTGCTTTCCGTCGTGAAATCCGCTTGAGTCGGCGGAACCCGCCGCCGGCTGCGAAATCACACGCGCTGCCGAGCGGCGCGCAATCGCTCGCGGACCAAAAACTTCAATGCCAGATACGCGGCCGCCGCCGCAATCGCGGCCACGCCGATCCAGGTCCAGTCGGCCCGCCGCGCGATTTCGCCGCCAACCGTTTCGGCGACCGGCCAGGCGAAGTTCTCGGCCAGTTGCGACGTGCCGTCGATGAACGGCTGCGGATCGGCCAGAAACGCCGTCAGCGCGGCGCCGATGGCCAGCGTTTTCTTGTTGCGCCAAACAAAATCCATGCCCCGGTTGCCGTAGCGGCCGATCACGTCGAGCAGCGCATCGGCGCGGCCGATCTTGGCCAGTTCGCCGCCTTCGGCCAGCATCGACAGCCGCCGTGCGTTTTGCCCGTCGAGGGCCGCCAAGGCCTTCCCCGCCGGCTTTTTGAATGCAGCCAACAGCGGTTCGGCCAGCCCCTTGTGCTTCAGCATCGCTTCGGCCGCGTCGTCGCCGTAACTGGCCAACAGCTTCAAACGCTGCGGATTCTCGACGATCCAGAGCGCCTCGTCGCCGTGGCGGGCCAGCAATTCGGCCGCCGCCGAGCCGTAATTGCCCGATTGTTCGATCGCCCGCAAAGCCCGCGGGCCGCCTTTGCGCGCGGCCCGCACTGCGTCGTCGCCGTACTGCGCCGCGTAAGCGTTCACGGGTTTTGAACTGATCTTGGTAGTTTTGCGGCGATTGATTAGGGTTTTGCCGTCATGGTGGAGCCCGAGAAGAAACACGAATGCGCGAACTGCGAACGGCTGGACCGCCGCACGAAGGAACTCGAAGC
>DATKRK010000052.1:0-4774 GCA_035532215.1 Pirellulales bacterium | reverse complement strand
CGGACGGCTATTATCACGATCCTGTGGAAATCCGCCATTCCCGGACCTCCTCGCGACTGTTTTGCGGCGCCGCCCGCGATCAGGTAGGCTGGAAGCTCCGCCAACGATTACCTACTGGTTCTTCAACGCCTTTTTTGACAGTGGGGTGGCTGGCGGCAGAGCGAAGCGATGCCCCAGTGAGAACTGGGGCTTCGCCAAGGCTCAGCCGCCAGCCACCCAACTGTTGAAAATGGCTTTGAAGAGGCACAAGCGACGAACGGCGACGCTCTCGGGTTGAAAAGCGGATTGCCTTCCGTCCGGCTTGCCCCTGATTTACCCGGCGAGGATGCCGATTCGCGTGGTTGGAGATGCTCCATGAAACGTCAACGGAGGACGTTGGGAATGATGCTTGCTTGGCTGGCGCTTGCACTTCTGGCGATTGGCGTGAAACCGCACCAAGCCCCGTTGTCCGAAGCGACCGCGGCGCGGCCGGCAAAATCGGCGCATGCGGCGGCGCCGCGCAAAGCGCGGCCGGTATCGACGGGCAGTCTCGCCTGGCTTGCCAACGATCCTCGCTGCGCTGCGGGCGCCGAACTCGTGTTGCAAATCAACTCCGAAGCGGACGGGCTCAGCCAGCTGGCCGGCTCTCTCGCGGACCAGCGGCGCCGAAAGCCGACGGCAAGCTGGCTGTTGCCGCTTTGGCTCGCGAACGCCAGCAGCCAATCCTTGAGCGACTATTCGCAACCTGTCGGACGAGATAGCGCGGCATTGCCGGACGATAGGCTGCCCTCGGCCGGCGCTCGGCTCGGCTGGAGCGGTTGCACCGCTTATTGCGAAGGCAGCGAAGAGATCGATCGCTTGATTGCCGCAGCCGAGGGCCGAGAGAGCTCGCCAACGCGTTGGCTCTCCGCCGCCTTAGCCGGGATGGTTCGCGATACGTCAGCGAGCTTGGCGCCCTGGTTGGATTACCTGGCCTCGCACGCCGAGGGCTCCGAAAAGCCGGCGGTCCGCGTTTCCCGGCGTCCAGGGCGCGCCGATGTTATCCGCCCGCAGGAGCAGGCGATCCCCCAGGCCGAACTCGTGCCCCCCAGCAAGCGGATTCTGTAATCCTCTTCTAATCTTGGATTTACGGTAATTGTTCCACAAGTCCGTCGCCCGTCGGCCCGTGTTGGGGCTATCCTGAAGTTATACGGCACACGGGCGCCAACGAGACGCTTGGGCGGCATGTGGGGCGGCCTTCCAGGCCGTCAATGGCCGGCGGGTGAGGAAGGCCGCCCCACGAGCTTGAGTCAAACTGGCGAGCCCACGGAATTTTGCGGAAGTGGGCAAGATTTCTGTTGGCATTGGCCGCATTTGCTGCATAAACTGTTACTGTCCCCGCCGTTTAGGCACTTCCGCGGCGGCGATGGTGCGCAGCCGGGCCATCGGTACGGAACAGGTTGGTCTGTGAGCTGTCGCGTATTTTCCGGAGTTCTTGAGATGTCCAAGGCCATTCGCTCTGTATTTGCTTCATTAGGAGTCGTGGCAGCCGCATGTTTCGTCGGGGCGGCAAGCGTCGCAGCAGCAGAACCCGACGCGTCGAAAGCCAGCGCCGCGCCTCGAGCCGGCGAGACGGTTGGCGCGGACTCCGTCCAAAAGGAAACGGCCCAAAAGGAAACGGCCCAGATGGAAACGTTCGCCCAACCCGGAGGCGATACGTATTTCGCATTGAAGTTGACTCCGCCTGTGGCTCGTCCCGCGGCGGCGCCGCACGACGTCGTGGTGTTGTTCGACACTTCGGCGAGCCAGGCCGGCGATTATCGCACCAAGGCGCTCGATGCTTTGAGCGCGGTGTTGGCCGGGCTCGACGCTCACGATCGCGTGGCCTTGATCGCGGTGGACGTGAACGCGGCGCCTTTGACCAAGAAGTTCGTCGCGGTTGACGGCGCTGAGATGCGACAAGCCTTGAACGACTTGCAGCAACGCGTGCCGCTGGGCTCGACCGATATGCCCGTCGCGTTGCGCGCGGCGGCGAACGCCTGCAACAAAAACGTCGGCGCCGGACGCGAGCGCGCGGCGATCTACATCGGCGACGGCATGAGCACCGCCGATCTGGTCGCGGGAAAGAAACTGCAATCGCTGGTCGACTCGCTGGTCGAATCTCGAATCTCGGTCAGCAGCTACGCCGTCGGCCCGCGAGTCGACGCCGAACTGCTCGCCGCTTTGGCGAACCACACGGGCGGCATGTTGGCGGTCGACTTCGAAGAAATGACCGGTCGCCAGGCCGGAAACTATCTGGCCGAAGCCGCTCGGCAGCCGGTCGTCTGGCCGGGCAAGCTGCAATTGCCCGCAGCGATTCGCGCGATCTATCCGCGGCGCACGCCCCCCTTGCGTTTCGATCGCGACACGGTCGTCCTCGGAAAGCTTGCCGATTCGGCCGCGGCAGTCGAACTCGATTTGCAAGCCGAAGTGGCGGGCAAAGAGGAGCGCTTGCACTGGCGAGTGACTCCGGCGGCGCCGGCCGAGGGGCATGCTTATTTGTCGAAATTGGTCGATGCCGCCGCGGCCGATGGCGGCATCTCGCTGACGACGGTCGGTTCCGCCGGTCTCTACGAACTTCGCAGGATCGCGAACCTCGAAGCGCAAGGCTACAGCCGGTTGAGCCAGCAAGCCTTGGCGACCGGCGAATTGGACCAGGCTCGCCAACTGGCGGGCGCCGCGGCGCGTCTCGATCCGATGAACCCTGAGGCGGCCGCGGTGTTGCAGGTCGCCGAGGTGGCTGCGGCCTTCGCTCGCGGCCAGCAGCGTCAAGCCTCTTCGTCGGATCTCGTACTGGACGGCAAGCGGCCCGCCGAGGCGCCCGGGGCCAACGACTTCGGCGGAGAAGCCGACGGCACGCTGGTCGATCAGGTGGAGAGGCAGGAACGCGTATACGTGCAGTTCTTGAAAAACGAAGTGCAGCAGGCCGTCAACCAGGCCCGCGCCCGGATGGGCGCCGATCCGGAGGCCGCCGCGAACGAACTCAAGCTGATTTTGGAAAAGGTCCGGCAAGCTCCGGAACTCGATCCGGAAGTCCGCTCGCAGCTTGTCGACAAGATCGAAGCCGCCGCGCAGACGGCCAGCCGCCAGTCGCTGGTCAAGGCCGAGAAAGATCTGCGGCGGCAGCAAATCGATTCGGAACAGCAAGCGCGGCAGCAGCTCGTCAAAGACCTGTACGTTAAAGAGGAGAAAGTCAATCAATTGATGGCGCGTTTCGAGTCCCTGATGGTTGACGAACGCTTCCGCGATGCGGAAGCGGTGGCCGACATCGCCAACGAAATGAGGCCCGGCTCGGCGGAATTGCGAGGCGCGGTTTTGACATCCCGCACGAAGCGCTTCACGGAGGATATCGCAGCCGTGCGCGAGGCGCGATATAAGGGCGTGGTCGACTCCTTGTTCCAGGTCGAAGTGGCCCTGGTGCCGACGCCGGACGAGCCGCCGATTCTGTATCCCGATCCGGAAGTCTGGAAGATGCTCACCGAGCGCCGCAAGAAGTACAACTCCGTCGATCTGAAGGAGGCTAACCCGAACGAAGCCAAGATCATGGCGGCCCTGGAAGAAAAGACCGAATTGGAATTCGCCGAACAGCCGCTGAACGACGTCATCGACTATCTCAAGGAGCGCCACGCAATCGAAATCCAGCTCGACGCCAAGGCGCTGACCGACGCCGGCTTGGGCAGCGACACGCCCGTGACGCGCAATCTCAAGGGCATCACCCTGCGATCGGCCTTGCGGTTGATGCTGAGCGAGCTGGATTTGACCTACGTCATCCGCGACGAAGTGCTGATGATCACGACCAAGGCCGAAGCCGAAAACATGCTGACGAACAGGGTCTATCCGGTCGCCGATCTCGTCATTCCGATCGGTACGCCGCGGCCGATGGGCATGGGCGGCGGCATGGGCGGAGGCATGCTCGGCGGCCGCGGGATGGGGGGCGGCATGATGGGCGGCGGCATGGGCGGCATGGGCGGCGGCATGATGGGGGGCTTGGGCGGCGGCATGTTGGGCGGGAACATGATGGGCGGCGGCATGGGCGGCGGCTTCTTCAACGTCGCTCCCGAAAAGCCGCGGTCCGGTTTCCGCGCCTTTGCCGTCCAAGATTTGAAGCTCTCCGGCAAGTCGAAGAAGGCGAAGCCCGCCGGCAAACAACCCGAGCCGAAAAAGCCGGCCTTCAAGGCACAGTCCAAGGCGCCCGCCCCGTTCGCTGAGACGAAGCAGGGCAAGGTCGCTGCGGCGAAGCCCGCCAAGGTCGAATCGATCCGCCTGGAGATCAATGAGGGCGACGATCCGGCGACCGCCTGGAACGAATACTTCGCCTCGCACCAAGACGATCTTGCGCCGGCGGGTTCGGCCGTGCGGAAGACGGCCCAGGAGTTGATGATGGGCCGCAAGTTCGACCAGGTCATCGCGCTCATCAACGCGGCGCTGCGCAACAGGCAAGGCCAGCCCTGGATGTTCGAGGCGCTCGGCCTGGCGATGCAGGCCGCCGAGCGGACGCCGGCCGAAATCGAACGCGCGCTGATGTCGGCCTTGGACTTCACCAGCGATCCGACCGACATGATGTACCTGGCTCAATACATGTCGCGGGCGAATTTGAACGAGCGCGCGCTGCAGTTGTTCCGCCAGGTCGCCGAAGTCGACCCGTCGGCGCCCGAGCCGTTCGTGTACGGTCTGCGTCTGGCCCAAAAGCTCGACGACGTGGAAGCGATTCAGTGGTCCACCGTGGGCATTTTGAGCCAGGCCTGGCCCGATCGGCAATCGAGCGTTTGGGAAGAGG
>DATKRK010000051.1:0-23560 GCA_035532215.1 Pirellulales bacterium | reverse complement strand
GACGAGCTCACGGGCGTGCTGCGGGCGATCGTTCAAGCCTCCGAGCAAGACGTATTCGAACGTCAACCGCCGGCCGGTGTGCTCGAAATAGCGGTCGGCGGCGGCCAGAATCGGGGCGATGCCGATTTTGCCGTTCACCGGAACCAGGCGGTTCCGCAGTTCGTCGTTGGGGGCGTGCAACGAGACGGCCAGGTGGTAGTGACAGTCTTCATTGGCCAGGCGATCGAGCGCCGGAGGCAACCCGACTGTCGAGATCGTAATTCGCCGCGGGCTGATGCCCAGGCCAGCAGGGCTAGCGGCCGTTTCCAGGGCCGGCAGCAAGCGGTCGAGATTCGCCAGCGGCTCGCCCATGCCCATCACGACAATGTGGCTTAGCCGCTCTTCGGCCGGCAGCAGTCGGGCCAGGCGGAGCATCTGCTCGATGATTTCCCCAGTCGTCAGGTTTCTGACGACGCCGTCGAGACCGCTGGCACAGAATACGCAGCCCATCGCGCAGCCGACCTGCGTGCTGATGCAGATCGTGCGGCGGTCTCCCTCGCGAATCAAGACGCACTCGATCTGCTGGCCATCGGCCAGTTCGAGCAGGAGTTTCTCCGTGCCGTCGCCGGCCTGCTGATGCGCGGCGATCGTGGTCGTCCAAAACTGAAAATCGGCCGCCAGGCTGGTGCGCAGCGCCTTGGGCAGATCCGTCATGGCTTCGAAATCAGCGGCCCGCCGTTCGAACAGCCAGCGCCAAATCTGCCCGGCGCGATAGCTCGGCAACTCGCGCTCAGCCAGCCAGGCCTGCAACTGTTCGGCGGTTTGTTCCAAGAGATGCTGCACGTGGAAGTCTCGAATCATCGCCCGGGGGCGAGCGGAAATGCCATTCAACCATTCTTACGGCTCGGCGCCTCGTCTCCAAGTCCCGCGTGACTCGATGTCGCGATAATACGGCTGAGGCCTTGCGACGGAACCTTAAAGCTGGTAATAAGATCCGCTCTTTTCGTCCAGCTTGGTTCAAATGGTCGGGGAACCGCCGACCGCCCAATCACGTAGAATAGACTCAAGAATCCCCAAAAGCGGGCGAAGGAAACTTCAGAACCTGAATACGTTTGCGCGGATGGCAAGTCCGTAATAGTAGGAGTAAGAAAGCTCGATGATTTTTAATCCGATGTATTTTCTGTTTCTCGCGCCGGCTTTCCTGCTGGCGATGTGGGCCCAAATGAAGGTGCGTTCGACGTATGCCGTGGCGCAAAAGATGCCCGCGCCGATGAGCGGAGCCGCCGCGGCCCGTCACGTGCTCAATTCGGCTGGTTTGCAAGATGTCGAAATCGAAATGATTCCCGGCCAGCTTAGCGACCATTACGATCCGTCGCACCGAGTGCTGCGGTTGAGCAACGAGGTCTATCAAAGCCGCACGCTGGCGGCCGTGGGAATCGCCGCGCACGAAGCAGGGCACGCTTTGCAGCACGCCTTCGGCTATGCGCCGTTGGCCATTCGCAACGCGGCCGTGCCGGCCGCCAACTTCGGCAGCGGCTTCAGCATGATCTTATTCATGATCGGACTGTTCGCCCACTTGCCGATGTTACTTTGGCTGGGTATTGGGCTGTTCGGCTGTGTTGTGTTCTTCCAGTTGGTCAATTTGCCCGTCGAGTTCAACGCCAGCACGCGAGCCAAAGAGCAACTCGTCTCCCTGGGCATCATCGACCAAGAAGGACTGGTTTACGTCCGCAAGGTGCTCGATGCCGCCGCCTGGACTTACGTGGCAGCCACGCTGCAAAGCCTGCTGACGCTATTGTACTTGCTCATGCGAGCCCAGGACCGCCGCTAATAAAACCGATCGATCTGGCCGCCGAGCTGGAGGCGCTGATCTGGCTGGCGAGCCGGAGGCATCGAATCGGCGAGCCTCCGGGTGCGCGCAAGATCACGATGCGGCCGGACCCGGAGGCTGACGCCTCCGGCTCGCCATTTCCGCCGGCTCGCCATTTCCGCCGGCTCGCCGTATTCCGCGGCGATGAGCTACCGCGTCGGCGTGTGAGCCAGCACCCGATCGACGAACTCGTAGGCTTCCCGCCGCACCTCGGGCGGGAAATCGTGTTCGCACTCGGGATAGCGGACCACGAACTGCTTGTCGGCGCCGAACAGTTGATACACGGCTCGCGCGATCGGTTCGGCGCGGCGCACGCCGGCTACTTCGAAGTTGCTGTCGCGGACCGGCGACGCGGAGAAAAAGGCTCGCGGCGCCAACGCGGCGACCACCTCGTAAAAGTCGAACGGCACGCGGTCGGGATCGAGCCCGTATTCGTCGCGCAGAAGCGGCATGTAGCGATCGCTGGTCCAACCCTTGATATTCCCCTCGTAATAATCGTGAAACGGGGTCCAGCCGCAACTCGATACGACGACCTTCAGGCGTTCGTCGAACACGCCGACGAACATCGCGTTGTGGCCCCCGAGCGAGTGGCCGATCACGCCGATCCGCTCGGGATCGACCTCGCCCCGCGATTGCAGGAAATCGACCGAGCGCATGTGGTTCACGATGCCTTTCATCGTGCCCGACACATAGCGGTCGGCCGCAAAGTCGTAATTGGCCAATTCGCCGAACGACGGGTAGTCGGGCGCCAGCACGATGTAGCCGCGCTGAGCCAGTTCCAGCCCATATCCGCGGTTGGCTTTGCCCCTGCCGGCCACGATATCCTTGCCCTGGGCGCCGGTCGGGTGCAATGCCAGCATCGCCGCCCGGCGTTCGCCCGGCTTGAGATCCTTCGGCAGATATAAGTAGGCGGTGACGCGATCCTTGTCGGCGGTGGCGAACGAGAGCTTGATCCGCACGACACCGTCTTGCTCGACGCGTTCGGTCTCGCGCGGGTCGAGCGGCGGCTGCTGGCTGCGATCGGGCAGTTCGCCCATCGCCTGCTGCATCCCGGCCAAAATATGCTTGCGGCGAATCGCCCAGTCGGCCGGCGTTTTCACCGGGTGTTCCTGGCCCGCCTCGTCGAGATAAACCATCAATCGCGAGTGATTGCGATACTCGGGCGCTTGTGGAGGCGCCGCAGCGAGCAGAGCCAGGGCGGCCAGCGCGACGAAGAACAAGCGATTTGACATGCAACGGTTCTCCTTGAAAATGATCCGAAAGACCGGCTCCAGCTTCACGACGGCGTTGACTCATTGAGATAGGAGAGCAGCGCGTCCATGTCGCTCAAGAAATTGTCGATGTAGGGAGGGTCTACAAGAGACGTCATGAATGCGAACCGGAGGCAGTAGGCGATCGGTTCGTCGAGAAGCAGCCGATCCCCGATATCCTTCTCTCGCGCCGGCCCAAACCATGCGTCGCAGTCGCCGGGACTCGATGCGGTTCCGGCCACGCAAAGCCCCGACCTCACGCCACGTCGATGGTGGTAGATGACGAGTTCGAATCCCTCAAGCCAGAGGCGCGCCTGCACCGGTTGACCGTTGCGAAGATCGCTCAACTGCGTCCGGAACTCGCCGAGCGAGTCGTACATTCCGCATCGACCGCGCCATCTGATCGGCTCATGCAGGCGGTCTTCGGCGATTGAAACTGGCACATCGAACCCGATTACGGTGTTCGGGATAAATTCATCGGCTACCAAAACGACTGACGTATCCCGCCCAGGGCCGCGGAGGGTCATGGTGTGCTCAGGGATTTCTTGCCAGCCGGGCGTAGGCGCCATGCGGATATTGTACATCCCAAGATACGCCTTAAGATTTGGCTACTCCAGGCATTCTAAAAGAGGGCCCGCTGCCTTATGCCGATCACGTTCCATCCCCCAACCGGAACGCTTCTGATGTGCGATTTCAACACTGGGTTCGCCCCGCCTGAAATGGTGAAAAAGCGCCCTGTCGTGGTTGTATCGCGAGGGCGAACACAAATAGCAACGGTGGTCCCGCTATCGACGGTCGAGCCGGCGCCGTTTGAGGCATACCATTATGAAATGTCGCCCCTCTCGCTGCCAAAAAGCCTCCGCGGTAGCCGTTGCTGGGCGAAATGCGACATGGTCACCTCTGTCGCCCTTTGGAGGCTGGACCGCATCATGGACGGAAAATGCCCCAAAACGGGGAAGCGGCAATACGTCGCCCCGCTCATTTTAAATGTTGATTTAGAGCATATACGCAAAGCACTTAGGTCGCGGCTTGGCCTGTGAAAGGCTTGATTTTTCGACGAAAAAGCCGATACTATTGGATGTTCCCCGCAAGGGGCCTGTGAGACTGGACCGGACTTGAGCCGGTCCAGCAGACATCCGGGACGGCGATAACAAGCCGCCGGATGTCTTAGGATTAGGTGTAAAGAAGCGGCCGGCAAATTTGCCGGCCGCTTCTTTTTAGCTCGCAAGCTGCTCTCGGCGGCTTTCTTTTTACGCCGGCGCGGCCAGCCTGCAAAATGCCGAAATGCCCTTTCATCTTGAAATAGGGACGGGATTTCAAATTGACCCACTACCGCGGCCGCGGCGCGCAAAAAGAGAGCCGGGCAAATCCGACTGCCCGGCTCTCAGGAGACGTTGACTCAAACTTTCGGACTAATCGAGGAAGCCGGCCAGTTCCTGGCTGCGGCTGGGCTGCTGCAGCTTGCGGACGGCCTTGGCCTCGATCTGGCGGATGCGTTCGCGGGTCACCTTGAAGATGTGGCCCACTTCCTCCAGCGTGTAGCTGTAGCCGTCGCCCAGACCGTAGCGGAGCTTGATGATCTCGCGCTCGCGATAACTGAGCGTCTTGAGCACCTTGTTGATCCGCCCGCGGAGCATCTCCTGGGCGGCGCCGGTGGCCGGGCTTTCGGCGCCCGAGTCGGGCAGCAGGTCGCCGAAATGACTGTCCTCGCTGTTGCCGACCGGCCGGTCGAGGCTGATCGGATAGCGGCTCATGGCCATCACCCGACGGGCTTCGTCAACCGCGGTGCCGGCTGCACGGGCCGTTTCTTCGATCGTCGGTTCGCGGCCGAGCTCTTGCAGCAATTGCCGCGAAACGTTGCGAACCTTCGACATCGTTTCGACCATGTGCACCGGAATGCGGATCGTGCGGCTCTGGTCGGCCACCGCCCGGGTGATCGCCTGGCGAATCCACCACGTGGCGTAGGTGCAGAACTTGAATCCGCGGCGATACTCGAACTTATCGACGGCTCGCATCAAGCCGGCGTTGCCCTCTTGGATCAAGTCCAGGAAGCTCAAGCCGCGGTTGCGGTACTTTTTGGCGATCGAGACGACCAACCGCAAATTGCCTTCCGACAAGCCGCGCTTGGCCTTCTGGTACTGCGTGTATACCACCTTCAGATAGTTGACGCGGCGACGCAGGCTGGTCGGCGTTTCCTGCGTGACGCGGAGGATGTTGCGGAACTCGGCGACCATGTTGGCCCGGTCCTCGGGCGACCCCTTGGCGGCCTTGTGGGCTTCGATCTGGCGTTTCAGATCGTCGACGCGACGGCTGAAGTCCTCCAGCACCCGAATCATGGCTTCGATGCGCTGCGTCCGCAGGCCCAATTCTTCGACCAGTCGCACCGCCCGCAGGCGGCGGCGGCCCAGACGACGCCAAGCCTCGCGGCGTTCGTTCGTCTTGCGCGACTTGCTCGAAGCGATGTGGTAATCGCGGCGATTTCGCTTCAGCAGGATGTCCAGGGTTCGCAAATTGTGGGGAAAACGGCCCAGAATCTGGTCCTTTTCCAGCCGGTCGGTCACGGAAACCTGCACGGTACGATCGAACGGCAATTCGCCCGAGTGCACCCGCCGCAGCACTTTCACCGCGGCTTGTATCACGTAATCGCATTCCAGCAGCTTGCGGCGGAAACGAGCCCGCGTGATCTCGATCTCCTTGGCCAGGGCGATTTCTTCCTTGCGCGTGAGCAAGGGAATTTCGCCCATTTGGGTCAGATACATGCGAACCGGGTCGTCCGACCACGATTCATTGTCATCGCCCGTTATGAGCAAATCCTCGGCCTTCAACTCGGCCTCGGGGTCAACTTCGCCGCCCGCATCATCTATCAGTTCGTCGTCTTCATCAACGACGTCCTCCTTGTCGGCCAGATCAACCGCATCGTCGGGGCTCGGGGCGCCTTCGTCTTCCAATTCGTCCAACAGTGCGTCGTACAATTCACAACTCCTACAAGGTGAGCCAAGTTGGTGGGCCGGACCGGGAACGGGTCAGGCAAGTATGTTGCTCGCGGGATGCGTGTCGCAGAGGCGAGGTAGGAATGGGCCTCCTGCTGGTTGCCACTGCATCGTATTGCAACACCAGCCCAAGTCCAACAATTATCCCTAGGACGCTCGAAAAAATCCAACAAATTCTAACATGAATTTAGCCTGATCTTGGACCTCCTCTGCGTTTGGAAAGAAATACCATCCTTCGGCGAAACAACGCGACCACCCATTCTTCGCAACCTCCCCACTTTGAACGCAACTGGCTCGCTAAGAGCCAATTTTCAGCTTGCTCTCGATTTTCAGCGGGATAATTTCGCCCTGAATTCGCCGCACAGCAAAACGATCGCGCGATTTCGATTCCGCAGATGATCGGCCGCGCCGCGTGCGCCCTCCTGGACTTTGTCGCTACGAACCTGAGACGTCGAGGTTCCACGACGTCGCGGTTCTGGCAGGGAGGGCCGACGTCTAAGAATGTCGGCCAAAGCGATTGAGAAAGGGCCCGCCTTCTGGCTGCTCGCCTCCTAGCCTCCGCTTCCCTGTCCGAGAGATTGGCGTGCGCATGCCAAGCAGGCTCGCGCGCGACCATGCACCAAAACCATGCATCTATCGGAGGCTTTGCTTTCTCACCGCATCCCAATGCAATCTTATGCACGTCGCGCGTGGCGGCTAGGCCGGAAAGTGCGATTTTTTCGGCAACAATCAAGGGCCGGGCGGTCGCCTTGCGCAGCGGCGTTCCTCGGCAGCGGCGCGCTGTCCGCCGCATATTGAATCTTGACAGATCAGTTTTGTTGCAATATCATACGCAACGTGACTGATCTGTAATGAGATTAAGGCAAAGAGCCGCGAGCATGCGAACCGCCTGGGAAATCAGCCGCGAAATGTTTCTTTCCGAGCAGGAAGTGCATGTCCTGCTGGGGCATGTTCGCCGCGACCTTGCCGCCTTGCCGCCCGCCGACGGCCGCGCGGCCCAACTCGATCGGCTGATCGTCGAGACGCTGCTGTTCACCGGCCTGCGCAACTCCGAGTTCTGCCGGCTGCGTCACGGCGATCTGGATCGAGACGCCAGCGGCGCTCGCTTGACCATTCGACAGGGCGACCCCACTCGCCAGGGCGAGGCGATCGATCGGGAGGTTTACGTGCCTTCGCCCCTCGCCCGGTTGATCGCCGAGTATTGCGAGACCACGCGCAACTGCCTTTTGCCTGCCGATGCCGATCCCGCCGATCCGCTCCAGCCGCTTGTGTTCCACGAGCGCCGACGCCCCTTCGAACGCACGGGCCTTTATCGCCGGGTGGTCCGGATTCTGTCGGAGGCCGGCTTAGGCGATCGGGCCAGCGTGCAATTGTTGCGACACACCTATGGCTACCTGGCCTACTTGCGCACGGGGGGCAATCTGCTGTTCACGCAGCGACAGCTCGGGCATGCGCATCCGATCGTGACCAGCATCTACGCCCAATTCGTCCCCGAGTCGTATTCCCGGCTGGCCGAGATGCTCGCGATGGAACCGCCAACCGAGCCAACAGACGCCAAGCGGTCGCCCGGCAAGCGTCTGACACGGAAAACATCCCCCTCTACGTCCCCACCAGGAGCTTCGACATGACAGTCGATCCCACCGTTCTCAGGCCAGCCTGTAGAACTTGACAGCGTTGTCGTGAAACAGCTTGCGCCGCTCGGCCAGGCTTCGCGAACTGACGATCGTTCGCAAGGCTTCAACCCATTGCCGGAAGGTAGCGGCCAGCGTGCAAACAGGCCAATCGCCGCCGAACACTACGCGGTCCGGGCCGAAAACGTCGAGCGTGTGGTTGACGATCGGCGCCAGGTTCTCGACCGACCATTTGCCGCCGGCGCCCGAGGCGATGACGCCCGAAATCTTGCCGATCACGTTCTTTCGCTCGGCCAGCGCCGCAATCTCGCGGCGCCACCCCGAGAGATCGGCCGCCACGACGCTGGCGTTGCCGCAATGGTCGAGCACGAACCGCGTGCCGGGGCAAGCGTCGACCAGCCGGGCGGCATCGGCCAGCTCATCCGATCGCATGCACAGATCGAAGCTCCAGCCCTGCTCGCCCAAGCGTTGGATTCCGGCGACGAACGGTTTTTCCAGGCAATAGCCGCGCGGATTGCTCGGGCCGTGCAACACCTGTCGCATGCCGCGGATATATCGGTTGTCCTTGTGCCGGGCCAGATAATCCGCGAAGCGGTCGCTGGCCGGCCGGCCCGAGATCACGGCGGCCGCCATCGGGTTGTCGTCGCGAGCGCATAATTCGCTGACGTATTCGATCTCGGCGTCTTGCTGCTTGGGCGCGACGTCGACCTCCATATAGACCGTTTTCACGACGTTCAGCCCCGCCGTGGCCTCGCGGTAATCGGCCATTAAGTAGCTTCTGTCGAGCGGATCGCCCGGCTTGATCCACGGCAACTCGAACTTCTTCGAATCCCACAGATGCTGGTGCGTGTCGACGATCGGCAGTTGGTCTTGGCCGGCTGCTTTTTCCGGCGTTTCGGCCAAGACCTTCGCGGCGCCGGCTCCGATACCGGCGACTGCGGCGGCGGCAAGGCGATGAAACTCGCGGCGGCTGTGGTGAAATTCCAGGGTCATTGCGGCATGATCTCGCGGTAGGGGGCTGTCGGAAGCGACCGTTCGTCACGCTGGTCGATCATAGTCGCCCGCCGGGCCGGCAACCAGACTCGGCGGCGGCGCCGCGCCGGATTATAAGGGCTGTAGCGGCGCGAATCCTGCTCGAGCCGCGCATGCGCAATGTCGGCCGGATCTTACGGAATCGTCAAAGCTTGACGGCCCCCGCCAGCGAGCCTATTATCGACCTAAGAGGCGATTTCCCAAGGTCTTCCTATCGCGGCAGCGTTCACATGAATATCTGGAGCAAGGTACTCGCCGGTTGCATCGTCTTAGCCTCGCTCTTCCTGTTCTTCTTCGCGATGAAGATGCTCAGCGCAGAGAAGAACTGGCAACAGGCGGCCAAGAGTTACGACAAGCCGCTGGAAGACGCCGCCAAAAGAACGCAGCTCGCCCTCGAAGGAGACCGCACCGCGACTCCTCCCGTGCCCGGCATCCGCGACCTGGAAGTTGCGCAGCACGATCTACTGGTCGATCGCGGCCGAGTCTGGCGGAACTGCATCGCCCAGCAAGTCAATCCCAACACGGGACAGTGCGCCGTCGCGGTCGCGGACCCTGATCCGCACCGCATTCAAGACAAGTCGATCATCTACGTTTTCGAGGACGGCGACTCGACCACGTTTCATTACCTCGGGGAATTCAAAGTCGCCGCCATCGCCGACAAGCTGATCACGCTCGAGCCGACGATGAAGTTGTCCGAGCGGCAGCGCAAGAGTATCGCGGGCACGAAGGCGCCTTGGCTATTGTACGAACGAATGCCCGTCGACCGTAGCGACATGTTCGCCGGACTCGACCAGCAGCAACTAGCCACGCTCATGCCAGGCGTGCCGGCGGAAGTGATTAACGAGTACTTCCGCAACGGCAAAGAGGCCCAGCCCGACGATCCCGAGGCCCGCGTGATGAACGGCAAGTACGAGCGAGCGCTGCGAGATTACGTGGTCTTTTTCCACGATCTGCACGCCGAAATCGCCAGTTATCAAGACAAGATTGCCGCCGCGACGACCGATCTGAAGATCACGCAGGACACATTGGCCGACACGCAGAAGCAAGTCGATCTGCGCCAAGAGCAGATCGACAAAGAGTTGAAGCCCGAGTTGAAGGAAGTCAGCGACGAGCGCGATTTGGTCACGACGCAGGTGGAAGAGTTGCAGAAGAAGGTCGCCGCGTTGCGGGCTGAAAACGACGCAACGATCGCGGAGAACAAGCAGCTTCTCGCCCAGTGGTCGAACCTCCAGTTCGCGGCCGCCAAGCGGCTGAACGAGTTGATCGACGGCGCCAAAGGCGGTCGCGCCGACAAGTACGAAGAGAATTGACGCGCCGAGATTGATGCGACCGGCGCGGCGGGAGATCGCCGAAATCGCCGCCTCGTAATTTCAGGACGGATCCGACGGCCAAACGCGGCGTCGAACAACGATGGGCCTCTACGATCGAGATTACGCGCGAGAGGAGCCCAAGGGCTTCTTTCTAGGCGGCGACCGCTCGATGGTCGCCAATCTGATCCTGGCCAACGTCGCGATCTTTCTGGCCGACGTGTTGATCTTCCGCGGCGAGCTCAGCCAGTGGATGAAAGTCACGCCCGACCTGCTGCAAAAGCCTTGGAATTGCTGGCAGTTGCTCACCGCGGGCTTCGCCCACGACTCGGTCAACCCCCTGCACGTCGGTTTCAACATGTTCGCGCTGTGGTTTTTCGGCGCCGACATGGAGACGATCTACGGCAAGAAAGAATTCTTGCGCATCTATCTGACGATGATCGTCCTCAGCTCGCTCGTCTGGGTTGTTGTCGCCGGCGCCGCGGGGCGCGGAGCCGGCGGCATGTTGGGCGCCTCGGGCGCGGTCAACGGCATCATCGTGCTGTTCGTGCTGCACTATCCGCGGCGGCAATTTTACTTCTGGGGCGTGTTCCCCATTCCGGCCTGGGTGCTTTGCACGCTGATGATCGGCCAGGACGTGATGGGCTTCGACCGGTCGATGCGAGGCGGCGGAGAAGGCATCGCCTATGAAGCGCATCTGGCCGGCGCCGCCTTCGCCTTCATCTATTACAAGACCGGCTGGAATCTCGGCCGCTGGATGCCGAGCGGGTTATCGTTGAAATCGTTGAAACGGCGGCTGAAGCCGGGACCGAAACTGCGAGTTCACAGGCCGGCCAGCCGAGAACAGGATCTCTCTCAGGAACTCGACCGGATCCTGGAAAAGATTTCCGCCGAGGGCGAGTCGAGCCTGACCGATGCCGAGCGCGGCACGCTCATCGAAGCCAGTCGCCGCTATCAGCAAAAGCGGCGCTAATCACAGCGCGGCGGAGCCGCCACAAAGTAGCAGGCACACTCCGTGTGTCGTAACCGGCCTGGTGGTTAAGCGTTATCACAGGGTTGGCGACGGCACACGGAGTGTGCCTGCTACTTTATCGCAAGCGTTGTCGGCGCCGCGCTCAGGCGCATTCAGCTTTGGCATCAAATCATGCCGCGGCAACATGATTTGCGGCGTTAATAATACAGCAAGCGCAACGCGGGCATTGCCCGCCATGAATTTGATGGCCGGCCAGCCTCGCCCGTCAGATGGAGGGCCGGGCGCCCTCGCCCGTCCTAAACAGATGGAGGGACGGGCGCCCTCGCCCGTCCTAAACCCCGCTCCGCTGGGGCGGCGGTCAATCTGCACGCAACGATCTGAGCACGAGGCTGTATTTCGCTTCTGCCGGGCGAGGGCGCCCGGCCCTCCCTTACACGATTTCGCTTCTGCCGGGCGAGGGCGCCCGGCCCTCCCTTACGCAACGTCTCTTTCGCACCCGGCCGCGTAGACGCGAGTGGTCGCAACGCGGCTTACTTGCGGCGCCGGCTGGCGGGTTGTTGAATCGTGATCTTGGTCGCTTTCGGCGTCGTGCCGAGATAGGCGAACAAATCTGCGATCTCTTCCAGCGTAAGCTGGTTCAGCAGCCCCTCGGGCATGATCGATTTCTTGCTCGGCGCCGTTTCGCTGATTTCGTCCTTGCGGATCGTGACCTTCTCGCCGTTGGCTTGCAGCACCGCCACGGTCGTGCCGCTCAGCGGGGCCACGATGCCCGTAATGGTTTGACCGTCCTCGGTCGTGATCGTCTTGCTGGCGTATTGGTCGGAAATGACTTGCGAGGGGAACATCAACGACTCCAGAATTTCCTTGCGCTGGAATCGCTGGCTGACGGTCGAGAGATCGGGGCCCACGCCGTCGCCGCGGTTGCCGAAGCGATGGCACTTGACGCACTGCGACTTGGCGAAAATCGCTTCCCCTGGTCCCGGATTGCCTTGCGTGGCCGAGTCGCCCGTCAGGAAGCCGAGCAGTTCGTGATAGTCCCACTTCGCGGTTTCGGCCGGCGCGGGCAGTTCCGGCGCCGGCTCGTCGGGATAGTTCTCCTGGAACCAGCGCTGCCAGGCGGCCAACGCCTCGTCCCACTTGTCGCCGCTGCCGGAGACCTTTTCGCCAGTCCATTGCGTCAACAGTTTCGCCGCCAAGGGCCCGCCGTTTTCGCCGAGCTTCAGTCCGCAAAGAATGGCCTGGCGAATCGGCTCGGGCTCTTCAGGGGATTGATCGACGCGGGCCAGTTGCGAGAGCACCTCTTGGGCGGCCACTCCCTCGACGACCGACAGAGCACGCAGCAAGAGCGGCCAGTTTTCGCCGCCCGGCGATTGGGCCAGTCCCATCGCCAGATCTTCGCGGCGCTCGGGACTCTTTTCGTATTGCTCGCGCAAGTGAGCCATCGCCGCCGGATCGCGGCTGCCGCCGAGCACGGCGATCAGGCCGGTCGCCAAGCGCTTCATCGCCGGCGTCGGATTCGGCGGCACGCGACCGTTCATTTCGATCAGCAGCGACACCGTTCGAGAGTCGAGCTTTTCCGGCAGCGAGGCCAACAGCAACAGTGCGCTGGCCGGCCAACGCGCCGCTTGCGACAAGACTTGCTGGCGCTCGTCGTCGTTGAAACGGGCCAGGAAATCTCGAGAAACATTGTCGATATAGCCCGCAAAACTGTGCCCGGCCTGCGAGTCGCGGGCCTTTTCGAAGAACTCGACCAGCGCGAGCTTCTGCTGAACCGTCCAGCCGTCGTCGATAAAGCGGAGGCAGCACGCTACGTGCAGCTTTTCTTCCAGCGGCGCCTCGCTCTCTAAAACCTTCAGGCTACGGGGGATAATGCTCGGTTCTTGGAGATAAGCCAGCAGGCGCATCAATTCGCGGTTGATGCGCTGCACCTGATTCGGCGCCTCGTTGGCCGGATATTCCTTTTCGAGCTGGCTGCACAAGTCGGGCACGTTCTTGCGCGTCAGCTTGCCGTGTTGCAGGCCGATTTGGAACACGCGCAGCAGATCGACGAAATCATCGTCGCTCAAGAAGCCGTTCATCAACTCCGAACCGCGAGTCAAGATGAAATCGACCGTCTCGTCGGGCGGTTCAAGGGCCAACAGAGCCGCCGCGCCGGTAAGAAATACGCGAGCATTTTCCGATTCGATCACCAGGCTCGCCCAATTCTCGAGCGGCAAACGCTCGAGGGCGCGGGCGGCGGCCCAGGCCACGAAGCGATCGGAATCGCCCAGCAAGGGGACCAACGCCGCCGGATCGGGGCGATAGCCGCCGCGGGCGAGCGAGTTGCAGGCGATCCGCCGCACGATCGCTTGGTTGTCGCCGAGCAGTTCGATCAGACGCGTCTGGCAGGCGGGATCGACGTGAATGCCCATCAGGTACGCCGCTTTGACCCGCAGTTCGGCGTGCGGGTCGCGAGCCAGCTTGACCAGGTCGCCGGGCGTCGGAAACGGCCCGACGAGTTGCATCAAGTCGAGGGCTTGCACCCGGTCGGCGATCGGCAGCGTCGCGTTTTCGGTAATCGAAGTCAGTTGGCGGCCCCACTCGGCGCTGCCGAGGGTTTGCTGGATGCTGGCCACCTGTTGGCGGCCCCAAGCGCTTTGCAATTGGGGCTGGCGAACGGCTTGCATCACCTCGCTCAATTTGGGCTGCGGCGGCGCCTTGCCGGTCCAGACGATTCGATACACGCCCCCTTCGGTGCCGCGGCCGCCGGTAGCGAAATAGAGCCAGCCGTCGGGCCCCACATCCAAGTCGGTGGCGTTCAAAGGCCGGCCTTCGAGAAACACTTCGCGCTGCGCCTGATAGCTCGCGCCGGCTTGCTGCATGCGGACCGCGACGATCGTGCCCTGCGACCAATCGCAGGCGAACATCGCGTTGTGATAACGGACCGGGTATTGATAGTGATTGTAAAACACGACGCCGGTCGGCGAACCGCGTTCGGTCTCGATCACGGCCGGCAAGTTGTCGAGATAGTACGACGGCCATTTGGCCCAACCGCTGCGCCAGCCGTATTCGCCGCCGGCCGTGACGTGATTGACTCGCGTCGGCCGATACCAGGGCAAGCCCAGGTCCCACTCCATATCGGCGTCGTAGGCGAACAGTTCGCCTTCCTTGTTGAAGGCGATGTCGTAAGGATTGCGAAAGCCGCCGGCGAACAGTTGCACCTGCGAACCTTCGGTGTTGGTGCGCAGCACGGCGCCGCCCGGCGCCTTGACGCCCACAGCGTGGCCGTTGGGATCTTCGTATCGCGGCTGCAGCAAATCGCCTTCGTAATAGTGATGATAGGGACTGCTTTCATCGGCGGCTTGCTTCAGCTTGCAGTGGTTGCCGATGACCAAATAGATCAACCCGTCGGGCCCCAGCACCGGCGCATGCGGCCCGTGCTCGCTGGCTTGGGCGTCGAATTCGAAGAGCAGCTTGATAGCGTCGGCGACGCCGTCTTGATCTTCGTCGGAGAGCCGATAGAAGCCGGTCCCCTCGGGGCCTTCGCCGACGGCGAAAATCTGGCCGTTCAGGGCCAGCAATCCCTGGCAGTTTTTGATTTTATCGCAGTAGGTCGTCACGGTTTCGACCAAGCCGTCCTGATCGCCGTCGACGATCGCGATCAAGCCTTCGCCTTCTTGCGAGGCGATGATTTCTCCCCACTCGTTGAAGGTCATGGCCATCAGCGAGCCGCAATTTTCCGGCGCGATGACCTGTTCGACGCGGAACTCGGCCCCCAGCAAGAATCGACCCGCCGCCGGCGCCTCGCTGGCCACCTGGTTGGCCCACGGTTCGGTCGGGCCGAACAGCCCGAAACTGCGGGCCGGGACCCACTGCGAATCGTCGAACTCGGCCGTCTCCCAGCCATCAGCCTCTTTGAGGCTGGTTTTCCACGTGGCGTCGGTGGCCAGCAGCACTTCGGCGCCGCCCCCTTCAACCGCCGCCGCAAAGCGGGCCACCATGCCCGCCGAACCGCCCGCGGTATTCGTCGCCTTGATGGCGATCGAGTTCCGTCCCGGCTTGAGATAGTCCTGCACGTCGTAGGTCTTGAACGACTTCCAGCTTTCGCCCTTGCCGACGCGCTGGCCATTGATGTAGGCCTCGTAGCGGTCGTCGGCGGTGATTTGCAGCGTGGGCACTTCGTCGCCCGCCAGTTCGATGGTTTGGCGAAAATAGCAATCGCCGGGCGGAACCAGATCCTTCGTGTGGGCCGGCGACCAGATCCAATGCGTTTCCACTTCGGCCGGCTTCGAGTCCGAGACCGTTTGCGCCCCGGCGATCGATCCCGCCAAGCCAAGCAAGCTGGCGAGGATCAAGCTTGTAAATCTTCGCAACCGAATCCGTTCGGCGTTCATGCAATCGCTCGCTAATCGGAATTGAAAGAATGGGCGCAGCGCGAGACCCCATTATTTTGGGCGGGCATAAGTTAGCGAGAATAGGCCGGGCGAGCAATGCGAACTTATTGACCGTTCGCAACACGTTTTGTAGCATGCCTTTGCCGCAAAACCGCCAGCCCCGCCCCGGCTTCCACCGCTTCCGACTTCAACCTCTCGCTCGAAAGGCGTCCCCCGCACCATGACGCATCGCTTAGTGCTTGGACTGTTGTTGCCCGGCTTATTGATCTTGTCGTTACCGGGCTGTAGCTCCAGCGGTCCAGAGAAGCAACAGCCAGGCGAAGCGGCCGCCGAAGGCGAGAGCAAAGCGGCGGAAGGCGCCAAGGAATCGACCTCCGGCTCGGCCCCCGCGGCCGAAGAAGTGCTGCTCGAGCCGTTCGACGCGCCGCCGCTGGCCGAACTCGACGAAAAGGCCGAGTGGGTCGATCAACCGGTCGTCGACGCCGTGGAGCGGCTGCAGAAACTGCTGGCGGAACAGCAACCGCTGGCGACGGTCGACGAGGCGCTGGCGCTGAAAAACGATTCCGACGAGGCCAATGCCAAAATTCTCAGCGCGCTCGGGCGGCTGCCCGAGGACGACTCGCAGGTCGATTGGGGCGCCTCGATCACGCGACATATCTTGGCGGATGTCAAGACGACCAACCCGATCATGGTCAGCTCCGTTCAAGATTTCGACTTAGCGGGACTGACCAGTTTAGAACTGTTTGCATTTGATTGGAATTTGGAGTTCTTTGCCAACCAAGACTCGGTCGTCTCCTGGCAAAGCAGCAAGGACCACCTGATGGACAAGGTTGTGCTCCGCGACGACCTGGTCTGGTCCGACGGCCGTCCGCTTACGGCGCACGACGTCGTGTTTTCATTCCAGACGATCATGAATCCCAAAGTTCCGATTCCCGCCGTGCGCTCGGGAACCGACGAACTGAAGTGGGTCGAAGCCTACGACGACCGCACGCTGGTCTTCTTTCACAAGCAGGCCTTGGCCACGAATGTCGGGAACATGCTGTTTCCGATCATTCCGAAGCATATTTACGAAAACACACTCGCCGCCGACCCCACGTTGGCGGAAAGCCCGGAGCACGTGAAGTATGAGAACGAGCCGGTCACGAGCGGGCCGTACAAGATCGTCAAGCGCGTTCGCGGTCAGGAGATCGTGCTCGAGCGGCGAGAAAACCATGACCTGCACGAAGGCAAGCAAGTTCGCCAGAAACCTTACATCGAACAAATCCGCTTTCGCATCAATGCAGATTCCAACGTTTCGCTGCTGGCCCTGAAAAGCGGCGAGATCGACGAATTGCTGCTGACGCCGGAACAATGGATGACCCAAACCGGCGACGACGAGTTCTATTCGCGCAACACCAAGGCCCGCGGAATCGAATGGACGACCTTTCAGTTCAACTGGAACCTGCAAACGCCGTTTTTCAGCGACATCCGGGTGCGCAAGGCCATGTCGTACGCCTTCAATCACGACGAGATGCTCAGCAAGCTCTGCTACGGTTTGTATGTACCGAGCAACGGCGTCTTTCACCCGGCGGCCTGGATGGCGCCCAAAAAGCCGCTGCCTTACTACAAGCAGGATTTGAACAAGGCCGAGGAATTGCTGGACGAAGCGGGCTGGATCGATCACGACGGCGACGGCATCCGCGATCAGGAGATCGGCGGCAGGTCCGTGCCGTTCGAGTTCAATATCGTCTGCACCAGCGTGCAATTGCGGGTCGACATCTGTTCGCTGCTCAAAGAAAACCTGGACCAGATCGGCGTCATCTGCAACGTGCATCCGATGGAGTTCACCGTGATGCAAGAGAAAATCCTCAAACACGATTATCAGGCCGCTTTCGGCGGCTGGGGCTCCGGCGCCGATCCGGGGACGCTCGACAATATCTGGAAGACGGGCGAACCTCGCAACTTCGGCGGCTATTCCAATCCGGAGGTCGACCGGCTGTTCGACGAAGGCAAAAAAGAATTCGATCGCCAGAAGCGGGCCGAGATTTACGCCAAGATCGACGAGCTGATCTACGCCGATCAGCCCTATACCTGGCTCTATTGCCAAAGCTCGTTTTACGGGTTCAACAAAGAACTGCGCGGCTATAAATTCTGTCCTCGCGGCCCGTACCATTACAGCCCGGGGTTCATGAGCATCTGGAGGCCGATGCACTGAGGCGCGGGCGCGCGGGGCAAGCGTTTATTCCGGCTGCGGTTCTTCGATCGAGCGGTCATGCTGAGTTATCTGATTCGTCGCGTTTTGATTGGCTGTCTGACGCTGCTGTTGATTACGTTCATCGTCTACGGGCTGATCCGCAGCATGCCCGGCTCGCCGCTCACCGTGCAGATGGCCGAGATGGATCCGAGCCGCAAGATCCGCCCCGAAGACTACGCGCGGATGCAAAAGTCATTCGGTCTCGATAAGCCTTGGTGGCAGGCTTACGGCGTCTGGCTCGGCAACGTGGCCCGGCTCGACTTCGGCCGCTCGTTCTTGCAGAAGCAGCCGGTGGCCAAGGTGATCGGCGAGCGGATCGGGCCGACCTTGCTGCTCTCGCTGACCTCGCTGCTGCTGGCGTACCTGCTCTCGATCCCGATGGGGCTTTACGCCACGGTTCGCAACGGCCATCACGACGAGCGTTTCTTGAGCACGGCGTTGTACATGCTCTATTCGTTTCCGACGTTCGTCACCGCGCTCTTGTTGCAGATGCTGCTGGCCGTGAAGCTGGAACTGCTCCCCCTGTTCGACATGCACAGCCAGGGCTACGAGCAGATGTCGAGTTGGGAGCAGGCCTGGGATCTGTTCAAGCACGCCTTGATGCCCGTGGCGTGCTACACGTACGGCAGCCTGGCTTACGAAAGCCGCTTCATTCGGGCCAACATGCAAGAAGTGATGAAGCAGGACTACATTCGCACGGCCCGGGCCAAAGGGGTCGGTCCGCTGGCGGTGATCTTCCATCACGCGTTCCGCAACACGCTGATTCCGTTCGTCACGCTGATCGGCCTGACGCTGCCCACGCTGCTGAGCGGCTCGGTGATTATCGAGCAGATATTCACCTGGCCGGGCCTGGGGCGATTGTTTTTCGAATCGATTTCGGCCCGCGACTACCCGACGATCATGGGCCTGACGCTCGTGTTTTCGGTAATGACGCTGCTCGGCACGCTGGTCGCCGACATTTTGTACGCGGTCGTCGATCCGCGCATCAGTTATTCTTGAACCGCGTCGAGGCCGCCCGGCGAGGCTTGGGCGGCGAACGTTTTTCTCCCCATGCCAACTCGCAAAACGCCGCCGCGCGAACCGCCCGCCTCGCGCGGCTTTTGGAAGGAATCGTGGCGCCGTTTCCGCCGCCGCAAGCTGGCGATGGCGGCCCTTTGTTTCGTCGGCTTTTTGGCGATCGTGGCGATCTTCGCGCCCGCCATCGCGGGCGCCAAGCCGATCGTCTGCAAATACAAGGGCCGGCTCTATTTTCCCGCGCTCGGTTACTTCAACCCTCGCTGGGAAAATCCGGTCTTCTACCGCGACCGCTTTCGGCGCATCTACCCGCAAAACCTCAAAGACAAAGATCCTGAAAGCTGGGCGATCTGGCCGCTGGTCTATCAAGACCCTTATCGCCGCGTGAAGCAGGACGAGTGGCCCGGTCAGCCCGAGAACCCTTCGGGCGCCGAAGGCCGCCCGAACCGCTTCAATTGGTTCGGCACGAATCAGGCCGGCGTCGACGTCTTCGCGCAGATGGTACACGGGACGACGATCGCGTTGTTGGTGGGATTCGTCTCGATGGGCATCGCCGCGGCGATCGGCATCACGGTCGGCTCGATCGCCGGTTATTTGGGCGGCTGGGTCGACATCGTGCTGAGCCGCGCGATCGAAGTCGTGATGTGCGTGCCGACGTTGGTGCTGATCTTGGCGCTGGTCGCCATTCTCGACAAGCCGACGATCTGGCACATGATGGCCATCATCGGCTGCACCAGTTGGACGAGCATCGCCCGCTTGGGCCGCGCCGAATTCATCAAGCTGCGCGAAAGCGATTTCGTCGTTGCGGCCCGGGCGCTGGGCGTCGGGCAGTTTCGCATTATGTTCCGCTATATTCTGCCCAACGCCCTGGCGCCGATCCTGGCGCCGATCACGTTCGGCATCGCCTCGGCGATCTTGATCGAGAGTTCGCTCAGCTTTTTGGGCTTCGGCGCCCCGCCGCCGAATCCCAGTTGGGGCACGCTGTTGAATTCGGCGCGCTCGAACTTGCAGCTCTGGTGGCTGATCGTGTGTCCGGGGCTGGCGATTTTCCTGGCCGTGTTGTCTTACAACCTGATCGGCGAGGGCTTGCAGGACGCGACCGATCCGCGGCTGCACGACGGCGGCCGTTAACGCGGCAGCTTCCGCGGCCTGTCCCTTTACAGCCGCGCCAGCGACTGCTCGAAATCGGTCGCCAGAAAGCGATTGCCTTTCTGAGCGACCCGGTGGCCTTCTGATTCCAGGCGCCGGCGCAACTCGGCGATGCCGCCGGGAAATTTCGGGTTCAACTCGCCGCCACTCTTGAGCGTCCGCCAGTAAGGCGTGATCCGCCGCTTGCCTTCAGCGGCGGCTTCGTCGGCCGCGTGCGCGGCGATCCAGGCGAAAATGCCGGTCGTGATTTGCTTGCGTCGCGCCGCGGGCGCCCTTAGACTTTCGAGGCAGTGAGCAATCCCTACGAATCACCCATCGAAGCGGCCCGTGCCGCGGAAAGGCCGGCGCGGCTGACGAAGTACGGCGTACTGGGGTTTCTGTGCAGCCTGGCCTTCATTCTCTATCTCGATCGAGTTTGCATCGCCAAAGCGGTCGAGCCCATTCGCCGCGATCTGGGACTCAGCCTGACCGAGATGGGCTACGTGCTGGGCGCCTTCGTCGTCGCCTACGGCCTGTTCGAAGTGCCCACCGGGCATTGGGGCGACCGCTACGGTTCGCGAGGCGTGTTGACGCGGATCGTGCTCTGGTGGTCGGCGTTTACCATTTTGACGGGCGCCGCCACCGGTCTCTGGATGCTGGTTGGCATCCGCTTTTTGTTCGGCGCCGGCGAAGCGGGCGCGTATCCGAACGTGGCGCGCGTGCTGGCTCGTTGGTTTCCGGCCGAACAGCGCGGTGCGGCGCAGGGATTCGTGATCACGTCGGCCCAGTTCGGCGGCGCGATTTCGCCGGCCGTCGCCGCGTATCTGATCGAGTACGTCGGCTGGCGCGCGACGTTCGCCATCTTTGGTTCGGTCGGCATCGTCTGGGCCGCGGCGTTTTATTATTGGTTTCGCGACGATCCCGGCGAAACGGCGGAGGCAGGCGAATCGGCATCGACTGCAAGAGCCGAAGTGCAAGCGGCGGCCAAGCCGCACCCGCCGATCCCTTGGCCGCTCGTCTTGCGGAGCGCGAACGTTTGGCTGTTGGGCCTGATCAACACCTGCACGGCGTTCGTGTCGTACATGTTCATGCAGTGGTATCCGACGTATCTGACCGATGCGCGCGGCGCCAGCCCCATCGAGGCAGGCTGGTACGCGTCGCTGGTTTTAGGGGGCGGCGCCGTCGGCGCCCTGTCCGGCGGCCTGATCGCCGATTGGCTGGTGCGCACGACCGGCAACCGGCGCTGGTCGTATTCGGGCTATGGCGCCGCAGCGCTTGCGTTGGCGGCGATCGCCATCGTGTCTAGCGCGTTCTGCGATTCGCTGCCAATGAGCAGCCTGTTCGCTGCGCTCGCCTGCACGTCGGCCCTCTCGCACCAGGCAGCCTGGTGGGGCGTCACCACCGAAATCAGCGGCAAACACCTGGGCGCTTTGTTCGGCTTGATGAATTCCCTGGGGGTGCCCGGCGCCTTGATCTCGACGACCTTTCTCGGCCGCTTCGCCGACGAGTTAGGCAGTCGCGGCTACGTCGGCCGCGAGCAATGGGATCCGGCGTTTCTTATTTGCGGCGGCATATTGCTCATCGGGGCGTCCTGCTACCTGCGCGTCGATTGCCGGCGCTCGGCGGTCGAACCCACCGCGTAGGGCGGACATGCGCATCCGGCAAGCGAGACAAACATTCACGCCCCCTCGCTTTGCCGGCCTCGCCGGCGGGTAGCAATACCCTTTGAACTGGTGTCAAGGAAAAATTATCGCTTTGTCTGCCACCAGCTTTAGCTGGTGGTAGCGAAACAACATCAACCTACTTTTTCAGCCGGCTTTAGCCGGCTTCCCGAGGGCTGAAAAAGCCGGCTAAAGCCGGCTCCCAAAGAGAGAGAATGGTTGCCGGTCCCCACCAGCTAAAGCTGGTGGCAAACACGGATGTGGCCAAGCTCGTCCTTCCAATTCGCCCTTTTTCCTTGACATGCTCGCAAACGGTATCACTACCGCCGGATGGCGAAACTTATCAGCCGGCGAGGCATGAGCTACAATTCCGTGCGGACAGGGATGGCAATCCCGTACACCGTCAATGCCCTCAAAACCCGAGGTGATGAAACATGCCACGCTTATCCTTAACCTTGCCGCTCGTCGCCGTTGTGTTGGCGCTCGCTTCGCTTTCGGCCGCCGAACCGGAGTCGAAAGCTCCCGCCGCGAAAATCCCGGCTCCTGCAAAAGGCCCGGATCAAGCCGCCCTGGAAAAGGAATTTCAGGAAAGCATGTCGGGCGCCACGTTGGTCGGCTACTTCACGACCAACGGGCAAAAAGACGGCAAGAGCCTGGCGGCGGAAAAATATCGGTTGAAGACCGTCAAAAAGCTGCAAGGCGATTACTGGCTGTTCGAGTACCAATACGGCGATCAAGGCAAAACGATTCCGCTTTCGCTGGAAGTGAAGTGGGCCGGCGACACGCCGGTGATTACGCTCACCGACCTGACCATCCCCGGCGTCGGCACGTTTACGGCGCGGGTGCTGTTTTATCGCGGCGAGTACGCCGGTACGTGGAGCGGCGGCGACCATGGCGGCAAACTGTTTGGCAAGATCGTGAAGGAAGCGGCCGAATCGGAAAAATAGCGGGGGCGAGTTCCCTCTTCTCTAGAGATCGTCCTGCTTTTTTCGCCCCGCGGCGCTCGTTTTGATGCGAGAAATCGTCGCCGAGTTCTCCCTGCGCTTGCGGCGGCATCGAATTACGGGTTCCTCTTCTCTGTTCCAGACGGTTCTGAGCTTTCGGCTTTCTTTCGCATGCGTTCCTTCTTGATGCAGCTTTACTTGCCGGTTGCAACGCCTGCCGCAGCCGGAACAGAGAAGAGGAACCCGTAATTGCCCCGGTTTGGCGGATTGCCTCGTCCTCCAAGAAGGAGGACGATCTCTCCAGGGAAGAGGGAACCTACATGCGCGTGACCGCGGCCAGCAATTCCGGCACGGCGCGCAGCTCGCGCCAATCTTCATTGCGCCAATTGGCGTTGTGGACCGGGCATTCGAGGTCGATCTCGCGCGACTGGTAGAGCAGCCGCACGTGTTTCAACTGCAGCGGCGACGAGTGGATGCCGCGCACGCGCACGTACCACTCGTCGGGCAGCCGGTCGTTGTTCTCCAGCATGTCCTGAATACGGAAACGGCCGACTTCAACCGCATGCGCGGGAAGGGCTTCCAGAAGCACCGCCTCCTCGACCTCCTCCTCGTCGTCGTCTTCCGTTTCGTCAGGTTCGTAGACGGCGACCGCGGCCGGCGTCAGAAAATCGGCCAGCCGCATCCAGGGGCCGTCCAACGCCGAAACCAGGTCTTCGGGGCCGATCCTTCCAGCGGTTGCCAGGTCCAGCACTTCCTGCCGCGTTAGGGGCGCGAACAGCTTGCGGCCTTTGAGCACCTGCACGCAACGCTCGGGAATCGGCGTTTGATCGAGCGGAACCGGCTTCAGGTAATCGGCGATCGTGATCCACCCGCCGCCGAGCACCGAAACGTGGTCGGAAGCTGCAATCTTTCCGGTCGCCAACAGCCGATCGAGATCGGCCCGCGTCATCGGCCCGAACACGCTTTGGCCCTTGAGGACCCGCAGTTCGCCTGCCTTCGGTTTCGCCATGATCGTGGAAAGCCCCTGCGGTGCTTGCTATACGTCTCGCGGCGCGAAATGATGCCTTTTCACGACAGCGGCTGTTTGGTTTAATACGCCCATTCTCGATGACTCCGTAGACGGAAGGGTGGTCAAGGATGACCCGCATAGCTTTTTCGGAAGTAGATCAGCAGGC
>DATKRK010000050.1:0-8057 GCA_035532215.1 Pirellulales bacterium | reverse complement strand
TCGTTGCGGCACTGCCTGAGAAAAAGGATTACCCCCTGATTTCAAAGGTAATCCGCGCCAGACGCGGGCGACTGGTCCAACCATTTTGTCTACAGTGTCGGAGCGTTTATCCTTGACTCCCGTTCAAATGGTATCACCACCGGAAGTTTCTCGCTGCGGCGCCGCTTGCCGCCCGCCGCCGAATAGATCGGAAAGCGCTCGCAAAGCGACGTAAAACACGGGCGTCAGAAAGATGCCGCAGAGCGTGACGCCCAACATGCCGCTGAACACGGCCGTGCCCAGTTGCCGTCGCATTTCGAAGCCGGCGCCCTTGGCGAGCACCAGCGGCACGACGCCCAGAATGAAGGCGAAGGAGGTCATCAGAATCGGGCGCAATCGCAGCTTCGCCGCGCTGACGGCCGCGTCGCGCCGCGCCAGGCCGTGATGCTCTTGCTGTTGCTTGGCGAATTCCACGATCAATACGGCGTTTTTCGCCGCCAGGCCGATCAGCACCACGAAGCCGATCTGGGCGAAGATGTTGTTGTCCATGCCGCGCAGGTTCAGGCCGATCAGCGCGAACAGCACGCTCAAGGGCACGATCAGGATGATCGCCAGCGGCAAGGTCCAGCTCTCGTACTCGGCCGCATGCGTCAAAAACACGAACAGCACGCACAGCGGGAAGATCCACACGGCCGTATTGCCGGCGAGAATCTGTTGTTTGGTCAGATCGGTCCACTCGTAGCTCATGGTCGGCGGCAGATCCTTCTTGGCGATCTGGTCGACCATCTCGATGACTTGTCCCGAGCTGACCTCGGCGGTCGTCACCAGGTTGATCTCGGCGGCCGGGAACATGTTGTAGCGATTGTAAACGGCCGGCCCGCCGATCTCCTTGATCGAGAGCATGGTTCCCAGCGGAACCATGTCGCCCTTGAGATTGCGCACCTTGAGCCTGGCGATGTCGTCAGGCCGCCGGCGAAAGCGGGCGTCGGCCTGGGCGTAGACCTGCCAGTTGCGGCCCAAGAGGGTGATATCGTTCACGTAGGCCGAGCCGAGATAAATCTGCAGCGTGTCGAAGACGTCGCTCAAGGCGACGTTCATGTTCTTGACCTTCGTGCGGTCGACGTCGACGTAAAGCTGCGGCGTGTTGGAGCGAAAACTCGTCACCGCGCCCAGCACGCCCGGCTGGCCGCGGGCCGTGTCGATCATATTCGTCGTGGCGCCTTCCAACGCGGCGAGCCCCGCACTGCCGCGGTCTTGCACTTCGAGCTTGAAGCCGCCGGTCGTGCCCAGTCCTTGAATCGGCGGGGCGCCGAAGACGCCGACCAGTGCCTCCTGAATGCTGTGCGTTTGGCGCTGCAAATGGGCCACGATCGCGTCGGCGCTTTGGGCCGGGTCGTCTTCCCGCTCGTGAAACGGCTTGAGCACGACGATCACCGAAGCCACGTTGGCCAGGTTGATGCCGTTGACCATCGAATAGCCTCGCAGGCCCAGCGTGTGGTCGACGCCGGGCGTTTTCAAGGCAATTTCCGTCAAGCGGGCGCAGAGTGCCGAAGTGCGCTCCAGCGACGCCGAGTCGGGCAACTGCGCGTTGATGAACAAGTAGCCTTGGTCTTGCTGGGGAATGAACCCGGTGGGCGTGCGTTCGAGCCCCAGCCAGGTCAGCGCCAGCAAACCCGCATACACGGCAAACGACACGATGGCGCTGCGAATGCACCAGGTCGCCAGGCGCCCGTAGACGTTGGTCGTCCGCTCGAAGAGCCGATTGAAGCCGCGGAAGAACCAGCCCAACGCGGCGTCGAGCAGCCAGGTCAGCGGGTCTCGCTTGGCCGTCTTCGGCTTCAAGAGAATCGCCGTCAGCGCCGGGCTGAGCGTCAGCGAGTTGAAAGCCGAGATCAGCGTCGAAACGGCGATCGTCAAGGCGAACTGCCGGTAGAACTGGCCCGTGATGCCGGAGATGAAGGCCACCGGAATGAAGACCGCGCTTAAGCCAAAGGCCACGGCAATGACCGCCACGGTGACTTCTTCCATCGACTTGTAAGAAGCCTCTCGCGGCGAGAGGCCATGTTCGATCCAGCGTTCGACGTTTTCGACGACCACGATCGCATCGTCGACCACCACGCCGATCGCCAGCACCAGCCCGAACATCGAGAGGTTATTGAGCGAGAAGCCCAGCAATTGCATGACGGCGAACGTGCCGATCAGCGAAACCGGCACGGCCAGCAGCGGGATCAGCGTGGCCCGCCAGCTTTGCAAAAAGACCAGCACGACGATGAACACCAGCACGAACGCCTCGAACAGCGTATGGACGACGCTCTCCAGGCTTTTGCGGACGAAATCGGTGGTGTCGTAATAGATGCCGTATTCGAGCCCCTGGGGAAACCGCTCCTTCAGTTCTTCCATCTTGTCGCGCACGCGGTTCGAGACGTCGATGCTGTTGGCGCCGGGAAGTTGGAACACGACGAGCGTCGTGGCAGGCTTGCCGTCGAGATCGGCGTCGACGTCGTAATTCTGCGCGCCCAGTTCGGCGCGGCCGACGTCTCGCAGCCGTACCACCGTGCCGTCGAGATTCGTTTTGACGATGATCTGCTCGAACTGTTCGGGCGACTGCAAACGCCCGAGCGTGTTGACCGTGTACTGAAACTCCTGCCCCTTGGGGACGGGCGGGGCCCCGATGCGGCCGGCGGCCACCTGCACGTTCTGTTCGCGGATCGCGCGCACCACGTCGCTGGCGGCCATGCCCCGCGTGGAGAGCAAGTTCGGATCGAGCCACAGCCGCATGCTGTAATCGCGGGCGCCCAAGATCGAGACGTCGCCGACGCCCTTCAGGCGGGCGACGGCGTCCTTGATCTGGATCGTCATGTAGTTGCTCAGGTAGAGCTGATCGTAGCGGCCATCCGGCGAAAACAGATTGACGGCCAACAGGATGGCGGGCGATTTCTTCTTGGTCGTCACGCCTTGCTGCTTGACCGCCTCGGGCAGCCGCGGCTCGGCGATCGCCACGCGGTTTTGCACGAGCACCTGGGCGATATCGATGTCGGTCCCCAGTTCGAACGTGACGTTGAGCGTCATGTTGCCGTCGTTGGTACACTGCGACGACATGTAGAGCATCCGCTCGACGCCGTTGACCTGCTGCTCGATTTGAGTTGCAACTGTGTCCGCCACCACCTGGGCGTTGGCGCCCGGATAGCTGGCCGTAACTTGGACCACGGGCGGAACTACTTCGGGATAGAGAGAAGTCGGCAGCAGCGCCGCGACGGCGATCGTGCCAGCGATGACCATGACGATCGACAGTACGGCGGCAAAGATCGGCCGATCGATGAAGAAGCGGGAGAACATAGAGTTACCGTTTAGGTCCGCGGAGCGTTGGCCGAGTTGGCGATTCGAAGGCGATGAAGACGTGCACTCATTGCTTACGTTCGCCGGTTGGCTCCGCTTGGGTCTTGTCGCCCGGTGTTTCTTCAGCCTGCGTTTCCTCAACCTCTGTTTCTTCCGCCCCGGGCGGCAGCGGCATGGCGGTCTTCTCGGCCTCGACGTCGCCTCCCGGCCGGGCCCGTTGCAAGCCGTTGACGATCACCCACTCGCCCGGCTGCAGCCCCTTTTCGATGACTCGCAAACCATCGACGAGCGGGCCGGTCGCAATGTCGCGGTACTCGACCTTGCCCTCCGCGTCGACTAGCAAAAGGTATTTGCGCCCTTGATCCATGCCCACGGCTCGGTCCGCAACCAACAGCGCCGGCCTCTTCGCGGCCGAGCGAATCCGCACGCGTACGAACATCCCCGGCAAGATCAATCCATCAGCATTGGGGAACACGCCGCGTACGCGAATCGTTCCGGTGGCCGGATCGACCCTGTTGTCGACGAAGTCGATTTGCCCTTGGTGCGGAAAGCCGGTTTCGTCCGCCAATTGCACTTCGACGGGAATCATCGGGCGGCTACGATCGCGCGCAATGCGCGAGTAATGGAGCCAAACGGGTTCTTCGACGTCGAAGTAGGCGTAGATCGGATCGACGGGCACGATGGTGGTCAGAAGCGTGGCGCTGCCGGCCGTGGAATTGACCAGATTTCCCTTGGTGATCTCCGCCCGACTCACCCGCCCGCCGATGGGCGCCGTCACCGTGGAGAATTCGCGGTTCAGTTTCGCGCTGGTCAGGTTGGCGTCGACTTGTTTGACCGAGGCCGAGGCTTCTGCGTCATCGGCGATCGTCTTGTCGTAATCTTCCTGCGAGATGGTCTTTCCCGAGATCAGCTTTTGGGCCCTGACCAGGTCGGCCGCAGCCCGCTTGGCTCGGGCCTTGGCCACGGCCAAGGCCGCCTGGTCGCGCGCCACTTCGGCGTCGAAAGGACGCGGGTCGATCTGAAACAACAGATCGCCTTCCTTGACCATTTGGCCGTCCTCGAACGCCACCGTGTCGATGAAGCCGCTTACGCGAGCGCGGATTTCGACTTCTTTGATGGCGGCCGTATGCCCGATGAATTCGCCCTCGTCGCTGATCTCGCGCTCGATCGGCTGGCTGATGGTGACCGTAGGGGGCGGCGTGGGCGCCAATGGCGCTGGCTGCTGCTCGCATCCCAACGCCGCCAACAGGGCGACGATCGCCCAACGGAGTGCGAAGCGACCGCTGGCAAATGGCTGCATGCTCATCCCTCGTAAAAGTTCCAGGCGCCGGTGCGAGCCTCTTGTCTCGTCCCGCTTCGCAGCCGGCTGGCCTCGGGTTCGGCGAATTCTGCCGCGCGCTGCATCCTTGCCGGGCGTTCCATTTGGCACATCTTACAGCTACGCCAATAAACTCTTGCTTGCTTTGCCGGCGGTTTCGCGAACATAACGCGGCACGGCGTAGCCGGGCAGGCGGCGGCGAAGTTCGGCGATCAGGCGGCGGCCGGTTTTCTCGGGAACTTCGAAGTGGGCGGCGCCTTGGACCTGGTCGAGCTGGTGTAAGTAATACGGCATGACTCGCAAATCTACCAGTCGCCGACAAAGCTCGGCCAGAGCGTCGGCACTGTCGTTCACGCCGCGAAGCAGCACGGCCTGGTTCAACACAGGAATGCCCGCATCGACCAGCCGGGCCAAAGCGGCCGCCACCGAGTCGGAAATCTCGGCCGGATGGTTGGCGTGAACGACCATGATCGGCGTCAGCCGAGTGCCGCAAAGCCAATCGATCAGTTCGCCGCAAACCCTTTCGGGAATTACAATTGGCAAACGCGTGTGGACGCGCAGCCGCCGCAAGTGGCGGATCGACGCCAGACGCTCTGCCAGCCGGGCCAGCCATGAATCAACGAGCGTTAATGGATCGCCGCCGCTCAGCAAGACTTCTTCGATTGTAATATCGGCCGATAAGTGCGCGAGCGCCGGTTCCCATTCAGCCAGCGAATGCGGCCCCTCTGAATAGGGATAGTGACGACGAAAGCAGTAGCGGCAATGGACGGCGCAAGCCCCCGTCGTTACCATCAACGCCCGACCATGGTACTTCTGCAGCAAGCCGGCACGCAGCGCGGCTGCGGTGTCGTCGACCGGATCGGCCCCATAACCGGGCGTCTCGGTCAGTTCTTCGCCTAAAGGCAGTACCTGGCGCAATAGCGGATCGTACGGATCGCCCGTTCGCATCCGCGCCACGTACCCCCGCGGCGCGAACAGCCCGAAGCTTTCCGCCGCGCGCACGGCCGCCGCCTCGTACTCGGCGGGCAGTTCGAGCAGCCGGCACAGCTCGCGAGGGTCGCGAACCGCCTCGCGGAGCGCCCGTTGCCAAGGCCGCCCATCAGAGGGGGCTTCGCCTGGGCTTACAGGTTTCGCTATCTGCGGTAAAATAGTCGATTCGTTCATTTGAAACGACGAGGCTGATTGAGATCGCGGCGGCCGAGCAAGCCGCCGCGTAGCATAACCCTATCTTTCTGCCGTTAAATAGGAAACCCATTCGTGGCGAGCTACAGCACCAGCGAATTCAAAAAGGGACTGAAGGTTCAGATCGAAGGCGACCCGTACTTGATGATCGAGTGCAACTTCGTCAAGCCTGGCAAGGGCAACGCCCTGTACAAGTGCAAGCTCCGCAACCTGCTCCGCAACACGGTGCTGGAGCGGACCTACAAAGGGGGCGACTCGCTCGACGCCGCCGACATCACCGAAATCGCCGCCCAGTACCTCTACCGCCAGGGCGACATGTTCGTGTTCATGGACAACACGAGCTACGAACAGTACGAGCTGACGGCCGCCCAGGTGGACGACGCCTGGAAGTTCATCAAGGAAGGCACGGTCTGCAACATGGTGCTGTTCAACAACAACCCGATCTCGGTCACGCCGCCGAACCACGTGATCTTGAAGATCGAGTACTGCGAGCCGGCCGTGCGCGGCAACACGGCCACCAACCTGACCAAGCCCGTCAAGCTCGAAACCGGCGCCGAAATGCTCTGTCCGGCCTTCGTCGACATCGGCGAGTTGATCAAGATCGACACGCGCACCGGCGAGTACATCGAACGGGCCAAGGAGTAGCCGGTCGTCGGCTGGAACGTTATGCCTCAGCCTAGCCCTAGCGCGGCGAAGCCGCAATAAAGTAGTAGGCACACTCCGTGTGCCGTAACCGGCGCCGTGGTTAAGCGCAATCGCAGGGTTGGCGACGGCACACGGAGTGTGCCTGCTACTTTGGCGCAAGCGTCGCCGGCGTCGCGCATTGAGTTTTTGGCATTCAGTCTTGTCGCCGCAACAAGACTTTCGAGGTTAATAGAATTACCATCGCTAACCACTGAGGATCGAATAATTATTTGCATCTATCAACCACGGATGGCACGGATCTTCGAATTGGAAATCCGTGTCATCCGTGACATCCGTGGTTCCATGAGGGTGCTAACCGCCGCTCGCTATGCTGAAGCATAACCTACAAGACTTCCGCCCGACGGCGAGCTGGCCGATGCTGAAGCTGCGCGCGACGCTGCTGGGAAAGCTGCGGAGGTTCTTCGACGAGCGCGGCTTTCTGGAAGTGGAAACGCCGATCCTCTCGGCCGACGTGGTGGTCAACCGACACTTGGAGCCCTTCGCGGTCGAGGTCGGCGAAGGCGCCGCGCGGCGCACGATGTGGCTGCAAACCTCGCCCGAGTTCGCCATGAAGCGTTTGCTGGCCTCCGGCGGCGCGGCCCTTTACCAGGTGACGCACGCCTTCCGCCGCGGCGAACAAGGCCGGTTGCACAATCCCGAGTTCACGATGGCCGAGTGGTATCGTGCGGGAGACGATTTGCACGCCGGGATGCAACTGCTCGGCGAGTTGTGCGACGAGTTGCTCGGCCTCGAAGCGGCCGAACCGATCAGCTACCAAGACGCGTTTCGGCGTCATGCCGGACTCGACCCGCACGCGGCCGGCGTCGCTGAGTTGGACGCTGCGTTAAAACGGCGCGAACGCGCGGCGCCTGAAAGCTTGGGCCGCGACGACCGCGACGCCTGGCTCGATCTGGTGCTGGTCGAATTGGTCGAGCCGGAGTTGGGCCGATCGCGGCCGCAAATTCTTTACGACTACCCGGCCAGCCAGGCGGCGCTGGCCTGCGTGCGGCCTGGCCCGCCGGCAGTGGCCGAAAGGTTCGAGCTTTACGTCCGCGGCATCGAATTGGCCAACGGCTATCACGAATTGCTCGACCCGGCCGTGTTGCGCGAACGGAACCGCATCAATAACCAAGCCCGGTTGTCCGACGGCAAGCAGGCGTTGCCCGAAGACAGCCGCTTGCTGGCTGCGATGGAGGCGGGGTTGCCTTCCTCGAGCGGCGTCGCGCTGGGCTTCGACCGGCTCGTGATGCTCGCCGCGGACGCCGAAAGCCTTGCCGAAGTGCTGCCGTTTCCCTTCGATAGGGCGTAGCCCCTCGCGCTGTTGGATCGAGGCGAACCGATTCGCGAATTGATCGGCTCATCGCGGTCGTTTCTCCTAAAAAACATATACAACCGTCCACATGCAAGGAAGAATCTGGGTGGTGATACCATTTGAACGGGAGTCAAGGATAAACGCTCCGACACTGTAGACAAAATGGTTGGACCAGTCGCCCGCGTCTGGCGCGGATTACCTTTGAAATCAGGGGGTAATCCTTTTTCTCAGGCAGTGCCGCAACGA
>DATKRK010000049.1:0-20276 GCA_035532215.1 Pirellulales bacterium | reverse complement strand
CGGCGCCGCCGCGCCGAGTCTGGCGCCGGATACTTCTTGAGCGATTGCGTTTTGCCCCACCATCAGCCTTTCCGACCTGCGGTCCTCTGGTTCTGCGCGCCCGTTCACCAGGGCATCGGTTAAAATCCGTGAACGGTTACTGCGCCGCCAACCATTCGATCCGCACGGCCAGCTTTTCGGCGCCTTCCTCGGCCGCCTGTTTGCCGAATTTGCGCAGCACGTATTCGGCCGCCTCTTTGGCGGCTTTCGTCTTTGCGCCAGCCACGACTGGCGCCGCCAAGCCGCCCGCGATCAGCACTGCCCCCAGGCATGATTTTGCGATCGAGTTCAAAGTGCGGTCTCCCGAGTTCAAAGGTTCTGAACGCGACTCTATGCCCCGTCGGTTCGTAGCAGTTCCAAGATGGCAGCTTTGCGCAGCTCTGCACGGCGTCGGGCGAAATCGCCGAGCGCCGCCTTGAGCCCCGGCGCAGCATCGTCGCCGTCGACGATCAGCGCATGCAGATGGTTGAGCTTGTCGTTCAGTTCCGCGGCCAGATTGCCGCGCGGGTCGGCCCACCAATCCCAGATCCAACTGACGAGTTGATCGACGATCAGGCCGACGACCAGCCCGGCGCCCAGCGTGGCCCACGAAGCCCCCGCCCCGGCGCCGAGAATGCCTGCCGAGACGCCCAGCCGCACCGCGACCTGCGTCAGCACTTCGCCCGCGACGAGCGACACGAGTTCCTGACTGACGTCGGCCTTCAAATCGTCGCCGATGTGGGCCAGCGTGCGCTGCAGGGCGTCTTGATAGGCTGCCCAGAGCGTCGCCTCGTCGGCGAATTGCGGCAACGCGGCGGGCGGCAGGTCGCTGAGATCTTCCCGCAGCTTGACCAGCATCCGGTTTTCGATCGCCGTCAGCGAATCGGCGTAGCTGCGGGCGATTTGCTCGATGGCTCGCGAGAGATCTTCGGGCGCGAAGAGATGTTCGCGGAAGGCGGATTGCAAGAACTCGGCGTGGCGGTTGCCTCGGGTGTAGGGCAGCTTGTCGGCGACGAACCGCCACTTGCTGCCCAAGCCCAGCACGGCGTCGGCGAATTGCGGCGTGTGTTTTTTTACGTCGGCGAAAAACTCATCGAGCGGCGCCAACTGCAACGCCCGTTGGCTCTCGGCGTCGGCCCAGGCCAGGCTGCGTTCGGCCCGCGCGGCGGCCTCGGCGCGAATCTCCGCCGGGGATGGCCCGCGCGGCGGCTCGGTCGTTGCCGGCCAGCCCAGCCAGCAGGTCGCCGCCGCCGTCCAAATCAGGCCGTGAGATCGCATCGAAGTGAGCCGCTTATGGGGGCCATTCGACGAACACGAAAAGGACGCCGCCGCCAGTATAGAGCACGCTAGCGCATCGTCAGCCGTTCATTTTGATGGATGTTCAAGTGATGGATGGCTGGGTCTGAGCCTGGGCGAAGGCCCAGTTCGCTGGGGGCATCGCCTAGGCTCTGCCGCCAGCCACCCTGGCCGCTAACATGCTCGAAACGGGGTTGACAGATCACTAGTCGGCCGCGGCGAACCGCGCTCGCAGGAACTTGGCCGCCGTGTCCCACTCGTCGGCGGCGGCTTTGAAATCGACCTGCATCGCCCGGATGGTGTTCGGCGTTTCGACCCGAGTCTTGGCATCGACCGCCGGATTGAGCGGAATTTGGGCGCTGGGGCCTGCGGCCAGCTTCGCTTCGACAGGGGGCGAAAGCAGGTAATCGACCAGTTTGCGGGCCGCCGCCGGGTGAGGGCAGGTTTTGAGAATCGCCAGCGTGTTGGGAATGAACAGCGTCCCCACGCCGCCTGCTTGCTGGTCGGGATAGATGATCGCCAGCGGCTTGCCGGCTTCCATTTCGCCGATCGCGTCGTCGGTGTCGGTCAGGCCGAAGGCCAGTTGGCCGCCGGCCACCGCCTGCGCCACCTGCCTATTGCCCGACATGATGCGGACGTCGTTGGCCTTGAGCCGCTCGAAATAATCTTCGGCCCGCTCGTCGCCCCAGACGGCGAACAGGCAGGCGGCGTGCGTAGCCGTCGTGCCGAACAGCGGCTTGGCGATGCCGATCTGGCCGCGCCAGCGTTCGAGAGTCAAGTCCTCGATCGACGTCGGGCGGTCGACTTCGGCCACCCGCTCGGTGTTGACGACGATCACCCGGGCCCGCGCCGCGAACCCGTGCCAGTAGCCCTCGGGCGAGCGGAAAATGGCCGGGTATTCCTTCGCCGCGGGCGAGCGATAGGCGTCCAACAGCCCGCGCTCTTCGAGCCGCAGCGTGTTGATGATTTCGTTATTCCAGAACACGTCGCAGCGCGGATGCTCGGCTTCGGCGATCAGATCGGTGGTGAGACCGACCGTTTTCGCACTCTCGGCGTCGAACTTGGGAAGCACGGTGATGCCGGTCTGCTCACGGAAGTCGGCGAAGATCGGCTTCGAGAAATCGGAATCGAGCGCCGTGTAAGCGACGACTTCCTTGGTCGGCGCGCCCGACCAGCAGCCGCCGGCGGCGAGCGAGAGCAGGCACAAGCTAACCATGGCAAGCGCCGCGGGGCGCCGGCGCGGTCGTTCGAAGTTTGGCATCGTCTCTTTCGCTCTCGAATCGGTGGCGGAATCCTGCCGCTCGCGGCGGCTCGCCGTCAAGGCAACGCATCTCGTCGCTACACGCCCCCGGTTATCTTATCAATTCAAGCTGAGAGGTCACGGGCGCAGTGTGAGATGCCTTCATCGCGTCCGATCGGCGAAGCGACGGATTGCCTTGTCACCATCGTCGCCAAAGAAAAAAGATATTTCCGGAGACGATCGATCAGGGCGCGAGCGAGCCTTCAATCCCGCTTCGGCAACCGCAACTCAACCGCGTCGCGCTCTTCGCCGGGCGAAACGTTCACAACCACCGCTCGCTTCCAAGGATCGGAATTGGTTTCCCGCGCCTCCGGCGGGATGTTTGGACCGCGTGGCACTTCTGAGTCGCGGTAGGCGTCGTGCCCTACTTTAAGCCCATAGCGCACTGGCGGTAGGTTCGCCAGCGAAAATGAGCCGTCGGGCAGGACTCGGGTTTCGACTCGAACGCCCGTGTCGGTAAACGCCACGACCCAAAGATCATCTTCCCAATCTGAAGGACGATCCTTGACGGTCCCCTGAACGGCGCCGCCTTCGACGCAAGCAATGTCCAGCGACTTCGCTTCGCCCAGTGCGACTTCGAGAGGGCCGATTTGCGTCGGCGCCCGTTCCGGCGACTCCGCGACAAGGTAGAAAGCATCGCCTTGAAAGGGCGCCGTCAGCACGTATTTGCCGTTTTGAATCGGCGCGCTGGCACAGATGGCGGCATCTGCAGTGACCGTGCGGCCGCGCATGATATATGCATTTACAATGTTTTCAGACGGCCGAACGGACCACAGCGCCACCCAGCCCGTCTCTACCGGACGACCGTGATCGGTTACCGATCCAATAATCGTTTGCCGCGGTAGTTGCGCCGTCGAGCCGTCGATCTTCTTCCGCAATTTGACGCGGATGCCTTCGACCGACGCAAGTGCATCGACCTTGGGCGTGAACGCCTCGGCGTCGTGATAGCCTTTGGCGGAAAACGTCAGGTGGTACTCCTCGGGCGTTGAATAGGGCACGCGGAAGCGTCCGTTTTGCGGTTGCTCGAAACGCGAGTTGCGGCAACCGTCCAAAACGACTTCGCCGTTCGGCTTTCGCTCGAAGAAGCAGAGCACGACGCGATCGAGTCGTACCGGTTCTCCCGTCGCTTCATCGATGGCTTCTCCTTCGATCCAGACCACCGGCTGCATCACCACCGATAATTGCCTAACCGGCCCATGCTCTTTCCCTGCGGCGCCGACCTCGTGCCAGTGGAAGCCGTCATCGCTTCCTTTCACGCCCCAGTTGATAAACACATACCCGTCCTTTTTCGCTTGCAACTGAAAACGGGGATTGGGACCGAATCCGGACAGGACAAATCGACCCTCTGCATCAGAAGTCGTTGGATTCGATTCTGCATTGGCTTGAACGACCACCCCGGCAACCGGCTCGCCTCGGCCGTCCGTGATCCTCCCAAGAATCGGCACGTCCCGCTCGACAACGATCGGCGGCAGGGTTCGCTCTCCGTGCGGCGCGTCCGGCAGTACAACCCATGCAAGTTGTCGATGCGGAACACGGACCAGAATTACGCGTTCGCCCACCGGTATCCCAGGCGTGCGGAAACGCCCCTCGGCATCCGTTCTGACGGGCCTCATCGGAGCGGCCCCGGTGATGGTATGGCCCAAATAACGTCGATCAACGACAGGCTCCACGAGCGCATCCGCCAACGGCGTTCCGTCGTGGTCGAGCACCAAGCCACTGAATGAACAGCCCCGGTCGACGCGGATGACGCCCAGCTCGCAGTCGGCGTTCGGAAAGACGGAATAGGCGCCGCCTGGAACGTATTGGCGCGCGAAGCCGTCGCCTTCAATGATGATATCGAACGAGTGCCGATAAACCGCGTCGGCCGGCCCTAGCGTGAACCGACCGTCGGCGCCGCTGACGCCCTCTACGAACAACTTGACAGGCTCCTTGTCTCCCCAGGTGTTGATCGAAACTGTTGCGCCTGCGACGGGCGTGCCTTCGGCATCGACGATTCTGCCCGATAGCGTCCCTTGGTGCGGAGTTTCCTCGGTGCGTCCGGGCGCTGCTGATAGGCTCCAGGCGACGAGGATTCCAAATGCGAGCCGAGGGTTGTGCAAGCCGAGAGACGCGAGCGACATGCGATTCCTCCTTGGAGCGAGGGAACGAAGGCTCCGCCGATTGTACCCTGACGCGATCAAACAGGCGTCTGCTTTAATTCCGAGTGAGCGAAATAAAAACCGCTTTACTCGGCTTTCTGCGGAGGGCCGAGATCGAAATCGGTGTCGTCGGACTCGACCGCGGGCGGAACATCGGCGGGCGGGGCGGATGGAGGCTTCGAGGAGGTCGAGCGGTCAACGGGCGCGCTGGCCGGCCGCGAAACCCAGTGCGGCGCCGAAAGCTCGAAATCGGTGTCGGCCTCGCCCGCCGGGCGCTCGCTCTTGAAAAGCTCGGGGACCGCCGAAGCCGGCTTCCAGACGCCCCGATCGCCTTCGCGAACTCGGTTCTCGGGCCGCAAATTGCCCTGCTCGGCGAGCAATCGCAGATCTTCGAACTTCATCGGCCCGAGCACTTCGCCCATGAACTCGTAGTACCAGCGGCTTTCGGCGATCGCTTCGCCGCCGGCGGGAAACAGGCCCGCCACCGTGCGGGCGGCCACCCACGCGCCCGCCGCGCCTTCGCGCACCTGGCTGTCGGGCGAAAGTTGGCCGCTCGACGCCAGTTGTGCCAGGTCGTCTCGTGCCATCGGGCCGAGTTCGATGCCGAACGCTAAACAGTACCAGTTGCCAGACATGGCGCCGCCTGTGCGTTGAGAAAGGTGATCGACCGGGCCGCCTTGGATCCGGTTCGCCCACGCGCCATCAACTCTGTACTCGACTTGATTTTAACCCGCCGTCGGAGGCGCTTCAAATCGAATTTGCCGCGCCCGGCTGAGCCGGGCGTAAGTAGACGTTCGCACCCAAGCCCGTAGGGCACGCCCTCTGTGGCGTGCCGTGAAAAGCGGGAATCGCCCCGGATTCGCGCTATCGCGGAACGCCGCGGAGGGCGTTCCCTACAGAATCAACCGCACGAATCCCTACTTACGCCAAGCTGAGCCGTCACCCCGGCGGACGAACGTCGGGATCGGCCAAAAACCTCGTTTCCGCCGGAAAGTGCAAGCCGAAATGTTCGGCCAAGGCGGCGAGCAACTGTTCATTGCCGGCGATGGTCTCGGCCGACGTCTGTTCGCCGCGGGAAATCGTTAATTCGCGGCCGCGCAACGTGCAACGAACCTCAGGCGTGCGCCGAGCCACGAACGGCGCCTGCACGAAGATCGAACGCGGGTGCGTCGAGATGAAATAGTTGGCCACTTCGAAGTCGATCGGATACTGCGGCTCGAGCGTGAAGGCATAGAGGTCGGTCCAGACGGCGTCGATGATCAGTTGCACGACCCAGAACTCGCCGTCTCGCGCCACGCGGTACGTGCAGCCGAATTGCTCCGACGGTTCGTCCGGCGACATTCGCACCGGAGCGAGCAAGCCGGGACTGCCGAAGCCCACGTCGGCCAGCCAGGCGGCGCCGTCGAGATCGACCTTCAGCAGCATGTGCGAACGGGGCCGCGGAGCGCCGGGTTCGGCCCCCAATCGCACCCGCGCCGCCAACGGCGCGACGCAAAAGCCCAGCCGTTCGAGCACCGCCGCGAACAGCGCGTTCTGTTCGAAGCAGTAGCCGCCGCGGCGGCTTCGAACCAGCTTGCGCTGCACGCTTTCGAGATCGAGCGCAATCGGACGCTTCAACAGCACATCCAGATTCTCGAACGGAATGCTGACGGCATGCGCTTCGTGCAAGGCCGCAAGCGTTTCGAGCGAGGGCTTCAACGCGCCTCGATAACCGATCCGCGCCAGGTAGGCTTCGAGATCGAGCGGGCCGGAAGCTGCGGCGTTCACTGGAAGGAAAAGAACTGCTTGGTGTGATTGATATGGTCGAGCATCCGGGCCTGGGCCGCTTCGCCGTCTCCGGTTCCGATGGCCTCGACGATCGCCCGATGCTCGGTAATGCTGGCTTGCATGCGGCCCTGCTTTTGGCCCAAGATGCGCACGACTTCGCGAAACAGCTTGTCCCAAACCTGGTCCATGACCTTGATGATTTCGCGGTTGCCGTGCAGCTCGCAAAGCAGCATGTGAAATTCGCGATCCAGCCGGGTGGCGTCGAGCACCTTGTTCTGCGCGTAGACGACTTCCTGCACGGCCAGGTGCGCTCGCAGCCGGGCGATGCCGTCCTCTACGTGGCGCGCGCCCAACGCCTTGGCCACGTGCGGCTCCAGGGCGTAGCGGATGTCGAACACGTCGTAGATTTCGCGCGGCGAAATGTCGCGAACGACGATGCCCTGCTGGGGCGAAACCGAAACCAGGCATTCCGACTCCAAGTGCTCGAGCGCGGCGCGAATCGGCGTCTTGCTCATGCCCAACAGGCCAGTCAACTGCCGCTCCGCCAAAAACGAGCCGGGCGGAAACTGGCCGCTGAGGATCGACTCTTTCAGCTTCTGATAGGCGGTGTCCTTCAGCAGCATCTTTTTCGCGGGAGAGGCCGCACGCGTCTCGGATCGCGGTTCTGCCGCCCCGGCGGAATCGGTCAGGCCCATAGGAAGCATCACGCTCGACTTTCTGCATTGCCAAATCGTCGCCCTTGGCGTCTGGCCAAGGCGCACCTTGATTTTGCGGTAACTTGCGCGAGTTTTCCAGTCTCAAGCTGGATTTTCCCAGTCGTTCACTGGACAAGCCTTGCATCGAGCCAATCGGCGCGGTCGAGTTCGTCGCCCCGTTCGGCGAAGTCGACGATCAGGCTCAGCCGTTTTCCGCCCCGCACGTCGACGGAAATCGGCGTCGGCGCCATGCCCCCGCGAATCACCGGACTTTTATACGCTTCGCGGTCGTCGACGAACACTCGAAACACGACGCTGCCGCGGCCGTCGGTTTCGTCGTCGATGGCCGCCTCCGCTTCGAAGCGGAGGGATTTCGGGTTCAGCCCGAACGTCAATCGCGAGGCGCTGTGCATGCCGAGGCCCTTGACGTATGATCGGCCGCCGGCGCGCAAGCTCGCTCCGCCGACGCTGGCGTCTCGCTCGAAGGGCCACGACAAGCTCAAATAGGGCACGTGTCGATAACTTTCTTCAGGCAAGTCCGAAAGGTACTGCGCCTTGCCTCCGAGGCCTTGCAGGAACGTCACGGCGCCGGCCTCGGTCGACCATTCCAAGCCGCCCGGCAGCGTCACGCGGGCCGAAGCCTTGTCGACGACGAGCGACGCGGCCGCCACGCGGCTGCCGTCGTTGAAGCCGACCAGGCAATACGCCCCGCGCGGCCGCGCGTCGGAGAGCAGCGAAGGATTGAAGCTTAGGGCGACGAGGCGTTCGAGTTCGATCTCGACCGGCCCGGCCGGCGTCTTGAACTGCAGCACGTTTCCAGTGATCGCCGCGATCGTGCCCGTGAGTTCGTCGCCGTTTTCCAGGATCAGCCGATCGGAATTTTGCCGCGGCGCGGCCTCGCCGTCGTCAACTCGGCCGCGACCGGCCCCTTCACGCAACCGGGCGACGAGTTGATCGCGGCGGCGAGCGTCGGCGGGCGGATGGAAGATTGCGCCGAGGACGAATTCCAGTGGCAGCTCCAGCGAGCCGAACAAGTCGGAGTCGATCCGCAATCGCTCGTCGTCGCTCGACAAAATTTCGGCCGCCAGCACGCCGCCGTCGGCCAACAGCACTTGCGAGCGCGCAGTCATTTCGCTCGGTGCGCCCCAGGCGACAAGCTCGGCCAAGGGCAGCGTGCGGAGCTCGTCGCCCGAGCGGAAGGAAATCTTCCCTTGACGATCGACGGCGACCAGCGCCGCCGAAAAAGGCGGCCTGCTGGTCGCCAGCGTCTGGCGTGCCGCGGGGCCGCCGGCCGATGCCCGCGCCTCGCACGCTACGAGCAAGCCGGCCAGCAGCATGGGGAAGATTTGCGAAGGAAGCGACGCGCGGTGCAGCATGCCTTGGCTCAACGTTGAAAGATCGGCAGGTAGTTGTTCGGCATCTGCAAAATCAGGCAGGCCATGGCCGTGCCGTACTCTTGACAGATCGAATCGGACCAGGCGCCACCGGGTTGCTGCCGCGAACAAAGCTCATCGCGAATCGCCGGATACCAGCGGCGCCACGAGTCGCCGCCGGCGTGCCACATCGCCTGCACGGCGTAATAGTGGCTGTAGAAATAGTAGCGAACTTCGCGAGGGTACGAGCCGTTTCCTGGAACGTAGTCCCTCAGATACGCCAGCCCCTTTTCGATCTCGGGCCCTTCGTAGATGCCCGCACTATACAGCGCAACGACTCCCGCAGCCGAACGAGGAAAGTCGCTCTCGCCGCCGGTTTGCAGCATGTACATGAAGCCGCCGTCGGCGTTTTGGCTGCGTTTGACGTAGTCGATGGCCTTGTCGATTGTCGCCTTGGGCACGAACAGGCCCGCGTTGCGCGCGGCGCGCAAAGCCATCACTTCGCAGACGGTGACGGAAATATCGGCGTCTTGTCGCAGAGGCTGATAGCGCCAGCCCCCTTCGTCGTTTTGCGTGTTGACGATCAGTTCGACGGCCTTCGCCAGCTTTTCGCGGACGTCGCGGCGAGGGCTCATGCCGTAAGCTTCGGCCAGGAACAGCGTGGCGAAGCCGTGTCCATACATCGGCCCGTGGCTGCTGGCGCCGGGCACGTCGATGAAACCGCTCTCTTGGGCGTGATCGAGGATGAAATCAACCGAGCGCGAGACGTGGGCGCCATAAGGGCCGCGGCCCGGCGTGCTGCCGCTCGACATGAAGGCCAGGCCCGCCAGACCGCACACCGCCGCATTGCGGCCGTAGTCGCTCGAGGCGAACGAACCGTCGTCGTTTTGCCGCCGCGCCAGGAAGGCCAGGCCCTGGTCGATCGCCTTCTGCGCGGCGGGAGTGATTAGTTCGGCCGCCGCTGCTTCCGGATCGGCCGCCGATAGGCTTGCCGGGACCGCGGCCGCCGCTAACGCGACGAGCAACAGCCTGGCGGCCGGCAATTTCAACGAGGCGCCGTGCTTTACAGAATATCTGTGCGGCATTGCAGGGCTCAACGCTGGAAGATCGGCAGGTAGTTGTTCGGCATCTGCAAAACCAGGCAGGCCATGGCCGTGCCGTACTCTTGGCAGATCGGATCGGACCAGGCGCCGTCGTCGGGCCGCTGCCGAAAACAAAGCTCGTCGCGAATCGCCGGGTACCAGCGGCGCCACGATTCGCCGCCGGCGTGCCACATCGCCTGCACGGCGTAATAGTGACCGTAGAAATAGTGGCTCTCGCGATTGAACGCGTCGCGGCCCGGAATGTTGTCCATCAGATACGCCAGCCCCTTTTCGATCTCGGGCCCCTCGTAAACGCCCGCACTGTACAGCGCGACGACTCCGGCGGCCGAGCGCGGAAACTGGCTGGGCCCGCCTTGGATCATGTACATGAAGCCGCCGTCGGCGTTCTGGCTGCGCTTGACGAACTCGACCGATTTGTCGATCGTCTCTTTCGGCACGTAAAAGCCCGCGTTCCGTGCGGCGCGCAAGGCCATCACTTCGCAGACGGTGACGGAAATATCGGCGTCTTGCCGCACTGGCTGATAGCGCCAGCCGCCTTCGCCGTTTTGCGTGTTGACGATCAGTTCGACCGCCTTGGCCAGCTTCTCGCGGATGTCGCCGCGCTGGGTCATGCCGTACGCTTCGGCCAGAAACAGCGTGGCGAAGCCGTGTCCGTACATCGGCCCGTGGCTGCTCGAGCCGGGCACGTCGATGAAACCGCTGTCCTGGGCGTTGTCGAGAATGAAATCGACGCAACGCGAGGCCTGCGCCCCGTAGGGGCCGCGGCCCGGCGTGCTGCCGCTCGACATGAAAGCCATGCCCGCCAGTCCGCACACCGCCACGTTGCGGCTATAGCCGCCCGAGCCGAACGAGCCGTCGTCGTGCTGCTGTCGCGCCAAAAAGACCAGGCCCAGGTCGATCGCTTTCTGCGCTGCGGGCGTGATGAGCTCGACCGCCGTTTTTTCCGGATCTTCTTCGTCGCCGGCGCCTTGGGCCCATTGCAACGGGCCGCCGGCCAGCCACGCGCCGCCGAAGGCCGCCAGCCCGCGCGCCAGAAATACGCGGCGATTCGCAGCAGGCCGCGCCGGAATTGGTTCGCTTCGCATGACGCCGCTCCCTATCGCCATCAAGGACGGTCCCGTTGGCCTTTGGCCAAGGCGCGGAAGTATTCTTCGATCTGCAACTCGTACTTCGGCAGCAGTTCTTCTTTGGCGTATTGCTCCATCTGCTGCCGCAGGTGGGCCGGCAGTTGTCCCCAGATGTCTTTCAGCGCCTCGTCCATTTGGGCCGTTTCGGGTTTTTCGCTTTTGCGGTCTCTCAGCGACTCGGTGCTCTCTTTCGCCGGGGCGTCGCTGGCCGCCTGCTGGCCCGCCCCGGCGGTTTCAGGCTGTTGAACTTTCTTTCGCTCGGCGGTCTGCTGGTTCTTGTTCGACGAGGAGGAAGGCGACGAAGACTTCTTGCGCCGCTGCAGTTCTTTGATCAGTTTCTGCAAGTCGCTGGCGATGCGATATTGCAATTTCTGCGTTTCCTCGTCCGACTGCGTTTGGGCGATGCGGCTTTCGACTTCGCGCATTTGGCGGCCCAAATCGACGAGCGGATTGTCGCTCGCATCGCCGGCGGCGGACTCGCCCGGCTTGCCCCCCAGTTCGATGTCTTCGCCGTCGCCCAGCCCTTTGAGCAACTCGTCGTCCAAATCGCCGTCGCTGGCTCGCTTCTCGCCTTTCGCAGGCGGCTTCGTTTTCGCCTTGGCGTCGCCGGGCGCCGCTTTTTCGTTCTGCTTGCCACGCAGCGCCTCGTCTTCCGCCGGATCTCCGAGCCCTTCGAGCAGCGCGTCGTCGAGCTTGGAGCGCGCGGCGGGCCTCTCCTGCGAGGCCTTGGGTTCGGCGGCCGGCGCCACGGCTGATGCCGGGGCCAGGCCGGCGACCAGCGAGACCCAGACAAGCGGAAATCGTCGTGCGGCTTTCATTTCAACTCCTGGCGATCGCGTTGCAGGCGATCGCTATCTAGACGGCCACGGCGCAAATGATCGCGGTGCAAACGCTATTCCTGTTCGAGCTTCAATTTCGGCAGGCTCTCCGGATCGTCTTCCGGATTCGCCTGGTCGGGTTCGACCAAATCGAGCATCAAATCGGCCATTTTGCCTTGTTCTTCGCTCAACTCGGCGTAGGTCTGTCGCTCGTCGGGCGTCAACTCGCCCGTCTTGCGGCGAGTCTCTTCCAGGGCCTTGGTGCGTTCGTTGAGTTCGGCCTGCATCAAGCCGATCAGCTTCAGTTCGGCCACCATTCGCAGCGCATCGCCTTGCTGGCCGCCCGATCCGTTTTCGCCGCCAGGCGCTTCTGGTTCTTCGTTGGCGGGCTCGTCGTCCTGGTCGGGCTTGAGCGCCGAGATCAACTGGGCCAGCCGCGCCAGCGCGTGGTGCATGGCGTCCTGAGCCGGGACGCCGAGTTGCCGCCGGCCGACCAGCGCGGCGGCCGCGGCCATCTCGCGAGCGATGCCCGTGAGACTGAACTGGAAGGCCTTGGCGGAGAGCTTTTCAGCCAACTCGCGAGTTTCCGCTTCGAGGCCCTGCTGTTGCCGGACGAGGTCGCCGACGCTGATCCATTGGGCCCGCGTCAGATCGCCTTGCGACTCGCGCATTTCGTCGTATCGCCGCGTCTCGGCCAAGGTATGCGTCTGTCGCTCTTCGACGCTCTTGAGCGAGTCTTCCAGCCGTGCGAGTTGCTCGTCGGCCAGGTCCTGTTCGGCCTGGCGCCGGGCCTCGGCCAGTTGCCGTTGTGCGTCGTCCAGGTCCTTTTGCGCAGCCTCGGCCTGGTCCGCGGCGGCCTCGGCGGCGCCCTGCTGGCCTTGCTCGCCGGCCTGACCCATCTTGGCGCCGCCGCGAGCCATGCTGCGGCTGGCGCGCTCGGCTTGCAAACGTTCCAATTGCCGCCCCAGGCGTTCGGCTTGCTGCTGCAATTGGCGCTGCTCGCGGCTCAGCCGCTCCAACTCGCGTTGCCGCTGGCCTTCGTCGGCGAGTTTTTCCGCCTCTTGAAATTTCTTGCGCAAACCCTCTTGTGCGTCGCGCAGTCCGGCGAGCTTCCGTTCGGCGTCGCGAAGTTTCTTGACCAGCCGGGTCAGCTCGCGTTCGCGGCGGTTGGCCAGGATATCGAGCACTTCCTGGAGGTTCTCGGCGATTTGCGATTGCTTTCCCTGCGCCTGGCCGAGCTGGTTTTCGCCCAGTTGGCGGCCCGCTTCGCGCATTTGGCCGCCGACGGCCCGCTCGCGAGCTTCGGCTAGCGCGTCGGTGATAGCGCCCGCGGCCAACGGATCGCGGCCTTCCAACTCTTCGCCCATCCGCTGCATGCGCTGTTCGATCTTGTCGAACTGTCGCGAAAGCTCGAGCTGCCGGGCGGCGAGTTTCTTCAGATCGGCTTGTTGCTGCGAGGTGAGATCCTTGAAATCCTTGGTAAGCGTTTGGCGGCCCAATTCCGCGGTCTGCTCGTTGACGGCTTCCTGATCGTGGCGAAGCTGGCCGATTTCGCGATGGAACCGCCGGTAGTTGTCCCACTCCGACAGTTCGCCGAGCATCTGCTCCAAAGACCGGATCACGTTGTCCTGATGTTCGCCGGCCGCAGTCAACGCGCGGCCGGCCGGTTGGTCGGGGCCGCGTTTGCGCTTCGCCGTTCGATCAGCCTCGGAGCCGGCGGCATCAGCCTGCGAAGACTTCAGCGCCGAGGTCATTTCGCGGCTGATGAGCGGCAGTTCTTGTTCTCCTAGCCGCTGGAGCTCGTTCAACAACCGCCGCATGTGGCGTTCGACGTCGGGACTGTCGACCTTGTTGTTCGTCAATTCGGCCAGCAGGCCGGCGATCTGCGAGGCGACCCCTTCGCCGGGGCTGACCAGGCCGCGATCGATTTGGCGCTGCGTCAACTCGGCGCCCTGCAAATGATCGAGATCCTGCTTGCCGAGTTCGCCGACGTCGCGCAGTTGAATTTCGAGTCCCGAAATCTGTTCGCGGGCCTCGCGCTGGAGCTTCAGCATCCGCGCCAGTTCGCCGAGCACGAAATTCTGCCGCTCGGCGAGTCGCTCGGCCAGTTCGTTGGTCGCGATCACCGTCAGCCGCCGCGGCTGCGATTCGCCGACCAGCGGCCGATAGTCTGTGGCGGCGGCGTAGACGATCAACTGCACGCCGGGCTTCAGTTCCAGCGGCCCCAACTCCCAGCGGTGCTCGAGCGAGCGGCTTTCGCCGGCCGAAAGCTCGCCGGCCGGACGGCGGGCGGCGCGTTTCTCGATCCGCGGCGGTCCTTCGTAAAGCGTGAACGACTCGTCGCCGACGTCCGATTTGTCGCTGCGCGAAAAGCAGAACGCGATCTGCTTGATCGCCAGGTCGTCTTTGACCGCGATCTTCAGCGGCACGACGGCCTGTGGCGTGACGAAGATATTGGCCGACGGTTCGTCGAGCGTTACCGCGGGCGCCAGGTCTTCCTGCGCCCGGATTTCGTATCGCACCTGCTCTCCGCCGGCGAAGCCGTCACGGTCGGCCAGTTTGATCCAATACTCGCCCGACTTCGCGACGATAAACTGCTCGCCGCCGGGCGCGGGCGCCGAAAACGCGTAGCCGTCGGGACTGACCGCCGCCCGAATGCTCGGACCGTCGTCGATTTCCAGCGACGCGCTCGACAGCGGCTTCGTCGCTCGACCGTGCATTTCGACCCGCGTGCCGGTCAACGCATGAATGTGGCGATCGCCGCTCTCCGGCGGCCAGCCGGTGTACTCGGGATAGTGCAGCGTGATCGAAAGTTGTTCGATCTGCGGAGGCTCGACGACTTCCAGTTCGATCCAGGGCATCGAATCGTCGTCGCCCCCGGCCGCTCGATAGGCGAACGGCTGCGAGACGTTTTCCTTGCGGGCGATCATTTCGCCGCCAGCGAACCGCATCGGCTCGACCGTCTCCGACGACGTATCTCCTTCGCCCCGATAGCGCAGGTGCAGCCAGACCTCTTCGGGCAGCGCGACTCCTTCGGCGTCGACCACGGCCGCCTCGAACGCCTGACCGGCCGCCAACCGCCGAACCGGATTCTTGACGGTCAGGTGATTGAGTTGCGGCCAGGCGACGTGATTGATCGGATTGAACAAACGCGAAAGCGCCGTGCGCGACGACGCCGGGTGCAGGGCGACGACGATGAGCGAGAGCGCGCCGACTGCGGCCGCGGTGGTCAACGCGCGGCGCGCGGGCGATGGTTCGAGCGCTTGCGAGAGATCGAGTCCGTCGATCTCGCCCGCGGTCTGGCCGATCAGCGCGCGGCGCAGCGCGGCCGAACCGGCCAGTGGGTCGTCTTCGCGCTCGTGCAAGAACTGCACGGTGCTGGCCAGGCGGTCTTGCAACTGCGGAAACCGCCTCTCGATTTTCAAGGCCACGTCGAGATCGCGAAACCGCGCGCCGCGAACCGTCTGGCCGAAGCGATAGAGCGCCCAGGCCGCCGCGCCGAGCGCGGCCAGCGAGAGGATCACGCGCACGCCGCGGTCCTGGTAGCGAACCAGGTAGTCGGCCATGCCCGCCAGCAGCAACACGGCGACGAGCGCCGTCGCCAGGCGGCTCAGGCCGAACGTCCAAACGAGCCGGCCCGCCCGGCGCCGAACCGCGCCGATCTTAAGCTCCAGCGGATGCGGCATGGTCGAGCGCTCCCAACGGCCTTAAAGCCTAGTGCGAAAAGCGGCGGGCAGGCAGGACGCCTGCACCCCAAGGCCGGCTTTCGGATAGGCTTCTGACGCAGTTTGGCATTATAGCATGCCCCCCCACTTGCGCAGAACCCATTCGGCGACGAGCAGACCGATGACGAGCGGCGCCAGCAGCCAGTGGTTCCAGAGCACGACGGGCGGCAGCGGCTCGGTTTTCACCTGGCGTCCCGCGGGCAGGTCGCGGACGATTTTTCCGGCCGTCTCGAGCGTGTAGAAGCGGCCCTTGGTATCGGCGGCGGCGCTGCGCAACTCGGCGACGTCGGTTTGCAGGCGAGCCCGCTCGCCGGGCGGCGCGACCACGCGGAAGTCGGCGGCCGGCGCTTCGCCGGGCAGACTCGGCGCCGCCACCCAGACGTGATACTCGCCGTCGGTCGGATTGCCGAGCGTCCCCTCGAACACGCCCCGATTGCCGCCGCCGACGCGGTGCAGCGTGAGCCGGCGGTTCTTGTCGCCCGAGTGCTCGACGACGAGCGTCACGCCGTCGTCTTCGGGGGGCGCCTGCCGGTCGTCGAGAAATCTCACTCGCATCCGGACCGGCTCGCCGCGGCGATATTCGCGGCGGTCGACGGTCAGTTCGGCCGAGCGATCTTTGCCCAGCAGCTTCGAGCGGCTGAGAAAGCGGATCGTCTGGATCCAGTAGCGCGCGAAGAACACGTCGCCCACGCGATACCGCCAGCGCCAGGTTTCGTCGGTTGCGTGAAACACCACCTTGCCCGAGCCGACGTAGTGCATGGCGATCAAGGGCAAGGGCCGGCCTTCGGGCCCGATCCGGACCGGATGCTTGGCCCAGACGCGGGCGGCCGGCTTGAGCGTCGGCGCCTCGAAGAACCAATACAGAGGAGGCAGCTTGCGCCAGATTTCCGCGGTTTCGTTCGGGGTGTCGCCCAGTTGCATGGCCGGCGAGGCCAGCCCCTCGTCGGTCGGCAGCAGTTGATACGGCTCGTTGACGACTTGCCCCGGATCGGGCCCGGCGGCGCCGTTGAAGTCGATCGGAAACAACACCGCCAGCGGCGAATCGCGATATTCCAGCGGCGTGTGCCGCGGGCCGGCGATGAACACCACGCCGCCCCCTTTTTCCGTGGCGAAGTCGCTGATGAACTGCATGGCCGAGCCGCTGAGAAAGGCCGGATTGACGTCGCCGAAAATCAGCACGTCGTAGGCGAACAGTTCGTCGCGCCGCACCGGAAACACGCGCAGCGCCGATTGGTCTTGCTCGGCGTATTCCAAGTCGGCTTCTTGCAGCACGGTCTTGAGCTGGATCGTGCTGTCGCGCTCCAGCAAATGCTTGAGGTAGCGAAACTCGTAGCTGGGATACGACTGCACCAGCAGGACCTTGATTTGCTCCTTCCGCACGCTCACGCGGCGAGTCTGGCGGTTGTTGTCGCTTTGCAGTTCCTCGGGCAAATGCTCCACTTCTACGATGTAATCGAACTCGCCGACTTCGGTCGGCCGGTAGGGAATGCGCACCTTCTGCGGCTGGCCTTCAGGGGCGATCACGACGGTTTGCTCGGCCAGCGGCTGACGCTGTTTCTTCTCGCGCAGCGTCACCTTCACCTGCCGGCCTTCCAGCCCGGCCCCAGCGAGCTTGAACTCGAAATTCACCACGTCGTTGACGAACACCACGTCGTCGACCAACAGATCGGTCAGCTCCAGATCGCGGGCGGGCGATTCGCTGCCCAGCGCGACGGTGAACAGCGGCACTCCCTTGCGGCCGGCCTGGCGCGCGGCGTCGGCCAGCGTCTCGCCTTCGGTGTTGATGCCGTCGCTAAGCAGCACGATGGCGCTGGGCGGCGTGCCGCGCAAGTCGTCGAGAATCTCCTCGATGCCTTGTCCCAGCCGACTGGTTTCGCCGTTGGCTTCGGCCAGCTTCAATTGCTCGAGCAACTCGTCGACGCCGCCGTCGAGACTCCGCGCCGCGCCGGACAGCAAATAGAACTTGAGCTTGTAGCGTTTCTCGATCGATCGCAGCAGCGCGCCGTCGTCGGCCAGCAGCAGCGTCTTGGCCAGGTTCAGCCGCGTGCCCTGGTCGAACCCGGCTTGCTTGAGCCGCTTGGCGACGAGTTCGGCCAGCTCCTTGTCGTGATAACGATCGGCGATTCCCATGCTCGCCGAGTCGTCGAGCGCCACGACGACGTAAGGCAAGCCGGTGCGATTGAGCGACAGCACGAAGCTGGCGATCATGAACAGCACCAGCGCGACCACGGTCATTCGAAGGCCCGCCAAGGCGAGGCGATATAAACGGCCGGCCGCGCCCGTTTCGCGGAGATAGCAAACAAGAATCCAGCCGGCGGCGCCGGCGACCAGCAGCAAGGTGGCCCAGGCCGGCCAGGTCCAGGCGTCGTCCAAGGCCCAGGCCGTGCCTTCGCCCGAGCCGGCGCGAGGAATGCCGAGCAAACGCTCCAACCAGCCGGGTAGCGTGCCGCTCATGCCGACCTCCGTCCCAGGTAGCACCCGACGCCCGTCTCGGTCAACAGCAGCGCGAACAAGGCCCACAGAATCCATTGGTGCAGCGAATCTCGCCGCACGGTGGGCGTGGCTTGATCGTCGACCGGGTTCTGGCCGTCGAACGTCTCGAACGGCACGCCCGACCAGATGCCGGTTTTCAATTCGTCGAGATCGAGCTTGGCCAGATTGCTCTCGCGGGCATCGACATTGAGCGCGAACAATTCCGAGCGGGACAGCGGAGGCCCCAATTCGGCCCGGTAGAAGCCGCTGCGGCCGGTGTTGGCGTAGCTCCAATGGCTGTCGCCGTCTGCGGTGACCACGCGCACCGTTTGCGTTTCGCCGGCCGGGTTCTGCACCGTCACCGGCGCGTCGACCGCCACGGTCCGCACGACTTCGCCCAGCGGCCGGCCGACTTGTCGATTCCGCTGCTCGAACCGCCCGCGCACCGATTCCGCCAGCAATTCCTGCACGATCGGCACGTAGCTCGGACCCAGCGGCATGGCCGTCCACGTGCGATCGGCCGAGGTCGCCACGACGATCGACCGCCCGCGGCCGACTTTTTGCTCGACGATCGCCGGGTCGCCGTTGGCAAAGGCCAACGCGACTTTGGCCGTCGAGTCTGCGGGTTTGAGGAGCTTGAAGTAACGCTCGACGGGCGTGGTCAGCAACCCGGCGCGATCGCGGCCGCGAAACGGCGCCACCAGCGGATGCGCGTAGCCCAGCGGATCGAAAAACGCGGGCGGATCGGCCTCGACGACGTCGCCCAGCCGCACCGGCAGCACGCCGAGGCCCGCGGGCGAAAGCTGCCGATTGTAGCTCTCGGCCTGCACTTGCTCGCCCAAGAAGCAAATCAGCCCGCCGCCTTGCTTCACGTAGGCTTCGAGCACGCGGGCTTCGTTCGCCGTGAATTGCCCGATATCGCACAAAAAGACCGCGTCGTACTGTTCCAGGTCGAGTTCCACCAGCGCGGTCTCGGGAACGACTTCGGGCCGTACCGCGGCGCGGTCGTCGGTCGGGCCGCCGGGCGACAGGGCGACCGCAAGGTAATCGGTCGCGCCTTGAAAGGCGCCGCCGGAGGGCCGCCCGTTGACGCACAGCACGCGCAGTTGCCGCTCGGCCGGCAAACTCAGCCAGCGATGATTGTCGACGTCGAGCAGATCGGGCGCCAGCCGCACTTCGACCTTGTGTTCGCCGGGCAAATCGAAGCGATACGAGAAGCTCGCCGTGGCGTCGCCTTCCGGTTCCAGATCGAGCTTCGTTTCGCCCGCCCGGCGCTCGTCGACGTACAGCTCGAGGCCGAGTTGGCGCCGCTCTTGCCGGCTGAAATTGCGCACTTCGGCCTCGAGCGTCACCTCGCGCGCGACGGTCAAGTACGGCTCGACGGCGGCCAACGACACGATCGCCGCGTTCTCCGCGTCTTTCTGGCCGAGATCGGCGACCACCACCGCGGCCGAACCGGCGATTTGTTGGCTGCGGCGGCGAAACTCCTCTTCCGCCTCCTTGCCGCCCAACTCGGGCGCCCAGGTGTTGCGGCCCAAGTCGGTGAGGAAATAGATCTCTTCGCGGGCCAGCCGAGGCTGATCGCGGCGCGCGTCGTCCAGGATTTCCTGCACTTTGTCCAGAGTCGCCCGCAGATCGGCGCCGCCGTCGAGATAGTTCAATTGCTCGATCTCCGCCAGGATCTGCCGCGGCTCGAAGGCGGGCGTGCCGACCAGCACGCGCGGCGGCGAGGCCATCAGCACCAGCGTAAAGCCGTCGCCTTGGCGGCTTTCGTCGACGATTCGCGCGGCCAACGTCTTGGCCCGCTCGAAGCGGCTCTGATCGGCTGCCCGGTACGCCATCGAGTACGATCCGTCGATCACCAGCACCTTGTGGGTTCGCCCGCCCGCAACCCGCGTCATGCCCGCGTGCTCGAGCACCGGCTCGGCGATGGCCAACGTCAACAGCGCGACAATCAACATCCGCAGGGCCAACAGCAGCCATTGCTCGATCCGCACGCGCCGCGAGCTTTTGCGGATCGCGGCCATCAGATACTGCATCGCCGCCCACGGCATTTCGCGGTGCTTGCGGCGATTCAGCAAATGAATCACCAACGGAGCCGCCGTCGCCGCCAGCCACAGCAGCATGAAGGGATGGTTGAAGAACGCGAACAGCGGCGCGACGACGATCATCCTTTAATGCTATCCGTCCTGATTCCGCTGAGTAGCCCCCGGCCTCCCCTCCGAAGCGAAATCCATCCGCTTTTTTCTTGCATCGGAACTCGGATTCGCTTATAAACGCGGTTGCCGTTCGTGACCCTCCTCTGGGTCTTGGAACCGAGAAGGCAGTTGACAAAGGGGGTGTTCCGATGCGTGCTAGCATCATCGTCGCCTCGCATCAAGAAGGCGAGCGGCTGGGGCGGACGCTGGCATCGTGCTTCGAGACGACGGCCGGTTTCGACCGCG
>DATKRK010000048.1:0-13634 GCA_035532215.1 Pirellulales bacterium | reverse complement strand
GACCAGTCCTCTCGTTGCGGCACTGCCTGAGAAAAAGGATTACCCCCTGATTTCAAAGGTAATCCGCGCCAGACGCGGGCGACTGGTCCAACCATTTTGTCTACAGAGAAGCTCCTTTACATTCGGTCAAATGGTATCACTACCGCCCGCCCTTGCGCTTGACGCCGCCGGCCGAGCCAGGCAATCTGCAGGCGTGGCGGCGCCAAAAGTCGCGGCATCCGATATCCTATATTAGTAGAAGCGGCATCCCTGCCGCTTTTGCCAGCGCGGCAAGATGCCGCGTCTACGCAGTTTTTGCGTACGCGGCAAGGCGCCGCGTCTACGCGGGGCCATGAGAACGCCGCTTGGGAGACGTTATATCGCTGAGCCCACCTTGTCGATCGAGCGGCTGTTGCGTTACAGCCCGTTGTGCCAGGGGCTGGACAATGCCCAAATTCGCTATCTGATCGATGCGCTGCGGCCGGTTTCGTTCGTGGCGGGCGACGTCATTCTGCGCCAAGGCGAGCCTGGCCAAAGCATGTACGTGATCGCTGCGGGCCGGGTGCGGGTCACGCTCTCGCAAGCGGGGGCGCCGCAACGGCTGCTGGAGATTCTCGGGCCTGGCGACCATTTTGGCGACATGGCGCTCTTGGGCGAAAACGTGCGGTCGGCGACCATCACGGCGGCGGTCGATAGCCAACTGCTCGAATTGGATCGCGAGCGGTTCAACCGCTTGCTGCTGACGGCGCCCGCGTTTGCCGCCAACCTCAGCCGAGTCTTGGAGCGGCGGTTGCGATTGGCGATGACGCGGCGCCGGCGTCGCGAGCGGCCGATCGTCGTCGGCATGGTCAATACATCGGCCCGCACCCAGGGGCTGATTCGCCCCTTGGCGGCGGCCTTGATCGCGCAAAACGAATCGATCGAGATTCTTACCGATCGCCGCGAAGCCTGGGCGGCCGAGGGGCAATACCTGGTCGAACGCATCCCGGCCGCGGAATCGACCGCCGATCGGGTGAGATTGGTCCACGAACGCATCCAGCAGGTGATTCGCAGCCACGACCGCGTGCTCGTCGAACTGACTCCAGGGACCGAGGCCGAGTTGTCGCAGCTTCTGGCCCCTTGCGACGAGATTTGGTGGCTCGTCGAGTCGCGCTTCGCCGAGGCTGCCATCGAGCGGTTGCGCCGGCTAGTGGCTTTCGCACCGCGGCTGGCCAGCCGCGTACACATCGTCTGGCTGCTGAACTCCAAAGAGCGCTTCTCGCCGCGGCGGCCCGACGATTTGCCGATCGCGAGGCTGGACTTCAAGGTGAACTTGAGCGACGACCTGTCGCACGCATCGTGGCGCAGCCGGCAAGGCATCCAGCGGCTGGTCCACCATTTGCGCGGTACGCGGCTCGGAGTCGCCCTAGGGGGCGGAGGCGCCCGCGGATTGGCCCATTTGGGCGCCCTGCGGGTCTTGGACCGCGAGGGCATTCATTTCGATGTGGTCGCCGGAACCAGCGTCGGGGCCTTAATGGGCCTGGCCTATGCCGGCGGCTGGCGGCCCGATGACGCGCTTCGCGAGTTCCAGCGCGTGCTCCGCCCTCCGCGCTGGGCGAGCATGCTTCCCAAAGGGGCCCGGTGGTATCTGTGGTGGAAGTATTGGCGCAGCGCCTGGGACGCCATGTTACGTCCCTACCTGCAAGATACGCGGCTCGAGCAACTGCCGACTCCGCTGTGCGTGCTGGCGGTCGACCTGGTCAGCGGCAAGCAGGTGGTGCGCGACCGCGGAGATTGCATTCACGCCGTGATGGAGAGCATCAATCTGCCTTATTTTTCGCGGCCCATTCGCCGCGACGGCCTGGAACTGGTCGACGGCGGCGTGCTGAACAACCTGCCGGGCGACGTGCTGCCCGAGTTCGGCGCCGATTTCGTCGTCGGCATCGACGTCACGTCGAAGCTGCCGGCCGATTTCGGCGTTGGCGCCGGCGGGCCGCTCTTGAAGGCGCGGGGGCCGGGGCTGCTGGAAACGTTGCTGCGAGTCAGCGAAGTGCAGGCCTTCGGGCTGACCGCTCTGCAATCGAACTCGATCGATCTGCTGATCGCGCCCGACGCCAGTCCTTTCGACTTCGCCGATTTCGGCTGCGCCGAAGCACTGGCCGAAGCCGGCGAGGCGGCCGTCTCCGAAACGTTGCCGCAGCTCAAGCAAATGCTCGCCAACTTGAAACTTGGCGGCGCGAGCAGGCGCGCAACAAATGACCCCGACGGGATTTGAACCCGTGTCGCAGGCGTGAAAGGCCTGTGTCCTAGACCTGGCTAGACGACGGGGCCGGAAAGCGAAGGAATACCTCGCGGCCAGAACGCTATATACTGGCCGCGGCGGGCTTTCGTCAAGGGGCCGAAAACTTTGCACCCCCGCCGCTGAAGCAAATGCAGCGCGAACGGCGCAAGTTGCAGAACCGCGCCCGCCAGCTCAGCCGACGGCAAGCGACGAAATAAAAAAAGAGAAGGCGGCCAAGAGAATGGCTTCGAAAACTCGTTCGTCAACGAGCGTGCGATCGCGCCGCCGACGCGAAATCGCGCGCGAGAAATGGACCGACTACGCGTCGCTCGTATCCGAAGGCGCGGGAGCCTTGCCCTCGGGGGCCGTTCCTTCCGCCGCGCCGTTAGCGCGATGAATGGCGTCGTAGACCTCCCTACGATGCACGGGAACTTCCTTGGGAGCTTCCACTCCGAGCCGGACCTTGTCGCCGCGGATTTCAACGACGACAATCGTAATGTCGTTGTTGATTACGATACTTTCGTTCTTCTTGCGGGATAAAACCAACATCGCCTATTCCTTCGCTTCGTGACCGGAACCTTCCGTTGGGAGCGTCCTCCTTGGACCTGGGGGGCGAACCAGTGGTCAGCTCTTCCGTTACGCTCAATCTTCCTTCTCGTAGCAGTCGGCTTCTCAAAGCATCGGCGAGCGCGCAGGAAGTTTCCTCATTTCACTTTACGTTCCGGCTAATGGGAGTCAAGCTAATCCTTGCCTTCGTTGATCCATTTTTTCGAACGGATGGCACAAAAGTTTGCGGGGCTGAAGCCATTGCCAAGACGCTCGCCCGACGCCTGCCCGTCGCGAGAGTTGCAAGGATCGACATAAGGTATTTGATTTCAACGCCTTGCGAAAAGTGGCGCGCAGCAAGAGCCTGTTCTTCGCTGCACTGAAATGCCAGGCAGGGGCGGGCAGCGGCCGTGTCGGAAAGAATGGCCGGCGATTCTCGGTAGAAGGCAAGATTTTTTAATGCGGCGAGTGGACATCCCCGCAAATTGCAATCGGGCCGCCCACGGGGGAGTTCAGACGCGTACCGCGCCCGCCGCGGGCATGCTGGCAAGAGCAGGACAAGTCGACGCCCATCGCGGCGCCGCGGAGACGTCTCTGGCTCGTTGTGCCTGGCGGAACCCTGCACCGCAACTGCCTGAGAGCAGGATGCCGCTGTCCTCAATGCTCTCTGCTGAATCAAGGCGCCGCGTGCAGCTAACGCATGTTCGTTCGAATTACAAAGCGAGCGGCTTGCGGCCGCAGGCGCCCTGCCTATAATTCGATCAGGCGCCGGCAAGGTTGTTGTTGCGCCGAGCCGCGCGAGCTATTGGGCCGAGCCTCGCGACGGGCGGCGCGGCGAATCGCAAGTCGACTCTTCAGCCCTGGAAACACAAGCGATGCTCGAGTGGTTTCGTGATATCTGGGATGCGGTCAAGACCGTCGGCCAGGGCCTGCAGGTGACGCTGCGGTACTGGCTGAAGACTTACGATCCCCAGCGGAAAACGTTCACCGAACATTTCGAGTATCCCGAGCTGCCGGTGCCCGTGGCGCCGCGGTATCGAGGCTTCCACCGCTACGATCTGACGACCTGCATTGCGTGCGATCAGTGCGCGAAAGCTTGCCCGGTGGATTGCATCTACATCGGCAAAGAGCGCGTGACGCAGGGCAAGGGCTTCAAGGTCACCGGTTTCACGATCGACTATACGAAGTGCATGTTTTGTGCGCTGTGCGTCGAGCCGTGCCCGGTCGATTGCATTTTCATGGGGGCGACGCACGATCTGAGCTGCTACAGCCGCGACGGATGCATCGTCGATTTCTCGCGGCTGCCGGTTGAAGTGGCCTGGGGGCGCGCGACGCTCAACCCGACCGCCGTGGCAGGGTCGAAGGTCATCGCCGAGCCCGTTCACGGCGGTCCCAACCAGTGAGGTAATTCCGATGAAGCCGAGATCTTGGGGAAAGCGCAAGCTGTTCACGGTCGAGCAGGCCAATGCGGCCTTGCCGCTGGTGCGAGCCATTGCCTCTGATTTGGCCCGGCTTTCTCGCGACGTGATCGAGCGCCGCGAGCGGCTCTCCACCTTGCTTGCCGGGCGGGAACGCGGCACGCGCGATCTTTACGGCGAAGAGCTGGCCCACGTCGAAGCCGAACTGGAAAAAGACAGCGAGCGTTTACAGGAATACGTCGAGGAGCTACGCGAGTTGGGGGTTGACCCCAAGAACGGCCCTGAGGGCTTGGTCGATTTTCCCGCCATGCTCGACGGCAAGCCGGTTTATCTGTGCTGGAAACTGGGCGAACCCGAAGTCTTGTTCTGGCACGATCTCGATGCCGGCTTTCGCGGGCGTCAGCCGCTGACCGCCGATAGTTCGCCTTCTGCCGCCAGTGAGGGAGGGACGGGCGCCCCCGCCCGTCTGTAGCGAGGGAGGGACGGGTGCCCCCGCCCGTCTGTAGTCGTCAAGTCTCGACGGGCGAAGGCGCCCGTCCCTCCACGCATTTAGACGCGGGCGGCGAATAATCCGGCAGCCTTGCGGTAGGGTTGCAATCGCCCGCGCTTGGCCTACAATGTCGCGAATGTAGCCTCAGTAGACCTTCTTTTTGGTCTTCATCGCGGCCTTCCGACGAGTAGTCTTTCAGCCGGCTGTCCTGCATGTCTCCCACCGTTATTGTCGCCTATCTGGCGTTGTTTGCATCGGTCGGCTTCGTGTTCTTGTTCGTGAACTTGCTGTTGGGCAAGTTTCTGCGGCCCAAGGCGCCGAACCCCGAAAAGCTGGCCGTGTACGAGTGCGGCGAGCCGACAATTGGCTCGAGCTTCGTGCAGTTTGACCTGCGGTTCTATGTCGTGGCGCTGTTGTTCATCATCTTCGACGTCGAAGTGGCCTTTTTCTTTCCCTGGGCCACGGTGTTCGGCAAGGCCACGCATTTGATGGACCCGGGTTTCGAAGACAAGGTCGTTGTAGCCTCGGGCGCGCCCGAACTCTCGCCGCAGGCCAAGGAAATCTATCGGCAGTTGGGCGTGCCCAATGCGACGGTCCCTGATGCGTCGGCGGGCAAAGTCGCCAACGTGCGGCAAATTGAAAGCTCCTCGCGCAACTTGGCATTTGCTTCGATCGTCGATATCGGCGTGTTTTTCGCGGTGTTGCTGGTCGGTTTCGCCTATGTTTGGCGCCGGGGAGATTTGGATTGGGTTCGCGCCGTGAGCGAACAGCGCGCTCTTCGCGTACGCGGCGAGCCGCCGACGATCACCGAGGAGCAGCCGGCGCTCGTCGCCTAAAAGAGCAAGACGCAGGTCAGGCTTTCCGTAGGTCAGGCTTTCGAGCCTGACGACGTCGGGCTAAAAGCCCCGCCTGCTTTGACGAAGTCAGGCTGGAAAGCCTGACCTACTTGACGGGCGTCAGGCTGGAAAGCCTGACCTACAGAGACAACAACAGAGACGATTGAATGAGCGGCCAGGCCTTTCTGGATCAGTTGAAGAAGAAGTTCGGCGACAAGATCACGGGCGCCAATCTCGAAGCGCTCGATCCTTGGATCGAAGTTTCGCCCGACGGCCTGCTCGAAGTCTGCCGCTATTTGCGCGACGATCCCAAGCTGCGGTTCAATATGTTGAACTGCATCAGCGGCGTCGATTACTTCGAGCCCGATCCTAAAAAGGCGAGCAAAACCGGCTGGGAGCCGCACCTGGAGGTCGTGTATCACCTCTGGAGCTTGCCCAACAAGACGAGCCTGGTGCTGAAGGTGATGCTGCCGCGCTGGCGCGACGGCGTCGCGGGCGAGCTGCCGGAAGTTCCCACGGTCAGCGGCCTGTGGGGCACGGCCGACTGGCACGAGCGCGAAGTTTACGATTTGTGCGGCGTGTATTTCACGGGCCATCCCAATCTGCGGCGCATCTTGTGCCCCGAAGATTGGGTCGGCCACCCCTTGCGAAAAGATTACGAGATGCCCCTTGAGTATCACGGCATCCGCAACAGATAGAGGCGATTGGGCCGCAAGGCGGCGGCCTGGCGCAACAGGAAATCGCATTCGATGGCGACGCATTTAGACGATCCCCGGATTATAGAGTTCGACGTTCGCACCGACGAAATGTTGGTGAATATGGGTCCGCAGCACCCGAGCACGCACGGCGTGCTGCGGCTGGTGCTGAGGACCGACGGCGAAATCGTCTCGGAAGTCACGCCTCATATCGGCTACTTGCACCGCTGCGCCGAAAAGATCGGCGAGAACCTGACGCCCAAGCAGTGGATTCCCTACACCGACCGGATGGACTATCTGGCCGGCATGAACATGAATCTCGGCTGGGCTCTGACGGTCGAAAAGCTGATGAAGCTCGAGCTGCCCGAAAAGGCCAAGCATCTGCGAGTGATCATCGCCGAGATGGGCCGCATCGCCAGCCATCTGGTGGGCATGGGCGCTTACGGGCTCGATCTCGGCACGTTCAGCCCCTTTTTGTACGCCTTTCGTGAACGCGAAAAGATTCTCGACCTGTTCGAGATGGCCTGCGGCGCCCGGCTGACCTATAGCTACCTGACGGTTGGCGGCGCCACGCACGACCTGCCGCCCGGCTGGCTGAAGCAGTGCGAACAGTTCCTCGATCAATTGACGCCGATCATTAACGAGTGTCACACGCTGCTGACCAGCAACGCGATCTTCGTTCGCCGCGCGGCCGGCATCGGCGTGCTCTCGCCCGAAATGGCCGTGAGTTACGGTTGCACCGGCCCGGTGCTGCGCGGCAGCGGCGTCGATTGGGATCTGCGCCGCGACGGCGAAGACCGCTATACCGAAATGTACGACGGCTACGCCTTCGAGATCATCGTCGAGAAGGACGGGCATTATCCGCAAGATCACGATTATCCGCCGGTGCCCGCATCGGCCGTGCTGGGCGACTGCTGGCACCGGTTCTATGTGCGGATGCTCGAAGTCATGCAGTCGATCGACTTGGTCCGCCAGGCGATCGATCGTTACAGCACGGCCCAAGGCTCGCACAACATTCCGCTGAAGCTCAACGAGAAGCTTCCCAAGGGCGAGGCGTATTTGGAAACCGAATCCCCGCGGGGCCAGATGGGCTTTTACATCGTGAGCGACGGCTCGCCGATCCCTTGGCGGGCCCGAGCGCGCAGCAGTTGCTTCTGTAACTTGTCGGTGACGCACGAGATCTGCCGCGGCTGCCTGATTGCGGACGTGCCGGCGATCGTCGGTTCGCTGGATATCGTGATGGGCGAGATCGACCGCTGACGGGTCGAAAGTGCGGGAGGATTCAATGTCGGTGACAATCTCAGTGGATGAGGCGCAGGCCAAGCTGAAGGAGTTGATCCATCAATTGGCGCCCGGTGAAGTGGTGATCATCACCGAGAACCAGCGCCCGGTGGCGAAGTTGGTGAGCGAACCGGCCAGGCAGCCGAAGCCTCGTGCGCCCGGCAACTGCAAGGGGATGATTCACTTGCTCGTCGAGGACGAAGAGCATCTCGAGGGCTTTAGCGAGTACATGCCGTGAGGCTGTTGCTCGATACGCATGCCTTCCTATGGTTCGTCACGAAGGACTCGCAGTTGAGTGCCGCCGCCCTGACGCTCATCGCCGAACCGACCAACGAGATCGTCGTCAGTCCGGCCAGTTATTGGGAAATCGCCATCAAGGTGAGCCTCAACAAATACGCTCTGACGGCGCCGTTCGAGCAGTTCTTCATGGAAGGAATCGAGGGCAACGACTTTTCGGTTCTGCCGATCGAAGTTCGACACGCTGCAATCCTGGCTTCATTGCCGATGCACCACAAAGACCCTTTCGACAGGATGATCGTCTCGCAGGCAATCGCGGAACAGATTTCCGTGGTGAGCGCCGACGCAGCGATCGATCTGTATGGAGTGACCCGCCTGTGGTGAGTCGCGATGAGCGAGTCCGATGCTCTATTCTCGCACCGCCGGAATCCCTATTTAATAACCTGAGCGAATAGGGAAGTCCCAAACCATAAATAACGTCCGAGGGGCTTGTAAATCGACCGCTGTTTGTGCCATATTTCACGATCTTGAATTTCCCCAACGACGGCGAGCGCAAGCGTGGCTGAGTTCTTTGCCCAATACGTGCCGCAGTGGCTGGCCTATTTGCTGGCCGCACTGATCCACTGCGCGTTGTTGATTCAGGTCGTCGCCGTAGGCGCTTTGGTCTTCATCTGGCTGGAACGCAAGGTGGCCGGTCGCATTCAAGACCGTCTCGGTCCGACGCGCGTGGGCGGCAAGTTCGGCTGGCTGCAAACGCTGGCCGACGGCTTGAAGCTGATCACCAAAGAAGACCTGATGCCCGAAGGGGCGGACGGGTTGTTGTTCCGCCTGGCGCCCTACATCAGCTTTTGTGCGTCGTTTTGTGCGTATTTCGCGTTGCCCTTCAGCGACGGCTGGGTGGCCGTCGATCTGAACGTCGGCGTGTTTTTCATTCTGGCCGTGATGGGGCTCGAGGTGTTCGGCGTCATCCTGGCCGGCTATTCGTCGGCCTCGAAGTGGTCGCTGTTCGGCGGCATGCGAGAAGCGGCGCAGGTGGTCAGTTATGAAGTGCCGATGGGCATGTGCGTCGTCGTGCCCGTGTTGGTCGCCGGCAAGATGGACCTGGTTGAAATCGGCCGCATGCAAGAGGGCCTGTTCACCAACTGGTTCATCTTCCACGACCCGTTCACCTTCATCACTTTCTGGGTCTATTTCACCTGTGCATTGGCCAGCGTGAACCGCGCGCCGTTCGACTTGGCCGAAGCCGAAAGCGAATTGGTCGCCGGGTTCCATACAGAATACTCCGGGTTGCGCTGGAGCTTCTTCTTCATGGCTGAGTACGGCTCGATGTTCGCCGTCAGTGGTCTGGCCGCCATTTTGTTCTTCGGCGGCTGGAATGGCCCGCTGCCGATCACTGAATGGCTCGGGCTGAAGCACTCGGTTCATCCCGTGCTCGGCTATCTGGGTAACTTTCTGGGCATGCTGAACTTCATCTTCAAGTGCTGCCTGTGGGTCACGTTCATGATGTGGGTGCGCTGGACGCTGCCGCGGCTGCGCATCGATCAGGTGATGAAGACCTGTTTGAAATACTGCACGCCGATCGCCGCGGTCATGTTCCTGGGCGCCGTCGTCTGGACTTACAGTTTTCCGGGGGGCGTGACCAGCATGCGCAAGCCGTATGGCGAGCGCTATATTGTCGCCAGCGAACCCGCGCCCGCCGCCGAATCGCCGGCGCCGGAAGCGGCCGAGCCGGAAGAGGCTGAGTCTGAAGAGAAGACGGCGAGCGCGCGACCCAAGCAACTGACAACCGCCGGCCTCGTGTCTGGCGACAGCCGCATGCAGGTCGCCACACGGCAGGCCCTTGAACCCAAAACTCTCGCCCGAGGAGGGCATTAAGCGTGAACTGGCATACCTTCTTCTTTCTGCTGTTCTCGCTGTTGGCCTGCGGGTTCGCCGTGATGGTGGTCCTGTCGAGCAACATCGTTCGCATGGCGCTGTATCTGGTCTTTTCGCTCGGCGCCACGGCGGGTTTGTTCTTTTTGGCAGGCGCCGATTTCGTCGGCGCCATGCAACTGATGATCTATGTCGGCGGCACGCTCGTGCTGCTGGTGTTCGGCGTGATGCTGACGGCCCAAGGCCCTTTCATTTCGATGAAGACGCGCGGCGGCGATTGGATTCTGGCCGCGCTCGTGTCGGGTTCGCTGTTGGCGCTGTTGATTCCGGCCTCGTTCAGCATTCGCGAGTGGACCAACGCTCCCGCCGAGGCCGAATCGGCTGAACTTGCCGAATCGGCCGAGCCCGGCGCACAGCCGGATACCGCCACGCGGCTGGGCATGGGCCTGCTCGGCGTGCGCGTCGACAAGCTCGCAGGGGCGCCCAAAGAATTGCAGCCCGGCATGTCCGGATATTTATTGCCGTTCGAAATCGTCTCGGTTCACTTGCTCGTGGTGCTCGTCGGCGCGGCCTACCTGGCCCGCACCAAGCGCCGCGCGACGAGTTAGAGGTTTACCAAGCATGGAACCTGTCGGCATCTCGCACTTCATGGCCGTCGGCGCGATCATGTTCGTCTGTGGCGTGGTCTCGATGGCGACCAAGCGCAACGCGCTGGGCGTGTTGATGGGCGTCGAACTGGTGCTCAACGGCGCCAACGTCAACTTCGTCGCGCTGTCGAGCAAGTTTCTCACCACGGCGCCCGGACGCAGCCTGGGGCTGGACGGCCAATTCATCGCCTTGTTCGTGATCGTGCTGGCCGCGGCCGAAGCCGCCGTGGCCTTGGCCATCACGCTGAATTTCTACAACAACCATTCGACGGTCGACGTCGATCGGGCCGACGAGTTGAAGGGCTAATGGACCTCTCCACTGCATTGCCGACGCTTCTGGGCATCGCCTGGCTGCTGCCCTTGGCTTCCTTCACGCTGATCGTGCTGTTCGGCCCGCGGATGGGCAAGCACGGCCTCGGGGCGGGCTACTTGGCGACGTCCGCAATCCTTTTTGGCGCCGTGTGCTCTTGGCTGGCGCTGATTTTCTGGTTCGGACATTACGGCTTCAAGCCGGCCGAACACGGCGCCGAGGCGCACGCCGTCGCCGCTGCGGAAACCGAACATGGCGAAACCGAACATGCCGCGGCGGAAGCCGCGACCGCGGAACACGCCGAGCAATCCGCCGGCCACGACGAATCGCCGCGCGCCTACACCAACGATCTCTACACGCTCGGGCAGTTCGGCTCGCTCAAGATCACGATCAGCTACTACATCGACGCCCTGACCGTCGGCATGTTCGCGATGGTCACGCTGATCGGCACCTGCATTCACTTTTACGCCCTCGGCTACATGCACGACGAGCTGCACGACGTCACCGATCACGAGGTGACGCTCGCCGATGGCCAGCACCTGCATCGCCGCGGCCGCTTTCACCGCTTTTTCCAATACATGTCGCTGTTTTGCTTCAGCATGCTGGGCCTGGTGTATGCCGGCAACATTGCGATGGTGTTCGTGTTCTGGGAATTGGTGGGCATCTGCTCCTACTTCCTGATCGGCTTTTACATCGAGCGCAAGAGCGCCTCGAACGCCGCCAACAAGGCGTTCATCGTCAACCGCATCGGCGACTTTGGCATGATCGTCGGCTTGATGGCCCTCTGGGGCAGCCTGGGCACGTTCGCCTTCGGCGACGTAAAGAACGCCGACGGCCAAATCGAACGCGGCATTTTCAGCCAGGTCCGCGACCCGGCCAACGGCCACGCCTTGACCGTCCCCGATGGCATGGTCCGCGCGGCGGCTTTCGACGCGGTCGAAGAAATCGCCTTCAAGCACCCCGCGCGGCTGGCGCCCGGCGCCGCCGCCTCCGAAATCGAATCGCGCATTCCGACCTGGCGCGAGCAGCGGTACGGCTACTGGCTGCTGGTGATCGCCGGCGTCGGCATTTTCTGCGGCTGCGTCGGCAAGAGCGCGCAATTCCCGTTGCACGTCTGGTTGCCCGACGCCATGGAAGGCCCCACGCCCGTCTCGGCGCTCGTACACTCGGCGACGATGGTCGCGGCCGGCGTCTACCTGGTGGGCCGCTTCTTTCCGGCCTTTGCCCCTGAAGTGCTGCTGGTCATCGCCTACACCGGAGGCATCACGCTATTTCTGGCGGCCACGATCGCCATCACGGCCACCGACATCAAGCGCGTGCTGGCCTATTCGACCGTCAGCCAGTTGGGCTACATGATGTTGGCCCTGGGCGTTGGCGGCTGGGCCGCCGGCTTGTTCCACCTGCTCACGCACGCCTTCTTCAAGAGCCTGTTGTTCATGTGCTCCGGCTCGGTGATCCACGCCACCCACACGAACGAAATGCCGAAGATGGGCGGCTTGCTCAAGAAGATGCCCTACACCGGCTATACGATGCTCGTCGGCTGTTTGGCGATCATCGGCGCCGGCGTGCCGTTCGTTTTCGGCTTCAGCGGCTATTACTCGAAAGACGCCATTGTCGCCCAGGCGCTGTCGTTCTCGCAATCGAACCCCCTGCACGGCTCGATCTTCTTCTACACGGCGGTGGGCGGCGCCGCGATCACGGCCTTCTACATGTTCCGCCTCTGGTACATGACGTTCGCCGGCGAGCCGCGCGATCATCACATTTACGAGCACGCCCACGAATCGCCCAAGGTCATGTACCGCCCGCTGATCGTGCTGGCCGTGTTCGCGGCCCTGGTCGGCTGCACGGTTCCCGATTGGGTTCCGCTCGTCGGCGGCCTGGGCGTGCAGAACCTGCTCGAACAGGCCCGGCCCGCGGGCGAAACGGGCGCAGGCGTGCTGTTGGCCGGCCTCGCGTATCCCAACGAGCACGCCAGCCACTCGCACGACATCCACGTGCCGGCCACGCTGTACGCCTTCTCGACGGCGCTGGGCGGCTTCCTGCTGGCCACGGTGTTCTACGGCGTCCGCTGGCTGAACCCGGCCGACGTCAAGCAGCAGTTCCTGCCCATCTACCGCTTCCTGATCGGCAAGTGGTTTTTCGACGAGTTGTACGATTTCCTGTTCGTGCGTCCCTGCTACTTCATCGCGTTTCTGATCGCCTCGCTCGATCGGCGCGTGATCGACGGCTTCATCGACAACACGGCCCGCTGGACGCGCAAACTGGCCAGCATCGACGACCTGATCGATCGCTACTTCGTCGACGGGCTGGTCAATCTGGCCGCGGCTTGGATTTATTCGCTCGGAACTTCGCTCCGCGGCTTGCAGACCGGCAAGCTGCGGCAATACGTGATGCTGATCGTGATTGGCACGGTGGCTCTTTTCGTCCTGATTAACTTTGCCTCGGCGAGATAACCCTTAGGCGCACCATGGAACCGCATATTTTGCTCAGTTTGATCGTCTTCCTGCCGGCCGCCGGCGCTTTGGCGCTGATGTTGCCGGTCTTTCCGAAGGATAAGCCGGAACTGGTCAAGCTGGTCAGTCTGTTCATCACGGTCGCCGTGTTTCTGCTCACGGTCTTCATGGTCATGGGCGGCGGCGTTCAAGGGCAGTTCGAAAAAGGCGCCTCCGAAATGCAGGACGCCTTCAGCCTGCCCTGGATTCCCTCGTTCAACATCTATTACTTGATGGGCGTCGACGGCATCAGCTTCACGCTGGTGCTCTTGACTTCGTTCTTGAGCGTGCTGGCGATGGGCGCCAGTTGGCCGATCAACAAGCACGTCAAGGCGTACTGCATTCTCTACCTGCTGCTCGAGACGGGCATGCTGGGCGTGTTCTTGGCGCTCGACTTCTTCCTGTTCTACGTGTTCTGGGAAGTGATGCTGCTGCCGATGTACTTCCTGATCGGCGTCTGGGGCGGACCCCGCCGCGAGTATGCCGCCATCAAGTTCTTCCTCTACACGCTGCTGGGCAGCGTGCTGATGCTGATCGCCATCCTGATGCTGTACTTCAACAGCGATCTGCG
>DATKRK010000047.1:0-13959 GCA_035532215.1 Pirellulales bacterium | reverse complement strand
TTCACCCGACTTAGAACCTCCAAACGACGCCGCTCCTTGCCGCTCATCCGAATTGTCTCCATGAACACCTCCTTTGAAGAGGTGATTGTGGGGACATTTCTACCTGCGCCTTAAGGGGACATTTCTATCTGCGCATTACACAGCGCGGGGGGGCGGGTTCACGAACCCGCATCGCCTCGACGCGGTTCGCCGCCAACGGTGCTATCGCCTCGATGCACGCCGCCGGGCGCGATTCCGCCGTGGGTGCGGCCCCCTCTGGTCCGTTTGCCGGCCGGCGTGCCACCCACCGCGCCGCCGGCGATGCCGGTGTAGGCATCCTCCTCGTCGGCGTCTGCCGCCACGTCGAATGCGCTGCTGCCGGCTGCGGCGTCGATGTCGGCGTTTTCCGGGCTGCCCCCGCCGACGTTCGTGCCACCCAGCCCTCCAACGGCGGAGCCGCCGCCCGTTGCGCCGACCGCATGAACGTCGCCGGCAGCGCCGGGATCGGGTGGTTCGTCCGGGGCCCGTTCATCGGGGCGGTGCCGGGCCGCCATCGCTTCTTCTTCCAACCGCTCTTCCTGATCAAGTTCCTGGCGTGCCTCTTTTGCCATAACCGTAGTGGTTTTCGCGTGTGCCATTGCTCGCTCCTCCGTTTTGGAAACCTAAATTCAGGAGCCGCAAAGGTCATTCCCGCGGCACTCCCTTGGAACACCCGGCGGTATTTTTCGCATATTGGGTTGCCAAATATGTGTTAATAGCTATGATTCCCTTAGTTCAGCCAATTGAGCGAGTGCGGCTAATGAGTACTGTCAGCGAAACATCCGACGCCCAACTGCTTGATCTGCTTCGGCAGACCGGCGCTATGAATGTGTCGCAACTCTCTGATGACATGGGAGTTACGGCGACTGCGACACGGCAGCGATTGAGCCGGCTGATGACGCAGGGCTTGGTGGAGCGGGAAGCGGCCAAAGCGGGTCGCGGACGGCCAAGCCACCGCTATTCGCTGACCGAAAAGGCCCGTCGGCAGATCGGCAACAATTACGGCGACTTGGCGATCATGCTGTGGGATGAAATTCGCGCGGTCAAAGATCCTGAAATCCGCCGGGGGTTGTTCCAGCGTTTGGCCAGTGCGATGGCCCGATTTTACGCCGGCCGTGTGAAGGGCGCCACGCCGTCGGCCAAGATGGAATCGCTGAAGGATCTGTTTGCCGAGCGGCGTGTGCCGATGGAGGTCGCCTCGAACGGTGGTCTGCCGGTGCTGACCGTGGTCGATTGCCCCTATCCGGAGCTTGCCGAGAAAGATCGTGGTATTTGCGCAGTCGAAAAGATGTTGTTTGCCGAGCTGCTGGCCTCGCCCTTGAGGCTGTCGCAGTGCCGGCTGGAAGGGCATTCCTGCTGCCAGTTTGAAACGAGTTGAGGAAAGGTTACACTGGGCGGTTTTAATCGGTGAAGAGAATAATGACTGCGGCAGTTCAACAGTTGCTCGAATCGTTCGACCGCCTATCGCGTGCGGAACAGATTGTGGCAATAAAGGAGTTCCAAGTTCGAGTCCGGACGCCATCGATTGACGAGGACGACTTGGATTTTACGCCGCTAACTGACGAGCAGTTAGCCCAACTGGCGGACGAATTATTCCAGATGTCGGATGCCGAGGAGGCATGCCGGAATTTTAGCTAACTAATTCAACACGGATTTTCGGATACGAGAAACATGACCAAGCCCTGGATTGAAGGCCGTTTTGAAGAGAACGTGATCACCACCTCGGTGGAGCAGGCGATCAACTGGGCGCGACAGGCGAGCATCTGGCCGATGACCTTCGGCCTGGCCTGTTGTGCCATCGAGATGATGGCCGCCGGCGCCAGCCGCTTCGATATGGACCGCTTCGGCGCGGGCGCATTTCGCGCCACGCCGCGGCAGGCCGACTTGATGATTGTGGCCGGCACCGTGACCTACAAAATGGCCAGCCGCGTGCGGCGACTCTACAACCTGATGCCCGACCCCAAATTCGTGATCGCCATGGGCGCCTGCACGGTCGGCGGCGGGCCGTACTTCAAGTGGGGCTACCACGTGTGCAAAGGCGTCGATCTGGTGGTTCCGGTCGATGTGTATGTGCCCGGTTGCCCGCCACGGCCGGAAGCGTTGCTCGAGGGCCTGATGCGGATTCAAGACAAGATTCGCGGGCACAAGATTGCCAAGCAGAAGAGCGGCAACGGGGCCATGTTGAAGATCGACGACGAATTGCCGATCCCGCATCATTCGGGCTACGTGGACGTGGAAGAGAAACAACCGCTGTTCGATCATCAGAAAATTACGGGGTAATAAGCAGTGACCGATACACTCAAAATCACCGACCTGCACGTCTCCGTCGAAGGCAAGCCGATCTTGCGCGGCGTGAATCTGACGATTCGCCGCGGCGAAACGCACGCCTTGATGGGGCCGAACGGCTCCGGCAAGACCACGCTGGGCTTCGCCATCATGGGCCATCCCGGTTACGAGGTGACCGGCGGCTCGATCATGCTCAATGATCAAGACGTGCTCGCCATGGAGCCGAACGAACGGTCGCGGGCAGGCGTGTTCATGGCCTTCCAGCGGCCGATGGCGATTCCCGGCGTCAAGATGGCCGACTTCCTCCGGCATGCCACGACGAACGTCCGCAAGCCCGAACGAAAGGAAGGCGAAGAGTTGATTCCCATGCGCGAGTTCCGCAAGGAGTTGAAATCCAAGATGGAACAGCTCCGCATGGACCCCGAATTTGCACGTCGTTATGTCAATGAGGGTTTTTCGGGCGGCGAGATGAAGCGGGCCGAAATCCTGCAAATGGCGATGCTCCGGCCGAAGTTCGCCGTTCTCGACGAGACCGACAGCGGCCTGGACGTCGACGCCGTGCGACTGGCGAGCCAGAGCATCGCCGAGATCGGCGGGGCCGAGATGGGCATCCTGATCATCACGCACCACGACAAGCTGCTGGAGCACAACACGCCCGACTACACGCACGTGATGTTGGGCGGCCGGATCGTCGAGACGGGCGGGCCGGGCCACGAGCGCAGCGGTCCGGAACTGGCCGCGGAATTGCACCAACAAGGCTACGACCGCATTCGCGCGGCCCATCCCGAGGCCGCCGCCGATGAGGCCGATATGACCAAACTGACCGAAGCCGTGGCCTGAGAGATTTTGGATTTTGGATTCCAGCAATCCAAAATCCAAAATCGAAAATCCAAAATAGGCACGGGCAATAACTACCGAACCGAACAAACGAACCATCATGGCCACTGACCTAGCAACCGACGTCGGCTTCAGCGAAATCAACAAGTACGATTTCCACACCGACGAAAAAGAATACGTCTTCAAGAGCCGCAAAGGGCTCGACGCTGATATCGTCAGCCAGATCTCGGAGATGAAAAGCGAGCCTCGCTGGATGCGCGACTTCCGCCTGAAGGGGCTGGAAATCTTCAACTCCAAGCCGATGCCGCGCTGGGGCGGCAAGATCGACCTCAATTTCCAGGACATCTTTTATTACATCAAGCCGTCGGACCGGCAGGGGCGCACCTGGGACGAAGTGCCCGACGAAATCAAGAAAACCTTCGATCGGCTGGGCATTCCCGAAGCCGAAAAGAAATTCTTGTCCGGCGTGAAGGCCCAGTTCGAGAGCGAAGTCGTCTACGGCTCGCTCCGCGAAGAATTGTCGAAGCAGGGCGTGATCTTCACCGACACCGATTCGGCGGTCCGCGAGTATCCCGACCTGGTGCGAAAGTATTTCAGCACCATCATTCCCTCCACCGACAACAAATTTGCGGCCTTGAACTCGGCGGTCTGGTCGGGCGGATCGTTCATCTACGTGCCCAAGGGCGTGAAGATCGACTTCCCGCTGCAGGCCTATTTCCGCATCAACGCCGAGAACATGGGCCAGTTCGAGCGGACGCTGATCATCGTCGACGAGGGCGCTCAAGTGCATTACGTCGAAGGCTGCACGGCCCCCATGTATACCACCGAAAGCCTGCACTCGGCCGTTGTGGAGATCGCGGTCCACAAGCATGCCCGCTGCCGATACACGACCATTCAGAACTGGGCCAACAACATCTACAACCTGGTCACGAAGCGGGCCATGGCCTACGAAGGGGCCACGATGGAATGGATCGACGGCAACCTGGGAAGCAAGCTGACGATGAAGTACCCGGCCGTCTATATGATGGAGCCGGGCGCGCGGGGCGAGATTCTTTCGATCGCCTTCGCCTCGGCCGGCCAGCACCAGGACGCCGGCGCCAAGCTGGTCCACGTGGCCCCCAACACATCGGGCCGCATCATCTCCAAGTCGATCTCCAAGAACGGCGGCCGGGCGAGCTATCGCGGCCTGGTCAAGGTCGAGCCGGGCGCGAAAAAGTCGAAGTCGACCGTCGTTTGCGACGCCTTGATTCTCGATCCCCGCAGCCGCAGCGACACCTATCCCTACCTCGAAATCGACGAGCAGGACGTGTCGATCGGCCACGAAGCGAGTGTCTCGCGGATCGGCGAGGAGCAGCTCTTTTATCTGATGAGCCGCGGGCTTTCCGAGGCCGAGGCCAGCACGATGATCGTCAGCGGCTTCATCGAACCGCTCGTCAAAGAGCTGCCGATGGAATACGCCGTCGAGATGAACCGGCTGATCGAGCTGCAGATGGAGGGTTCGGTAGGATAGAGGCTTCAGGCGTCAGGCGTCAGGCTTCAGGACCTGCTTCCGGCGCCTGAAGCCTGATTCCTGACGCCTATCGTTACGCCCATGACTGAGACCGTAGCTACAAGCGGTTTTACCCGCGACGCCTTCGACGCCTTCTTGAGCAGCCGGCAGGAGCCGATCTGGCTGAGCGAGACACGCACGGCGGCCTGGGAAGCGTTCGAGAAGATGGAGCTTCCCTCTCGCCGCGACGAAGAGTGGATGCGCACCGACATCCGGCTGTTCAGGCTCGACCGTTTTGGCATGCCGGTCGACCTTGTGCCTGGGCTGGTCCTGCCGCCCGCTCTGCTGACGGAGAGCGTCGATCTGGCCGGTCGAACGGTGTCGCTCAACAGTCGGCCTGTGGAAGACGACGTCGATCCTGATCTGGCCAAGCAGGGCGTGCTGTTTGGCAATCTCGACGAGATGCTGGCCGAACATGCCGACCTGCTGCGGCCCCATCTGTTCAAGGTCGTCAACGCTCGGGCCGACAAATTCGCCGCGTTGCACGCCGCCTGTTTTTCGGGCGGCGCCGTGGTGTATGTGCCGCGCGGCGTGCGGGTCGAAAAGCCTTTCCACATGTTTTCCGGCTTGGCCTCCGGAGGGGTTGATCTCAGTCACGCGTTGATCGTGCTTGAAGAAGGGGCCGAAGCGACCGTGCTGGCCGAAACGGCCGGCGACGATCAGGCCAGCTTGCACTGCGGCTCGATCGAGATCGTCGTCGGCTCCGGCGCCAAGCTGCGCTACGTGAACCTGCAAAACTGGGGCGCCGGCACCTGGCACTTCGCGCATCAGCGGGCCGTGGTGCATCGCGACGCCGCGTTGCAGTGGACCATTGGCGCCCTGGGAAGCCGCTTGGCCAAAGTCAACCAGCACGTGGTGCTCGCCGGCGAGGGGGCCGAAACGCAAGTCAACGGCGCGATGTTCACGGAAGGCAAGCAGCATCTTTCCTATCACACATTGCAGCATCATCGGGCGGCCCATTGCCGCAGTGACCTGCTCTACAAAGGCGCCTTGCAAGATCATTCGCACCTCGTTTGGCGCGGGATGATCAAGGTCGATCCCGGCGCTCAAAAAACCAACGGCTATCAACGCAACGACAACCTGATTCTCACCGAGACGGCGCGGGCCGACTCGATTCCTGGATTGGAGATCGAGGCCGACGACGTGATCTGCACGCACGGCGCGACGGCGGGCCGCGTCGACGACCAGCAGATTTTTTATGCCCGCTGCCGCGGCCTGACTCGCAACGAGGCGGTGCGGATGATCGTGGCCGGGTTCTTTCAGCAGGTGTTCGACCGCATCACGATCGAAAGCGTCCGCGAGGCGCTGGGCCACGCCATTGGCCGTCGGATTCGGGAATACGATTAACGCTCTCCCTCTTCTATTATGATGCCGCCGGCCCAATAGCAAACCGTAACCACCGTCACGAGGTCTGGAGGTTTGGGCGACGCCTTCCCGCGGCTTCAATCAATCGGGTAGAATGGTATGGCGGACGCGAAGGACTACATTGGGAAGCGGGGCGAGTTCATTGTCGCGGAGAAGCTTACCGATTTTTGCGGGCGGCCGTTGCCCTTTTTCGATCCCCACCCGCTCGGCGAGAAGTGCGGAGTTTTTGACTTCCTGGTTGAGTTGGTGACGAACGACAAGACGCCGCCCTACTTCCTCGTCTCAGCGAAAGCCACCCGGAAAGGAAGGACAAAGAAGTCGCTCGATCTCAAAGTGGGCGTCAAGGCGAAGGACGTGCAAGCAATGGTACGATGCCCGGTACCTGCCTATCTGATCGGCGTAGACGAGCCCGCTGGCGAGGCATACATCGTTTCAATGCACGGCAACGTTAAAGGACCGATCTCCTCCATACCCACGGCGCATCCTGTGAATACGGAAACTCTCGCCATCCTGTGGGCCGAAGTGCGTTCATATTGGAAGACGCTGAATTACAGGTCAAAGAATTCCAAGTTCCAAATGTAGGTGCGAACCATGGCGGAACATGCTACCGAACGAGCGCGATTTACGGAGATGCGGGCGCGTGCGTTGACGAATGTTCTCCTTTCTGGGCGCGAAGACCTGTTGGTTCAAGACCAGAGCGGGTTCGACTACGGGATCGACTACCTGGTCACCCTCCTTTCTGACAAACCGGGGCTGAGGCAGTTTGCCGTGGAACTGCGGGCCACCTATTCGCCCGTGACCGCCGACACTGCGAACAAGGTGCTCGAGCCGGCGCTTCAGGGGATGGCTCGCTTTGGGCCGTTCCCGTACCCCACCACGCTCTTCTATTTCACGATGATGGAACCGCAGAGCTGGTATACATGGGTTATGGAGCCTGCTGAGCGCAGTGACGGGACGATGGCCTTGGAGATGCGGGAAAAGGCCGATAGTCGGCCTCTGAACGAGGAGACCCTCGACGACATCATCGCACGCGTCCATCGTTGGTACGATTTTTCTTTCGGGACGAAGCTTGAAGGTAAAGTGGCGCGTCCCGCTCGGACCACCAAGAGCGGGGCGAAAGCGGCGAAGAGCGAAGTCGTGATTACCGAAACGGATAGCGTGACGTTCGACTATTCGGAGGCGTTGCTGCAAGCGCCCGAGCAACTTGCCGCCGCCAGGCGATGCTCCAGTTATATCGTCAAGACGCACCCTAATCCGCTGCCCACGGTGACAGGGTGGTGGGATTTGGAAGAAGATCGCCGGAAGATAATTACCCTGATGATAACGGATTCGGTGACGAGGAAGTCCGCCACGATGCGTTTCACGCTACGAGACGTCCAGAACCCCGGCCACGTCTACCGGACCATCAACGAGCATCTCGGTCAGATACTTCGGCCCGGTTGACTCTCGTGAATGTCTTGACGGCCTTTCACGGCCATTCGCCATTTGGCTCCGGCCAGCGGCTATCCGGGACTGGTTTTGCAATTGAACGGCGCTCGTGGAATAAGCGTATGGCAATCGATCTTCAGAAGCAAAGCGAGCCGCAGGACGTTTCTTGTCGCTTGCTCCGGCGAGTCCCCATGGCCGAGCACCTTGTATGTTGCGGGATCGACCGTGACCCATTCTCCGAGGTACGCGGACACGTCGAGCACCAGCGGATGGTTTTTCGGCATCGGTTTCGTCTTCCGGCGAGTGGCGATCTGTTTCATGGTGGCAAACCCATTTTCGTCGGCTTAGCACCGCTACGCCGCATATCAAAGGCCGGCACGGCCCCCACAGCACGAAGCTTCACGCCGCTTCGCGGCAACGGCAATTTGCCCTGAGTGAAACAGCACTGCACCATGCGGGAAAACCGCGTACAATAGAGAATCCCGGAGGCGTCGCCCGCGGATCCCTTTGGATGCGAAATGCACCGGGGCACAAGCATTTTTCCGAGTGGCCGATTGGCTCACAAAGCGAAGTACGACTGATGGATTTTCAACGCGTGGCTCGACTCTCTGAGATGCCCGACCCCGGCCGGATCGTGGTCGAGGTGGACGACCAGTTGGTGGTCGTCCTGCACGTTGGGGGCGAGCTGTTCGCCATCGACGATGTATGCACGCACGACGGCGGTCCGTTGGGCGAGGGCGAGCTGGAAGACCACATGATCGCCTGCCCGCGGCACGGCGCGAAGTTCGACGTCCGCACCGGCGCCGCCTTGACCATGCCCGCCACGAGGCCGACGAAGGTGCATGAGGTCAAGGTGGAAGGGGACGAAATCTTCGTCAAGTTGAGTGAATAGGGCCATCGCGCGCGAATCCGTCGTTGACGTTGCCCGCTCGTCCTCGATGTTTGACGGTCGCAGCCAAGCGGCCATGCTATAATGGCGAAGAAGGAAGAAGGATTTACCCTCCAAAGGATCCAGGGCAGCAATTTGAGGAGATTGAGGATGCGCAGCGAAAACGGCGACGGTGGCGGAGGCGCCGGCAAGGCGACGATGCCGGTCAGCCGAAGCCAATCGACAGTATCAAGAAATCGAGGCAGCGAGCTAAGCAGGAAGACGAGCAGCTTGGCAAAGAGGCGCTCGAGGGTCTCCGTCAAGGCAAAGCGAGCGAGAACGAGCCGTGAGGTCGGAACGGCCTCCTTCCGCGAGCTTGAAAAAAAATACAGTGCCGCCGATAAGGCGCTGCGTGGCCGCAAGCCTACGCAGGCCGTACGCTTGCTTCAACAACTGGTCAGAACCGAGCCTCGCGAACCACTTTTTCACTGGCGGTTGGGCAGCGCGCTGAGCGAGCTAAAGCAATACACGCGCGCGATTTCTCAGTTCAAGCAGGCTCTTGACCTCGATCCCCAAAACATCGCCGCACTCGGCTTGCTGGGTAGGGCGTATATCGAGGTGGGCGAGTGGCAACGCGCAGAAGAAGCGATTCAAGCCAGGCTAGCTCTGCAAAAGAGCCCACATTACTACGTTTTCTTGGCACATGTTATGATCGAGACGCGGCGGTATGCTGCGGCGATGGAATACTGCCGCCAAGCGATTGAGCTTGATCCATCGTTCTCGGAGGCGTTCTTGAACCTGGGCCTCACATATCGGCACGAGAAGCGGCTCGAAGACGCCGTCGCCGCATTTCAAAAAGCAATCGAGCTCGATGCAAAATACGCGGCTGCCTTCCGAGAGCTGGGATTGACCTATTACGATCTGGCCAAATTCGGCCTGGCCGAGGCAGCTCTGCGCCACTGTTTGTCGTTGAACCGCCACGACGGATGGGGACACCTTTATCTGGCTCTTTCACTACAGCAGACAGGCGACTTCACCCGTGCGGCAAGGCATTTTGAGAAAGCTCGCAAGAACGATCCAAAGAACCAGTTCATCAAGAAGAAGCACGACGAGTTCCAGCGGCTACGTTCAAAAGCCGGAAAAACGAAGCCTGCCCGTGGAACAAGAGATGCAAACACTCCTTGACACTGCCGATGTTTGCGTGATGCTTGACCCATCGTCACGGGGCAATGTCTGTCCGTCAACACAACTTTCCAAGTAACGCTCATGCCCATCAACGAAGACACCGTTCGCGAAGCCCTGAAGCAAGTCATCGATCCCGAGCTGTTCATCAACATCATCGACTTGGGCCTGGTCTACACCGTCACGGTCGCCGAGGCGGCGGAAGGCAAGTCGGACGTTGCGATCGAGATGACGATGACCAGCCCCGCCTGCCCGGCCGGCCCGCAGTTGATCCAGAACTCCAAGGACGCGCTCTCGCGGCTCGAAGGCGTCGGGCAAGTCGAGGTCAAGCTGGTGATGATCCCACCTTGGACGCCCGACCGCATGACCGAAGACGCGCGGGACCAGTTGGGCATCTTCTAACGGCCATCGCACCATGATCAAAGCAGCTTCGGTCGCGAAAGCGACGATACTGTTCATATTGGCAGGCACCGCCCAAACGGTTTGCCTGGCGCAGACGTTCATCGACACCGATTTCTCCAAGGGCAACTTCGCCGATCTGGGCTGGCAGCCGAAGGGCGATTGGGACGTGTTCCGCTACCCGACGCCAGCCGCCAACGATCCCGGGCTGTTGGCCCGTTTTGCCGCCAATAAGCCCAGCGGCTCGCTTTCCAAAACGTTTGCCGAAATCAAAAACCCTAGAAAACTGGCGCTCTCGCTGGATTACGGCTGGGGCTGGGGAGACGCCAATCAGCCTGCCGACGGAATCGCGTTTATGCTCCTCGATTCCCAGGGCGATGGCTATATCTTTGAGGTTCACCGCTGCAAGGCGACGTGGGCCGTGCAGTGGGCCAGGGTCAAGGGCAACCTACCGCCGAAGGACAAGACCTGGGCGCGCGAGGAGATTGACGCCACCCACGCCTCGGTCCGCGACGGCGGCAGCGATCTGGCGAAGCTCATCGAAACCGCCCGGCAGTTGGCGGCGGCCGATGCCCTGCTCGCCTTTGAAAGCACTAACGAGCCGAACAACTGGGGCGTAACGTATCAGGACGAAGAAGGCGGCGGCCGTGCGCCTTCGTGGCTGGCCGTCGCCAAGCTGCAACGCGACCTGTACCGCGCCGTGAAAAGCGATCCGCTGTTGAAGAAGTATCCCGTCTGGTCGATCAGCGAAGGAGGCGCCGAGGTCCACAACGTCGGCTTGCAGTTCCTCACCATCCCCACGGGCGCCGGCAGCGTGATGCCCGAAGGAACTCGGTACGCCGACTGCGCCAACGTTCATAACTACATTTATCATCCCAACTCGCCCGGCCTGGAAAACAACAAGACGTGGAACGCCGCCGGTCCGACTGCGGCGTGCAAGGTGGACGGCCTCTTCGGCAACTACGGCGTCACCTGGGCCGGCGCTCGCAAGCTCGCTGGTCCCACCCTACCACTGCATCCATCAATCGACGAATGACAGAGCGCTAGCTCGTAAGCGCGGCCCCGCGGCCTGTTCTGTTTCGTGACGATCTTGCCGTCCCTATGATCCAACAGCTTCTCGGCGATTTTCCGCTCCGCCAGTTCATCGGCGAGTACTTTCTGCGGCAGCCGTTTTCGCTGCCGCGCGGGGCCGCGGCCCTCACGCAGCTTGGCAGTTGGCCGACCGTCGAGTCGGTTCTCTCTCAGCCCGACGCCGACGTGTTGGTCGTGAAAGAGGGCCGTCGCTGGGAAGGCAACCGTCATCCCTCGCCCACGGAAGCTCGGCAACTGTTCGACGATGGGTACACGGTCCTGGTCCGCCACGCCGAGCGCGGTCACGCCGAAATCGCCGAACTGGCGGCCGGCTTCGAGCGCGACTTTCGCGCCGCGGTCGACGTTCACATCTATTGCACTCCCGCCGATCAGCATGGCTTCGGCTGGCATTACGACGCCGAGGACGTCTTTATTTTGCAGACCGCGGGCAGCAAGGAATACTCGCTGCGCAAAAATACGGTCAACCCCTGGCCGCTGGTGGAAGCCTTGCCGAGCGACATGCGCTACGAGCGCGAGATCATGCCGCTTTCGCGGTGCCTGCTCTCCGCCGGGGATTGGCTCTATCTGCCGCACGGCTACTGGCACAAGGCCGAAGCCCGTGAGGCCTCGCTTTCGTTGGCCGTGGGCGTGATGAGCCCCGCCGCGCTCGACGTGCTCGACTTTCTTCGCCAGCGGCTGCCCGATTCGATCCGTTGGCGGCAGCGCTTGCCCGTTGTGGGCGAAGCCTCGCCGCTGACCGCAGAGGAGCTGTTGGAGCAGCACTGCGAGATGTTTGCCGAGCTCGGGGCCGACCTGGCGGTATGGCTTGGCAACGAGCAATTGGTGCGCGATTTCATCGCGTCGCGCGGGAAATCGCTCGATCCTTTGAGGCGGCATTAACGCACCTGAACCTCGTATACGGGCAACGGTCCTATCGCCCGCGGCGGCGCGCGCCCGCGGCCGCGCGTTGAACAAGCCACTTCTGAAACGACTGTTGGCTTTCGTTCGAAGCCTGGCCGGCGAGCAAGTTGTCGACACTGATGTCTTCATCGAGAGGCATCCTCGTCAACGCGGACGCCGACGGCGCTTACCGCTTGAGGCCTGGCCTCGGAGGTACTCATTCCAGCCTTCTCACTCATAGTCCCATTTCAATAGCCAGGGGTCGCCGGTGCGCTTTTGGAACGCCCTGAGCTTGCCTTTCAGGCTTTCCAACAGCTCTTGGTGGCCGGCGTCCGCAGCCAGGTTTTGTATTTCATCGGGATCGCTTTCCAGATCGTACAGCTCGAACGGCGGGCGATGGATATAGGCGGCCACCGTCCGCCGGCCGTAAAGCGCGTCGCCACCTTTCGCATACATGTCTTGCCAGGTGGGCGCTTCCCAGAGGTCCGAGGCGAAGGGATACGGCAGCGGATGGGCGATGTTCCAGATCAGCTTGTAGCGCCGGCCGCGGACCACGCGCATCGGGTAATACATCGTCACTTCGTGGAAGGTGTGCGAGGCATAGACTTCGTCCCAGCCGTCGGGGCGGGCCTCTTCCAGCACCGGCAGGAACGTACGGCCGTGAAACGCCGCCTGCTTGGGCGTGGCACGGGCGAAGTCGAGAATCGTCGGCGTGAGATCGACCCAGCTCACCATCGCCTCGCTCACCACGCAGCGCTGTTTGGCGTAGGGATTCCGCACGATGCATGGCGATCGCAGCCCCGGCTCGTAGGCCGTCGTCTTCGCGCCGGGAAACGCAATGCCGTGGTCGGAGATGTAGACGATCAACGTGTCGTCGTAGACGCCCGCCTCTTTCAGCACCGCGATCAGCCGGCCGAGTCCCTGGTCGACGCGCGAGACCGACTGGTAGTATTGCACCAGTTCCGCCCGGCAGGTCGGCGTGTCGGGCAAGAAGCGGGGCACGACAACCTCCTTCGGACCGTACTTGACCGGCGTCACGCCGGGATATTCTTTGCCGTCCGGTTTATTGCCAAACCGATCGGGCCGATGTGCAAGTTCGTCGGCCTGGCCGCCGCCGCGGTGCGGATCGGCCGTGCAGAAATAGAGGAAGAACGGCTTGTCCGACCCGGCCACGAATGGCCGGCAGTTCTCCGCCATTTCCAGCGGACTTCGCGCGTTGCCAGGCAATGCCTCGTCGAAATGATAGACTGCTTCCGGCGCCACGTGATATTTGCCCACGCGACCCGTGCGGTAGCCGGCGTTGCTCAGCATCACGGGCAGGCTCTTCACCTTGTCGAAGCTGCTGAAGTGGTGATAGCTGTGCTCGTGGCCGTAGTGGCCGTTGGCATGGTTGTGCATGCCCGTCAGAATCACCGAGCGGCTGGCGCTGCAGCTTGCCGTGGTACAGAAGGCGAATTTGAACAGCGTCCCCGCGGCGGCCAGCCGGTCGAGGTTGGGCGTCTTGATGACGGGGTTGCCGTAGCAGCCCGCGTCTTGGCCTTGGTCGTCGGTGACGAACAGCACGACGTTACGCGGGGCGGCTTGCGCGCTGTGGCAAATGCCAATCAGCAACAGGACCGCGAAGCATTGGAACCGCTGATTCATGGTTGAACGTGGGCGTGCGAAATGATGGTGAAAACAACTCCCTAATCGCTCAGGGGGCTTTATTCTGGCTGACACAAAGTTGGCGAGCAATAGCCGCCGCTTAGGCACCGGGCAGAAATTAACCTACCGTGAAAACGTGGACTGTGGTAAATAGTTGGGCGGCGGCAGAGAAACGAGGGCCCTGCGGTCTCACGGAGGAGACGGATGCTTAGCGAATTGACGGAATCGGTTTTGGCGACGATCAAGTCGGCAGCCCGGAAGCTGACCGGCCTTCGGCGGCGGCAGTTTCAGGCGGAGATGGCGATCAAGTATTGCGACGGCAATCCTCGGCGAGTGGAAGAGTTGTTTGGCTGGAGTCGCGACACCGTGAACACCGGGTTGGGCGAACGGCGCACGGGTATTCGCTGTCAGG
>DATKRK010000046.1:0-15190 GCA_035532215.1 Pirellulales bacterium | reverse complement strand
CGCGCATCGCCTGCGGCGTGATCTGTTGTTTGACGTTGGCCTTGCTCGTCGCGCTGGGGCGCACTTCGGCGCCTCCGCGGGCCACCTCCGCCGATACAAGCGACGTCAGCGACTGCCGCAAGTGCCACGCCGACGTCTGGCAAGAGTGGAACGACTCTTACCATGCCAAAGCCTTTAGCGACGATCAGGTCCAAGCCGCCTTCGAGCATTTTGGCTTCGACCGCAAATGCCAATCGTGCCATGCGCCGCAGGGCGGGCTGTCGACGCCGGGCATGGTTCTGGAAGTTCGCCAGACGGACCAGGCCTCGGGCGTCACTTGTCTGAATTGCCACGGCTTGCCCGACGGATCGATCGCAGGGCGCCGCACGATCGCCGAGGCGCCCTGCCGGCCGCAACAATCGGCCTTGCTACTGTCGAGCGAGGCTTGCGGCGCGTGTCACGAGGCGATTTACAAAGATTGGCACGCCAGCCGCTATCGCACCGAGGGCAAAAGCTGCCAAAGTTGCCACATGCCGGCGCTGGCGAACCGGGCGGGCGGCCGTAGTCACCTTTGCACCGGCAGTCACGACGAGGCCTTGGTGCGATCGGGCGTCACGTTGGAATGCCGGCAAGAGGGAGACGAATTGATCGTCTCGGCGACCAACCACGCGACCGGCCACAACTTTCCGGGCGAACGGCACAATCGAGTCTTGTACTTGCAAGTCCTCGAGCGGGCGCCCGACGGCCAGATCACCTTGGCCAGGCAAGCCTTGATCAAAGGCATCACGCCTTTTCGCGGCGAATCGAGCCGAGAACAAATTCGCGTCGACCAGACGTTCGAAGCCCGATTTCCGGTCGTCGATCCGCCGGTGCGGGCCGAGGTGCGGCTGCTCTACAAGCCGTTTCCCTGGTATTCGGACGATGAGGCGCTGACCGTCCATCGCAAGGAGGTCGAGCTGACGGCGCCTCTCGGCAAACTCTAGCGAGTTAATGACTTGGGGTGAAACTCCGCAACTTGACACGCATATTTTACGCCATTACGATGCACTCGGAAGGCGGCGTATTTCTCGTCTCCCCGCGATCAACGTGTGGCGGCAAGCCTGGCGGTTTGCCCAGCGCGCCGGCGGCCAGTCTCTCGGGCGGCGCCGACGCGCGAACTAGAACGACGGAACCCTCTCGTGACGACGGTAGCCGGACAGACACGCCCGCGACGACACGCTCCGCGAATTCCTGTTACGGTGCAACAGGAATCGGCCTACGAGCGCGTGGCCAGCATGCTCTTGGCCTTGCTGATTTTGATCGGCGTGGTGGTGTTTTGCCTGTTGATGGCATGGCTGGGCAGCCGCGTGTTTTTTCCGCCGCTGAAATCGGTGCCCGTGCGACTGGAACAAGTCGGCGGCGGCATCGAGAGCGGCGTGGTGGGCGAGAGCATGCAGTTGGATTCGCCCACGCCGCAAGACGTGGCCCAGGAAAGCGATCTGGTCGAGCCCGATTTTCAAGACACGTTGAAGACCGTGCTCGACGCCGTGGCGCTGCGCGAGGCCGATCTCGACACGCCGGCCGAAACCGAGCAAGACACGACGAACAAAGGCGGCGGGCAGCAAACGGGCACGGGCAACGTGGCTGGCTATGGATCTGGTCCCGGCAAGCCCGGCATTCCGCCTCACCTGCGCTGGCAGATTCACTTCGATGCGGGCGGCACGCTCGACGGTTACGCCAAGCAACTCGACTTTTTCAAGATCGAGTTGGGCGTACTCGATTCCAAGCAGGTCATCTACGCCAGCAATTTGAGTTTTCCGAAGGCGACCGTTAGAACGGGGCCCGGCGGGCCGTCCGAACAGCGGCTCTATTTTTCCTGGCGGCACGGCAAGCTGCGCGAAGCCGATCACGATCTGATTCAACGCGCCGGCGTGCAAGCGGCGGGTAAAATGGTGTTGCAGTTCTACCCTGACCCGGTGGAGCAGATGCTGTTGCACTTGGAGCAAGACTACCGCGGCCTCGACGCCTCGAAGATTCGCAAGACCGTATTCGGAATTCGGAAGCAGGGCAAAGGCTATGAGTTCTTCGTCATCGACCAAACCCCCCTCTGATCGACGCCAGCGAACGCTCGACGTCCGAATAGTTTCCGCAATTCACCTTCAGTTTTTCAAACCTTCAATCACCGCGGCAGAGCAACGACGCATGGGAGACATCAGCGGGTTAATCGGATTTGCGGGCAATAGCATCTATGCCTTTCAGGCGTTCGATGCGCTGTGGGGCGCGTTTTGCATCATCGTCGCCTGGCGGCGCCTTTCGCAAATTCGTTTCAAGACCGAGACGGCTCAGAACGAGTATTTGGAACAACTCGACGAAAGCCTGGCCGTCGGCGACCTCGAATCGGCGGTCCAGCTTAGCGAGGGTGATCGGCGGATCGTGCCCCAGTTGGTGCTGATGGGCATCGAGAATCGCGACCTGGGCTACGCCAAAGTCAAGCAACTGCTGGCCGACCGCTTCCAGCGCGACGTGCTGGCCGAACTCGAATACCGCATCACCTGGGTCGTGACGATGATCAAAAGCGCGCCGATGCTCGGGCTGTTGGGCACGGTGCTGGGTATGATGGCCGCCTTCGGCAAGTTGGCCGGCCAGCAAAAGGTCGACGCCACGCACTTGGCCGGCGACATTTCGCTCGCGCTGTTGACGACGTTCGTCGGCTTGACCATCGCCATTCCGCTCAGCCTCGCGCTGGCCAGCGTACAGATTCGCCAGCGGCACATGGAAGATTTGGCCGGCGAAGGCATCGCTCGCTTCCTCGAGGGTTTCAAGCCGCTCGTCGAACAGCCCGAAGGAGTCCACTAAGCCATGCCGCCGACCAACGCAGTGGCCGAACTGGGCCGGGACTCGCCGCTCGGGGCTCGCAAGCGGCCGCAAGAAGACACCGAAATGGACATCACGCCCATGATCGATTGCACCTTCTTGCTGCTGATTTTTTTCACGGTGACCTCGACCCCCGACGCGCAGACGGCCTTGAACCTGGCCACGGCGAAATACGGCGTGGGCGTGAGCCAGCGAGATTCGATCATCATTTCCGTGGCCGAAAACGGGGATGCGCAGCCGGCCTTGGTCTATCTGGCCGACGGCAAAGTTGGCGAGCCCCTGAAAGGCGCCCCGGCCGATCAAGACGCCGAAGTTCGCAAGGCGGTCGAAGAGGGACTGGCCGAAGGCAAGACGGCTATCTTGATCAAGGCCGAGTCGGGCGTGTTGCACCGCGACGTTTCGCGCGTCGCCGCCGCGGCCGGCGGGGTGAGCGACGCAATCAAACTCAACCTGGCCGTGATGGAAGCGAAGTAAGCCGCCGCCATGATTCGATTTCGTTGCAGCCATTGCGGCAAGAAGCTCAAGGCGCCCGAGGAATACGCCGGGCGCCAGGTACAGTGTACCGGCTGCGGCGCCGTGCAATCGGTCCCTGAACTCGCGGGCGAGACCCGCACCCAGGTGCTGTCGGACTTGGAAATCGCAGCTACCGTGTCGCAGGCGCCCGCCGGATACGGCGCCCTGCCTGGGGGCGAGTCGGGCGGCGCCGGCGAAGGCGAACCGAGGACGTTCGGCGGCAAGAAGGAGCTCACCGACGACGGCCTCGACATGACGCCGATGGTCGACGTAACGTTTCTGCTGTTGATCTTCTTCATGGTCACCGCCGCCTTCGCCCTGCAAAAATCGATTCAAATTCCCACGCCCGATCCCAGCGATAGCGCGGCCCAAAGCCGCACGGTCGAAGAACTGGAAGACGACGATGACAACGTCATCATCCGCATCGATCGCGACAACACGATCTGGGTCAACGATTCGGAAGCCCCCAGCGAGCAGGAATTGCTGTCGCTGCTCAAGCAGGCTCGCGAGGGAGGGCCGGGAATGACCGGGAAGGGGCCGGGCAAACTGATCGTGATGGCCAACGGCGAGGCGCGGCACGAGAAGGTCGTGATGGCGCTCGACGCGGGCACGGCCGCCGGTTTCGACGACGTGCGCCTGGCCAGCGGGGACGAAGATTTTTGAGGTAGGGCGATTTCTGACGTAGGGCGTTCGCCGCCCCTTGTGTTTCGCGATATTTTGGATCTACCGGCATGCCGAATCTCGATTCCATCGTAGCGACGATCAAACAGAGCCAACTCGTCTCGCCCGACGTGGTCGAGGAATTGCGGAGTAAGCTCCAACAATCTTCGCAACCGGTCGATTTGCGTTCTGCCGTGCGGTGGCTTGTGCAAAAGGAGCACATCACCTCCGATCAGGGCCGCCGGCTGATCGCCTCGCAGAAGAACGCACCCGCCGGCGCGGCGAACGAGGAAGTAGGCTTCGCCCCAATGGAAGACGCGGCGCCGACGCCCGCTCGCCGGGGGGCCGCCGACGATGATTTGGAATTGTCTCCCATGGACGACGCTCCCCCGGCGCCCGCGGCCAGGCCGGTCGCTCCTGCCGCCAGACCGGTCGCTCCTGCCGCCAGACCGGCCGCGCCGGAAGCAAAGCCGGCTGCGGGGGCGTCTCGTTGGGCGGGCACTCCGAAGTCGCCGCCTCCGGCCGCCGCGGCGCCCCGCGCTCGTCCCGCACGGCCTGCCGCGCCCGTGCAAGACTTGTTCGCCGAGCCGGCGTTGATCCAAGAAGGGGGCTGGGAAAGCGCCGACGACTCCTACGCCGAAGACGGTCAGCAGCCCAAGACGCTCAGGCAACAGCGAAACATTTGGGACTCGCCCTTGCTGTTGATCGGCGGCGGCTCGTTGATCGCCTTGATCATTCTCGGCGGCGGGCTGTATTGGGCGCTGCACCGCGGCAGCGCCGATCAGGCGTTCGTAGCGGCCGAGCAAGATTATCAGTCGGGTTCGTACACGCAAGCGATCGCCAAATTCGACGCCTTCCTGGAAGATTTTCCGGATAACGACCAGGCAAGCAAGGCTCGCGTTCACCGGGGCATGGCCCAGATGCGGCAGGCGGTCGACGGCGCCCGCAACTGGCCCAACACCTTGGAAACCGCCAAGAAGATCATCGGCGAGATTTCCTCGGAGAAGGATTTCAAAGACGCGCGGCCGGAATTAGCGGCCCTGCTGCCGACGATCGCCCAGGGCCTGGCGGACCAATCGCGCGAAAAGCTCGACGCATCGCTGGTCGAGAAGGCTCACGAAACGGAAAAGCTCGTCGCCAAGTACGTTTCCAAGGAGCTGATGCCGACGCAAAAAATGGCCGACGTCGGCGCATCGCTGGCCCTGACCGAGCGCATGCTCGGACGCGACGCGGCGCTGGAACAAACGCTGAAAGACGTTCAACAGGCGATCGCCAGCGGCGATCCTCAGGGCGCTTACGCCAAGCGCAAGCAGCTTTTGAAAATGTATCCCGACCTGATCGGCAACGAGCGTTTGCAGCAGGCGGTGCAATCGCTGTCGGACGCCGTTCGCGAACAAGTCAAGTACGTCGCCGAGTCGAAGCCGGCCGCGGGGGCCGACGCCGAGACGCCCGTCGAAGCGGTCGTGGTGCTGGCCAACCGCACGAAAGAGGGCGAAGCCCCGGCGCTGGCCGGCCAAGTCGCCTATGCCCTGGCTGGCGGCGCCGCTTACGCCTTGCAGGCCGACAACGGCGCGGTGCTCTGGCGCCGCTTCGTCGGCTTCGACGCCGACTTTCCGCCTCTGCCCGTGACGCTCGATCCGGGCAGCGACGTGCTGCTGGTCGACTCCAAGCGTCAAGAGGTGCTGCGCGTCGCAGGCAAGACCGGCGAACTTCGCTGGCGCAGCCCGATCGGCGAGCCGTTCGACGCCCATCCGGTCATTTCCCGAGGGCAGGTTTGGCTGGCCACGCGCTCGGGCCGTCTGGCGATTCTCGATTTGGAAACGGGCGACTCGACCGGCTATCTGCAGATACCGCAGGGCTTGCGCGTCGGGCCGGCGTTCGATTCGCGCGGACAAACGCTGTATCAGTTGGGCGAAAACGCCAATCTGTACGCGATCGCTCCCCAGACAAACGAATGCCGCGAAGTGCTCTATCTGGGCCACGAACCGGAAAGCATCCGGGTGCCGCCGGTGGCCGTGAGCCCGTACATTTTCATTGCAGAAAACAACAGCGTTTCCGACTCGGTGCTGCACATTTTGATCACCGACGATCAGGGCCTCGACTTGCGGCCCGCGCAAGCGTCGGCGCCTCTATCGGGCCATGTGTTGGCGCCGCCGGTCGTAGCGGGCCGGACGCTCGTCGTGGCCACCGATCGCGGAGCGATTTACTCTTTCGAGATCAACGCGCCCGATCCCGGTCCGCCGCTGACCAAAGTCGCCGAACAACCGGCGATCGACGAACCGCCGTTCGTGCGTTATCCGCTGTTGAAAGATCCGCAGCTTTGGGTGGCTGGCGGCGGCTTGACCAAGTTCGACATTCAGTTGGCGCGAGGACGCTTGGAGCCCAAGTGGATTCAGGACGAGGCCGACGTGTTCGTCGGTCCGCCGACGGTCCACGGCGACGTCGTGTTCCACTCGCGCCGCAAAAAGAACCTGCCCGAGATCCTGGTTTCGGCGATCCGGGCTGGCGATGGCACGCGGATTTGGGAGGCCCAGCTTGCGGCGCCTCCCGCCGGCGCGCCGATGACCGGCCAGGCCGAAGGGGCGATGACGATCGTTGACGCGGCCGGCTCGCTGTTCGACGTGCCCAGCCAGAATTTGCAGGGCCGCAAGGTGCAAGACAAGGCGCAGGCGGCCATGCTGCTCGAGCATCCCTTTCCCGAGGGCGCCGCTCCGGCGGTGTTGGCCGACGGTCGCCTGGCGATTTCGGCGGGCGGCGGGCAGGCCAAAGCTTTGATTGCCGAAGGCGGCGCCGCTCGTGCATTGCGCTGGCTCGCCCTGCCCGACCCTCTCGGCGCCGCGCCCATCGGCTTTGCGGGCGGGCTGTTGGCGCCGGGAAAACTGGGGCAGGTGTTCGTGCTCGACCCGAAGACGGGCCAGCAATTGATCGCACCCTTTCAACCGCGTTTGGAAAGCGGGGAAACGTTCGCCTGGAGCAATCCGGTCCTGCTCGGAGAAAAGGAACTCTTGCTGGCGGACGGCCGCAAATCGCTGTATCGCCTGGGCATCGCCGACAAGCCGCAGCCCAACCTAATCGCCTTGGCGACGGCCGAGTTGCCGGGTCCCGTTTCTTCGCCGCTGGTGGCGCTCGCCAAAACCGCTTTCGCGGTGGACGGCGGAGGCCAATTGCGGGCGTACTCCCTGCCCGACTTGAAGGCCGGCCCGGTTTGGGAGTTGGGCGGCGCGCAATGGGGGCCTGCCCAGGTCGCGGATCGCGTGTTGGTCTTGACGCACGGCGGCGAACTCGCCTGCCTCGACGATCAGCGGCAACTCGTATGGAAAGTGGCTTGGCCGCACGGTGCGCTAACCGGGGCGCCGCTGGCCGCCAAAGACGGATATCTCTTGGCGACGGTCTCCGGAACCGTGTTCCGCGTGGCCGCCGCTTCAGGCGAGGAGCTTGGCAGTCTCGACGTCGGCGAACCGCTCGGCGCCGGGCCGGTGGCGGTCGGCGACCGCTTGTGCCTGGCCGCCCACGGCGGCGCGTTGCTGATGGTGGCTATCCCTTGAGTACGCTCAGGTCGCTTCGAGATTTCGGCATGTCGATTTCCGCCGCGTTGCACCGCTCGCTTGCGTTCGCCTGGCTCGGCCCTCTGGCGGTTTGCCTGACGCTAGGCTGTACACTGTTGCAATGGCCTGCCGCGGCGCCGATCGCCTGGTGCCAAGAGGCTGCGGACGAAGCCGATTCGATCCCGCTGTACGAGGAAGAGCCTTACGATGAGATCGTGCTCAACGACGAGGAGCAAACCGTCGTGCCGGTGCTGCCGGTCGATTTGCCCGACCGCAAAGAGCCCGATCGCGATACGCTCAAGAAAACCGACAAGTTGATCGTGAAGAAACTCGACGATCCGACCCAGGATTATGAAATCCTCTGGACCGACATCGCCGCAGTGCGTTTCTTCGAGCAAATGATTCTGGACAAGGCGCTCGAACTGGTTCGCGCCGGCAAGGGCGATCCGAAGAAGTTCGACGAGGCGTATCTCTATTTCGACTTCCTCAAGCACGAATGGCCCAAAACGCACGATCTCGATGCCGGCCTGGCCGAATACCTGTATGAAGACGCCCGCCATTGGCATAACGAGAAGAAGTACGAAAACGCGCTGGCCTTGCTCGATGAACTGTACTTGCTCGCCCCTCAGTATCCGAGGCTCGAGGCGGGGCTGGGCGCCGCCTCGCAAAAGATCGCCGAGCAAGACGTCGCTGGCGACGACTATCCGGCCGCTCGCGGCCGGCTCGCTCGCTTGCAACGCAAATATCCCAAACACGCGGCCGTCGCCAAGTTGGAACAACAGTGGGCCGATACGGCGCGCGAGGCGCTCGCCCAGGCAAAAGCGAAAGTGGAGGCCGATCAGCCGCGGGACGCTTGGGAACTCGGCCTGCGGGCGGTCTATGTCTGGCCCAAATTGCCCGCAGCCCAGCAGTTTCTGCAAGACCTTTATCAGCGTTATCCGCGCGTCGTGGTGGGCGTCACGTTGCCGGGCGGAAAGGCGCCGGCCGATCGGATGCTCGACTGGGCCGCGCGGCGGCGCAGCCGACTGTTGCACCGGCTGCTGTTGGAATACGCCGGCCCCGGCGCCAATGGCGGTCGTTACGAATGTCCGCTCGGCACGATCGAAGTGACCGATATCGGCCGCCGGCTGGCGCTGAATCTGCGCCACGGAATCCGCTGGTCGGGCGGTCAACAGCTCACCGGCTTCGACGTTGCCAGGCGGCTCTTGGCCTTGGCCGATCCGCGGAATCTCGATGCGGATCGAGATTGGAGCGACCTGTTCGGCGGCGTTGAAGTGCAAGACGTTTTCAACGTCGGGGTCGATCTGCGCTGGACGCACGTCCAACCGTTGGCGCTGCTGCAGACCCCGCTGGCCTCTTCCGCCGAAGGCGACCTGGCGGCGACCGTCGGGCCCTATGCCCTGCTGGAAACCAAAGGAAACGACGCTTATTTCGGCGCCAGCGACAGCTACTTCGACGCGCAGCCGACTCAGCCGCGCGAAGTGATCGAGCGCTATTTCGAAGATTCGAACGTCGCGTTCGAGGCCCTCCGACAAGGACAAATCCAGGCGCTCGATCGCCTGAGTCCTTGGCAAGTCGAGAAGTTTCAAGCCGAGCCCGCGATCGTCGTCGAGCAGTATGTGCTGCCCAGCATCCACTGCCTGCTGCCGAATCGGACGCGGCCGTTCACCGGACATCGCTCTTTTCGCCGAGCGTTGACGTTTGCGATCGATCGGGAAGCCATCCTTGAAGAGCAATTGTTGCGCGGCGCGGATCGGCCCGGCTGCCAGGTCGTCAGCGGCCCCTTCCCCATCGGCTCGGGTTTCGACGATCCCTTGCGTTACGCCTATAACTCGGATGTCGCCGTGCGGCCCCGGAATCGGCGTTTGGCGCTGGCTTTGTCGGGGGTTGCGCTGCACGACGTTTCCGCCGCGGCCGAGGCGAATGGCGGGGCCGAGATCAAAGCGATTCCGCCGTTGAGCCTGGCGTATCCGGCGCACGAAACGGCAAGGATCGCCTGCCTGACCATTCAGCGGCATCTGAAAGCGTCGCAAATCGAAGTCAAGTTGCGAGAACTGCCGCCGGGTCAGGCAGTCCCGCCCGACGGCGACTACGACCTGCTGTACGCCGAGTTGGTCGTGCAAGAGCCGCTGGTCGACGCCGCGCGGTTGTTGGGTCCCAACGGCCTGGCCGGGGGCGCGACGCCCTACATGGTGTTGGCCTTGCGAGAATTGAACGGCGCGACCGGTTGGGCGGCGGCGCGCAAAAAACTCCAGCAAATCCATCGGCTCGCCGATGACGACACCGCCGTGATTCCGTTATGGCAGTTGACCGAGTTCTTCGCCTACCATCGCAGCCTCGAAGGTCTGCGTCCGAAGCCTGTGATGTTCTATCAAGACGTCGAACACTGGCAAGGCAAATTCCAGCTTCCGGCGGAGGGGCCATGAACGAACTCGGCGAACTGCGACGGATCTGGCGGGCGGCATCGCGGCTGGCGCTGCTGGCCGCGTGCTGGAGCTGGCTCGCCGCCGATTGCGCGAAAGCGGCGCAGTCGGTATGGGAGCTGACGCCGTATCGCATTCGCGTGCTGATGGCCGTCGCGCCGAAACCCGAACTCACCGCGAGACTCGTCGAGCAGGTTCAGGCGGTAATCGCCGAACGCGCCGATCTCTCGATCGGCGCCCCGTGGGACTTGCAGATCGAACTGGCGCCCGCCGCGTTGCAAAGGGCGATGCTCGCATCGCTGGCCGAGCTGTCGTTCGAGAATCTGCCGCCGGAGTTGCTCGACGGCGACGACGACAAGGCCATCTTGTTATCGATCGGCTACCGCAACGGAAATTATCTGGTCGGCGCCCGCGATTTCGACTTGCGCAGCCGATTGAGCGCGGCGGCCGTCAACCGCAGCGTTGCAGATCGCCCGACGCTCGGCGACGAGGCGTTTCGAGCCATTCTGGAGGCATTTGCTCCGCTGGCCGAAATCGAAGTCGTCGCCGACAAGCAGGCGACGCTTCGTCTGCGCGCGGCGGCCTTGCCCGTCGCCGATCCGACGCTGATGCCGGTCCGCGCCGGCGACGCGTTTCGAGGCGTGATTCGCTTCAACGACCGCGACGGCAAACTCCGCAAGCTGATGCCGCTGGATTGGACGTTCATGACGGTGCAATCCGTCAACTGTTCCGAATTGACCTGCAACTTGCACAGCGGTCTGCGCAGTCCGCTGAGCGCCCGCCGCCGGGGTCGCTCCGAGCAGCTTGCCTTGCTGACCCGCCCGCCGGGCGGAAGCACGCGATTGCAACTGCGATCGCGGGCATCGGGGGGCAAGGCGGGCTCTTCCCGGCCGCTGCCCGGTTACGAGATCTTCGCCCATCCCGCCGATTCGCCGGCCACCGTACGCTTGGGCCGGACCGACGGCCGCGGAGAACTGGTCGTGCCGGCGGACGCCAGCGCGGTGCGCGTCTTGCTGGTCAAGCACGGCGCCGACACGCTCGCTCGGCTGCCCGTCATGCCCGGCTTGTCCCCCGAAGCGCAGGCCGAAATTCCCGACGACGACGCGCGGTTGGCCGCCGAAGGCGAGGTCGCCGGCTTGCAGGAAAACCTCGTCGAGTTGGTGGCCAATCGCGCGGTGTTCATGCATCTCATCCGTTTGCGAATGAAAGACGGCAAACTCGACGAGGCCAAACAGTTGATGCAAGAGCTGCGCAAGCTCGGCCGCCAGGACGATCTCTCGCAGTTGATCGATCGTCGCATGCGGGCGGCTATCTCCGCAGACCCGCGAATGCAAAAGAAGATCGACCGGATGTTCGAAGACACGAGGGAGATCATCAACCGGTTTCTGAACCAGGCAGAGGTCGATAAGCTGGAAACAGACCTTGAGAGAGCGCTACGAGGCGAAATGCCAGCGGCGGAAGAGAAGGAGTAGCCGAGACGAACGGCTTTTTCAGAGCGCCGCCCTGGCAGCTTCTCAGCCCGCCGCAAGCTCAGCCCGCGGTAAACGCGGTGTAAATCAGGCTGCCGACGATCGCGGCCAAGGTTCCCAGCGCGGTGACGATGCCGACGATCACCAGCACTCGCGTAGCGCCGGGCAGTTCGTGAATCTTGGCGTTCCAAGGGAACTGCCGCGGGAACTGCCGTGAGTCGGGCGAGAACAAGGGGATCGTTTCCTGGCTCGCCGCGTTCATCGGCTGGGTTCCCAGCGAAAGTTGGCTCGGGCTGTCCCCCTGCCCCGGCTCTTCGGTCGGTTGCACCGAGAAATTCGGTTCGGTATCGCCCAACGTCGTGGGCGTCCCAAGGCGCCGCGTCGAGGAGGCATTCAACGGCGGGATCGGAATCGGCGCCGCCACGCGCACTTCGTGGCTGGGCGAAGTCGCAGCGCTCTGGCGCCAAGGCGCCAGGCGCGAGATGACCTCGCTGGCGTTTTGCATGCGCTCCGCCGGATCCTTGGCCATCATGTCGGCAATGACTTCGACGAAGTCGTCGCTCAATTCGGGGTTCAAACGCCGCGGATCGAGCGGCGGCGATTGGCAGTGCGCGCGGGCCTTGTCTCGCGCCGTGCCGCCAGGGAACGGCACCTTGCCCGTCACGGAGTAGTACAACGTGCAACCGAGCGCGTAAATATCGCTGAGCGGGGTCGGATGGTCGGGGTCGGTAATCTGCTCGGGCGCCAGATAGTCGGCCGTGCCGACGACCTTGCCGCCGCGCACGTCGGTTTGTTCGGCCTCGTTGAAAAAGCCGGCCAGGCCCAGGTCGGAAACCTTGGTGTGACCGTCGGGCGTGACGAGCACGTTGCCCGGCTTCACGTCGCGGTGGATCAAGCCGCGGCTGTGGGCGTAAGCCAGACCCTTGGCGGCTTGAGTGATGATGTTGGCCGCGGCCGCCATGCTCAGCCGGCCCTGCCGCCGGATCAAGCGCCGCAGATCGGTGCCCGGCACGAACTCCGTGACCAGGAAGTGAACGTTGCGGTCGTGGCCGGCATCGTAGGCGCGGACCAGGTTTTCGTGATCCAACTGCGCCTGGGTGCGAATTTCGCGAGCGAAGCTGGCGATCGACTCGGGCGTCGATTTGTGTTTTGGCAGCACCTTGACCGCGACCACGCGGGTCATGATTGAATGTTCGGCTTTGAACACCTGGCCCATGCCGCCTTGGCCGATCGAATCGATAATGTGGTACGGACCGAGATTGAAGGTCGTGCGGCCTTCGCGCAGTTGTTCCGCCTGCCAACGATTCAAGCGGCCTAAAGCCACCAGCTTTTTCGCCAGCCGCTCGTCATTGATAGGTTTGTCCGACTTTCGGCCGCTCGAACGGATCAGCTCAATCGCTTCATCCAGTTCTTCCTGGGTGACCAGGCCGCTTGCCAATGCAGACTGTTGGAAAACCGACTTATTCAACAGAAAATCTTTCCCGCACTTAGAGTTCTTCCAGGCCGCCCGTTGCGGCCTTTCAGCCTCTGCGCAGTCCCGCTCCACTGTTTAACCTTAGCGTGCCCGAGGCGTCCGCGCCAAGCAGCGGCCGGCGCCTGGGACGCATTTTTACCAAACCGTAAGGATTTGAATGCGTTTCATAGCAATTAGGCCCGCAAGGCGCCGCGGCCCCCCTTGCGGATGGCGTCTCCCGGCTTCCTGTCGTCCAGTCGGCGAACGCCGGGCGAGGGCGCCCGGACCTCCAATCGGGCGAGGGCGCCCGGACCTCCAGAAGCTGGAGTTCACGACGGTTCGCGGAAGCCGAATTGCCGCCATGACTTAGGCAACGGCGCGGTCAATTCGATCGGGACGTCCTGCGTCGGATGCGTAAACCCCAGACGCCGAGCGTGCAAGGCGATCCCTGAAGGAAAGGGCGCCTGGCTGCCGTATTTTCGATCGCCCAAAATGGGAAAACCTCGCTCGGCCAATTGGAGGCGGATTTGGTGCTTGCGGCCGGTCTCCAGGGCGATTTCCAAGCTCCAGTGCCGCGGCAGGCGAATCAGCCGGCGATAGCTCAGCCGAGCTTCTTGGGCGCCCGCCTGACCGGCCGCGGACAGGTGCATCCGCCGATGGCGCTCGTCTTTGGCCAGCCAATCGACACACGACGCTTGGGCGGGCGGTTCGCCTGCGACGATCGCCCAATACGCTTTGTCGACGGCTCGCGAACGGAACTGCTCGGTCAATCGCGAAGCGGCCTTCGACGTTCGCGCGAAGAGCACGACCCCCGTCACCGGGGCGTCCAGCCGGCTCATGGCCCCTAGATAGACGTTACCCGGCTTGTGATACCGCTCTTTGATATATTGCTTGGCGAGCGATAACAAGCTGGGCAGGACCGCGGCCACGCCCATCGTCGGCAGCCCGGCAGGCTTCGACACGGCTAGCAGGTGGTTGTCTTCGTACAGAACGTGCAAGGGGGGAAGCTGCATGCCGATGCTTAGACGTCCGTTGGCTGTGGGGCGGCCTTCCAGGCCGTCCATCGCCGATGGCCGGAAAGGCCGCCCCACAACGTCGTCGACGGCCTGGAAGGCCGCCCCACACGCCGTCCAAGGCCACGTTGGCGCCGCCGGACAGTATAGGCTCGCGGAAGGGGAACTTTTACAATAAATCGATCGTACCTCGCATCGTACGGCGATGCGCGACCCCTGTGAGACATTTTATCACGACCGCCGTCCAGCGACGAGTCGGCCCGACGCCGCATGCAAACATCGCTTGAAATGATTCTGGCCAGCGGCTCGCCGCGGCGCCGCGAACTGCTCGCCGAGGCCGGCTACGCCTTTCGCATGATGACGCCCCGCGCCGAAGCAGAGTGTGGCGTGTGCAGCGGCGAAAGCCCGCCGGAACTCGTGGCGCGGCTCGCTTACCAGAAGGCGGCCGACGTGCGTGCCAGGATCGAGCGCGGATTGATCGTCGCCTGCGACACGGTGGCCGAATGCGCCGGCCATGTTTTGGGCAAGCCTCGCGACGAAGAGCACGCTCGCGAATTCCTCGAGTTGCTGAGCGGCCGCGAGCACCGGGTCTACAGCGGGTTGTGCCTGTGGCCGACGCCCGAGGGCGAGCCGCGCGTCGAGGTCGACCGGACGGTGCTCGGAATGCGGCCGTTATCGCCCGCGGAAATCGACGAATATCTCGCCAGCGGTCTCTGGGAAGGCAAAGCCGGCGCCTTCGGCTATCAAGACCGCCTGGGCTGGCTCGAAATCATCGAGGGCAGCGAATCGAACGTCGTCGGCCTGCCGATGGAACTGCTCGAACGCATGCTAACAGAATAAGGCGCCGAGCGGTCTAAACCACCCTACTTTCCGCAAGTCGCGCGGCTGATTTCTTTGGCATTTCCGGGCCGCGATAGCGAAGGAGTTGCTCGTAGATCACGAGTCTGCGCGGAGACGGCGCGCCAATGCGGCGGCCCTTGTAAACATCGCGCGGGCGGTCGGCGCCGGACGCACGATTGTTGCCTGAGCGCGCGGTTGGACAAGGTGTCCGCTCGTGCGGCGAGCCTCGCTGAAAAAAGTTGCGACGAAGTCTTTTGACGTAAATCGTGCGGCGCTCGACTTACGTCAAAAGAACTTTTCTTAAGTTCGCGAACGCATTTGTGCGCGGGTTGACTGGACACTTCCTCGCGACAATCCTTGCACAACCATCGCTGGTCGCGCGATGGTCGTTGGTCATCGCACAAGGAGGATCGCTGATGTCGCCTCGTCGTTCGCGCAACAG
>DATKRK010000045.1:0-21012 GCA_035532215.1 Pirellulales bacterium | reverse complement strand
CGGATCGAACACGGATCGGACATGGTGTTTTCCAATTCGGCTCCTCACCGGCGTCTCACTGACCAACGCCACGTTTATTTGCCCGGCAATGCCTTGGAAAACGCAACCCCAACCCTGCTAAGGGGCGATAAAACCACTCATAGATTCTGCGGAGATTCTGCGGAAGAGCCTCATTCTGCATTTCATCCGTGTTTTATCCGTGTTTCATCCGTGGCTCAATTGGTTGCGGCCGAAGGCCGCGCTGGGATATTAGCCGGGCGAAGGCGCCCGGCCCTCCATTTCGCGGTTTGCCGGGCGAGGGCGCCCGGCCCTCCATTTCGCGGCGCGAGTTCCTTATACTGACGCCGTCGTGCCTTTGCCCGTTGCTCTCGATTGAAAGGATGCGCATCCGTGCCTGAAGTCCATGCCGAACGAATTCTGGTCGTGCCTACCGCGCTGTTTCATCGGCTGGGCCACTTTCAGGGCTTTCTGGCCAGCGACGTCGATCGTTACCTCGACGAATTGCTCAGTCCGGCCAATACGAGCCTGCGGCTGCGGGGCGAAATGGAGCAGGATCCGAGCTTCAAGCAACTGATTCCTTACTGCATCTTCCGCCACCGCGACGCTGCGGGGCGCGAGACCGTGTTTCAATACACGCGCGGCAAAGGCCAGGGCGAAGGCCGGCTGCACAGCAAACGCAGCGTCGGCGTCGGCGGGCACATTTCGGCCGAAGACGTCGGCGACGGCCTGGCCAATCCGTATCAAGAAGGCCTGCGGCGCGAGCTGGAGGAAGAGATCTTCATCGACTCGCCCTATCGCCAGCAGTGCGTCGGGCTATTGAACGACGACCTGACCGAGGTCGGCAAGGTTCACCTGGGCGTCGTTCACCTGTTCGACGTCGAGACGCCTGACGTTCGCCCTCGCGAGAGCGAACTGGTCGACTGCGGCTTCCGGCCGGTCGAAGAGTTGCTCGCCGATCTGTCGGGCTTCGAGACCTGGTCGCAGATTTGTCTCGAAGCGCTGTTCGCCGCCGCCGCCCGCACGTAGCAGCGGCAGCCTGCCGCTTTCCTTCCGCCGTAGAAGCGGCAGCTTGCCGCTTGGCCCATCTTGTAGAAGCGGCAGCTTGCCGCTTTCTTTCTTTCCGCCGCGGTGGAACTCGCTCAGCGCGAACGGGATGCCGACCGCTCCCGGCACAAGGTAACGCAGCACGGTCAGCACGCCGACTGCCGCCATCGCCGCCGCCGGGGCGACGTCGGAAAACAGCCAAACCAGCGCCGAATCGCGAATGCCGAGGCCCCAAAACGAAATCGGCAGCAGCCCCGCGAAAACGGCTGCCGGAACGCGCGCCGCCGCCGTCGCCCACGGCACGAACACGCCCGCCGCTTTCAAGAAGCAATCGATTTGCAGCAGGTGCAGACTCCATAACGCGAGCGAATAGCTCGCCAGGCTGAAGCCGGCCGACGTTCGCCCGCGGCTGCAACCTCCGGCTGCGACCAGGGCGGCCAGCAGGCCGGCTACGGCAAAACCGTTGATCCCCAGTCCGCCGGCGCCCCAAAGCAAGGCCAAGGCCGCGACGTCGGCAATTTTCTCCAGGAGAGCAACGGCGGCTGCCAGGGCAAGCGTCGCTTCGGCTTTGCGATCGATGGGAAGCATCCCGGCCTTGAAAAGATCGCCCATCTTCGAAGGCAAAATCAGGTTCAAAGCCGAAGCGGCCAGTATATTCCGGGATGCGCGACCGAGCGAAATCGAGGCCAGCGGCGTCGCCAGTCTCTTCCACCGCGCCGCGGAAACGAGCGTTTGCGGCACGAACAGCAGCAACCCGGCGCCGAGATAGCCGGCGTCGAGCGAGGCCAGCGCGCGGCCGACGGCCCGCCAGTCGGCGGCCGTGTAAAGCGCAACCAGCAGGACTGGGGCGGCGGCAACTTTGAGCAGTCGTTTTAGATTTGCTTTTCGCGTTGGCGTCACAGCTCCCTCACGATGGTTGTCTGGCGCGTCTCGTTCAACTCGACAACATAAGCGGCAAGATCGGTCCACGGCAATAGCGCCGCATCTTGATACACGTCCGACGCCGCGACATACGCGGCCTGCAGATCGCTGGCGAAGCTCATCCGCTCGACTCTCAGTTTCGGATCGAGGAGTTCGATGCGATCGGTCACGCGGAGGCGAGCGGCCGAAAACTCGAACGTGCGGGTCAAGCGAATCGGGCACGCTCGGCGGCCGGTGATCAAGCGGCGCTGCAACAGCCGCCGCACCAGCGTGCGCTGCCAGCGGCCGATCACGCACATGCCGAGTTGCAAGACGGCCTGCTTGAGCGGCGTGACCGTCTCGAAGCACACCCAGTGCAGAGGACCGCTGACCGAGAAGCTTTCTTCGTCGGGGCTGGCGTCGACCTCGCCGCTCGCGGGGCCTGAGGACGTTTCCATCCGTAGGCGGCGATCGTGGCTTTGCGAAACCGCAATGCCGTGGGAAGTTTGCACGATCAACCCGGCGTCGGTCACTGTCGGCCGCTCCGGAGCGAAGTGCTTGAACACGCCGCCGCGCGCCGTAGAGACGATCGTGTATGCACCTGCCTCGCGGCGCACGAACAAGCCGGCGTCGCGAAGCCGGATGCACTTGTTTGCGTCGTACTCGGAGACTCTTTGTAGGGAACGCGCTGCGTGGCATTCCGCTCTTTGTAGGGAACGCTCTCCGTGGCGTTCCGCGTGAAGCGAGTTGGATTCGCGTTCGCCGGTTCCCGGAACGCCACAGAGGGCGTTCCCTACAGGCTCCACGTGTTGACAGGTTGCTGCGCCGGTCGGACTCCAATCGAGATATGCTTCGATCAGATTGCCCAGCCGATGGACGTACATCCGGTCGTCGTCGAAGGCGGCCTGCTGGCCAGCGGCCAAGCTGCGCAAGAATCCGTCTGCCAACTCGGCCGCGGCGGCGCTTTCACCCGCCAACAGCTCGAAGCCGCGCGGATAAAAATGATACGTGCCGCGGCTGCCGTATTCGCCGCCGTAACTGTCGTCGGGGTGCAGAAATAGCCGGGCGAATCGCACCGCACGCTCGAGCGGTTCGGCCAGCGAATCGTCGTTCCACATCCGCCGCAATTGGGCCAGGCAATCGATCGTGACCGTTTGATAGCCCGGGTCGGCGCCGCCGTATTCCTCGAACCAGCCCTCGCTCGATTGCCATCCGAGCACGCGGCGCAGCGAGCGCTCGGCCGCCTGCCGGAACACATTTTGGCCGGTGATTTCCGCCACCCGAGCCAGCCCCAGCGCGGCCAGCGCATGATGATTCGCCAGGCGGCCCGACTCGTCGTGATTCATTACCCATTGCGCCCGCCGCTCCAGCCCCGCGAGGATCTGCGACGAATCGATCTGCAAAAGCTGATGGGCTCGCGCGCCGGCTTGCAGCGAGAAGACCGCGGCGCCGAGCGCCCGCTCGAACGGATAGTAGTCGTCGCACGAGCCGTCGGCGTGCGCGCTGCGCGCGGAGAATTCGAGCGTGGCGATCGCCAGTTCGCGCACTCGCTCGCTTTTGTGCCAGCGGTTGCCCGGCAGCTCGCGAGCATAGACCAGCGCCAGCGGCAACACGCCCTCTTGGTACATTTCGCTCGGAAAGCTGCTGGTGCGATAGTGCCAGAATTCGCGGTCGAAGCAGCCGTAGGTCGGCCGATACGGATTGCGGTCGATCGCGCCGAGCAAGCGCGGTATCTGCGAGAGCGCCGCATTCGAATAGAGCAGCCGCATCGCGGGATCGCGCGGGCGAGAACATTCAAGGCTCTTCACCGGCTCATCGGGCGAAGGCGCGGTCTTCGGAGCTGTTAGCAGGTCGTTGCCGGGCATGACATCACCGTCGATGATGCGCGACGATCACTTCGGCCAGCAGGCCGAGCATGCAGGTCATGAAGCCGGCGACCATCACCACGATGTCCGATTCCTGCATGCTGCCGGTCGAGGTCCAACTCCAGACGCTCTTGAGCACGCCGGCGGCGATCAGCAAACCCGAGAGCGGCAGAAACACCTTCAACGGGCGGAAATAGAGCACGATCCGCAGCACCGTGCTCAGGTAGGCCGCCGTGTCTTTGATCGGATGGAATTTGCTCTTGCCGATCCGCGGGCGGTACTCGGTCGGCACGTACTTTACGGCGTAGCCGTTGGTCAGAAAGGCCAGCGTCATGGTAGTCACGCAGCTAAAGCCGTCGGGCACGACCCACAGCCAGGGCAGCATCGCCTCGCGCTTGAAGGCTTTCAGGCCGGTGTTCAAGTCGGGAATTCTGTGGCCGGTCAGGTAGCAGGCAAGCTTGCGAATGAACCATTTCGTCGGCCGCCGCAGCCACCGCAGCGTGCCTTGCTCGCTGGTGCGGGCGCCGTTCACCTGGTCGTAGGCCGGAAAGAATCGCAGCAGTTCGCGAATCGCCGCGGCCGGGTAGCTGCCATCGGCGTCGAGCATCACGACCACCTCGCCGCGCGCCGCCCGCACGCCGATCTTTCGCGCCGCCCCGGCGCCGCGGTTCACCGGGCAGCGGATCACGCGCACCGGGCAGTGCCAGCACTCGGCCGCGAATTGCTCGGCCAGTTCGGCGGTGCGGTCGGTCGAGGCGTCGTCGACGACCAGAATTTCGTAGGCCGCCAGGTCGGCCAACGCCTCGACGATCTCGCCGAGCACGCGCGTGATGGCTTGCTCTTCGTTATACGCCGGCAGCAGCACCGTCAGGCGGAACTGTTGGCTCAGCTCCGTCGCCGGAGCCGCCATCAACTGGGTTTGCCAACCGTCCATGGTTGGTCTCCGGGGGTGAATTGTCGCTTTTCGCTGGAGCGAAAAGTAATTTTCCAACGTTCTTTCGCTCACGCAAAACGCGACTATAACACGCCCGCAGAAGGCCGACCAAGGGCAGTTGAGAGATCGGAAATCGGAGGTCGGAGGTCGGAGGTCGGAGGTCGGAATTTCGGGGATGGGGGCGCCGGTGCGGCTTCAAGGTGAAAAGCAGGTCGCGGCGGATTTCGACCTAGTAAACCACCAACCGGCTCTCTCGGCCCTCTGAAACGCGAGAATTTGCTAGAATTGTCTCGGGCGGCTGCGTCGCGAAAGTCGGTTTTTTCCAAAGAATACTGTCACGATCATATGGCCAATCCCTACTCGCTGCAGCAATTCTGGAGCGGCCCTGAAGTCTGGCGGCGAGAGCGCTGGTGGGTTGTCGCCTGGCTCGTTTGGGGAACGATCTGCGCCGTCGGGGTTGGGCTTGGCGACCGATCTCTGCCGACAGGCTCTTTGTGGCTTTTGGCAAGCGCGCTGATCGCTGCTTTCGGCCAAGGCATTTGGGGGCTTTTTTCGACGGGCGTGTTCAAGCTCACGCCCATACGCTGGCGGTCGCTTGAGCAACCCGACGATTTGCCGGATTTAGGTTCCGATCGGGCGTCATTACTCTTTTGGCTGGGAAATGAACAACTCTCGTTCCTCGATCCGAACCGTAAGTGGTGGGAACTTTACCCTTCGATCGTCCTGGCCGTCGCCCCGATTCACGGCGCCTGGGCGGGCTCTCTGGTTGGGCTCGCGGCTTTCTATATCAGCGATTGGCCGAAGTCAGCGCTGCAAGGGGCGCTCGTCGGATCGATCGGCGGCATTTTCGTCCTCATTTTGATTTACGGCATCGCGGCCGCGGCGGCCATAGCCCGCACAAGCGGCCCCAGAATCGACGGCCTGCGCCCCATCGTCCGCCGAGCGTGCGTCGAAGCGGGAGAACGCGGCCACGAATTCCTACTTCCGGGCCACTTGCTCGTCGCCCTGATCGAAACGCCTGCCGGGGCAGTTGCGAAACTTTTGGCTGGGACAGAGAGAAACATCGCGGAAGCGCGTCGTTATATTCTCGACGAGACGGATGCGCAGGCGCCGCTTGATCGTTGGGCGCCTGGCGCCGACGACGAAGAGCCCGGCCAGGAAAATGAATTGCTTGACGCTTGGGAGGTGCTATCGTTGGCAATCGGCGAGGCTCGCAGTTTGCATCACGCCGACGTGAGAGCAGGTCACGTGCTGCTGGCCCTTCTGACCAGCAAGGCGGATCTCACGACGCGTGCGCTGACGATCTTGGGAACGCCGACGGACGATTTGCGACAAAGGATTGTGAACTGCATGTAAATCGAATTGTCGGTCGCCTCTTCTGCAATTTCATCGATCGCGAACGGCCGAAACGGTGTTCACCGCAGCTTCAACGCCACGAGCCGGTAGCGGCGGACGGCCTGGTCGTCGTCCTGGAACTGGTAATCAACAAGCACGTCAAACGGCGCGTCGGGCTGCGGCGTCGCAGGAATGTCGGCCAGGCGGCTGAGCGTGCCGTTGTAGCGGATGCCGGCGCCGCCCGACGATTCGGCCAACAGCAGGTGCGTGAAGCCGGCGGCCCGCAGCGTGCGGCTGAGCTCGTCGGGCGAGGCGATTTGGCGGTCGTAACCGGTGCGGCGGCGGTAGATGTTTTCGCGGGTGACTCGGGCGTTGATGTAAAAGGCCCGCTGCTCCTGGCTGAGAATGTGCGCCTGCGGTCCGAGCAGGGCATTGGCCGCACAGGCGGCGGCGTAGGTCGGCTCGCGGCGGTGCAAGTAATCCTCGCGGCTCTCCAGGCCGCAGGCGACGCTGAGGCAGTCGCGCGAGCGCGCCGCAGCCGCCGCCGGGCCGACGCATGCGATCGCAATGGAGAGAACCGTCGCGATCGCCGCGGGCGCCGCCGGCAAGCGCCGCATCTCGATCCAGACCCACACCACCGGCACGCACAACAGCGGCGCCAGCGGCAAGAGAAAGCGCACGTTCTGCCGCATCAGGAACCAGCCGACAAAGTACGCCGCAGCGACGACCAACAGCGAGTCGATTCCTCGCAAGCGGCGGCAAAACAGCAGGCCCGGCAACGTCGCCAGGAACAGCAGGCCCAATTGATGACCCCGTCCGCCGAACCGCTCGGGGTGCATCGTGATTTGCCACGGCGCCGCGGCCAGGGCCCAGGGGCTGCGGCCCAGCGGCGCCTTGTCGGCGGGCAACGTCGGGCGCAGTTTTGCGGCAACGTGCGGCGAAGCGAAATGCTCTTGGAAGAACGGATAGACCGGATTGCCGTGATGCCAGGCCGCGCGCAGATACCAGACTCCGCCGACGCTCATCGCCACGACCGCCGTCGCCGCCGCCCCGACGAGCAACTTGCGCCGCTTGTCGGGCCGCCGCCATGCTTGCCAAACGGCCGCAGCGCCAACGGCGGCGGCAAACAACAGCGCCAGGTGCTTCACGCCCAGCGCGGCGCCGAGCATCCAACCCGCCAGCACGAACCAACGCGGGCTTTCGTCGTCGACGGCCGCCCGGCGCCAGGCGGCCAGCGCCAGCGTGGTGAAGGCCGCCAGACCGACATCGTTCAGCGGTGCGGTCATTTCGTTCGTCACGCCCGGCACGAGCAACATCAAGCAGCCGGCGCACCTGCCCCACGAACGTCCGACGATCGGTTCGGCGAGCAAGGCGGTCGCCAAGGCCAACAGCAAACCGAGTCCCCAATGCACCATCTGAGCGGCGACGCTGCCATCGAGAGCGAGCGCCCACAAGTACCACATCTCGACCATCAGCGGATAAGTGGAGTTATCGTGATCGGGGAGATGGACGATCGCTCGCTCCAACAGATACCGCTTCGGCAATTCGAGGTGATAGCAGAGTGCATCGCCGGCCGTCGGTGGCGCCGCGGCTGAGACCAGCGAAGCGAACGCCGCGACGGCCGCCAGCAACAGCACGCCCCGCGTAAGCCAACGTGGCGGGCGCTTCGCCTCGGGCTCTTCGAACGCCGGTTGGGGCGAGACCTGGCCGAGTCGACGCCGCTCTTCGCGAATCAGATACGCTCGCGAGATTTCGCCGAGCCCCCAAAATCCGGCCGCCAGCGTCAACACGCCGATCAGGGCCGTGGAGAGCAAACCGACCATTCCCAACGCGACCAGCGCCAAGCCGCCGGCGACGAGTCCGGCGGCGACGCTCCAGACGCCGACGGCCAACGCATCGTCTTCGCCGACGCCGAGCGCACGCACCAACGGCCGGCCCAGCCCGAAGGCCGCCGCCGCGATCGTGGCGACGGCCGCCAGCGACATCAGCGTTTCAAGCATCGGCGGTTCCAGGGAAGGTCAGAAAAATGAAGGACCGGGCGCTCTCGCCCGACGAAACGGAGGTTCGGGCGCCCTCGCCCGAGGAAAGGGAGGACCGGGCGCCCTCGCCCGAATGTGCTTGGCAGGGATTCTTGTATGGCATTGATGCGGACGAGGCGCCCGCTGCCCAGCCGGGCGAGGGCGCCCGGCCCTCCATGCGGCCCAGCCGGGCGAGGGCGCCCGGCCCTCCATGCGGCTGCCCAGCCGGGCGAGGGCGCCCGGCCCTCCATGCGGCTCACGCCGGGCGAGGGCGCCCGGCCCTCCATCAGGGCGCGCGGGGCTCCAGGCGTTCAAAACCATGAGGCGCCGACCATTGCCAGCGCATAGGCGACGGCGGCCAGTGTCATCCAAAAAGCGAACAGCCAGGCCTGCCAGCCGGGCACGCGCGGGCCTCGATCCGCCTCATCCGCACTCAACAAAGCCGCAGCCACGATCCGCCGGGCGAAGCTCAAGGCGTGGTTGCGCCGCCGAGCGGCGGTTTGCTCGGCGGGGTCTTTGAGCGGCGCGATCATGCCGATTCCTCGTAGCCCAGCGCCGCCATTCTCGACCGCCGCGACCGCCGAGCCAGCGAAAGCGCCTGATCGCACGCCTCTTCAGCGACAGACTCGACGCGGCCGGGCAATCGTTGCTGCACTTGTGCGAAGACCGCTTGCGGCGTCAGTCGCGACATGCAGGGATGTTCGGCCCAGGGGCAGGTTTGACGGTGGCACGGCGAACAGGCCGTCTCGTGCCGCAGCACCGCGACTTGCTCGCCCCACGGCCGCCACTGCTCGACGCGATTCGTGCCGCTGAACAGTACGATCGCCGGCGTGCCGACGGCCGCCGCCAGATGAGCGGGCCCTGAATCGGCGCCGACGAACACATCGGCCGCGGCGATCAACGCCGCCGTCTCGACCAGGCTCAAGCGGCCAGTCCAATCGGCGACGTTCGGCCACGGTTGGCCCCCGGTGATCGTTTCGGCCACCGCGCGTTCCTCGCCGACGCCAACCAGCACGACGCGCAGTTCGCGGTCGACGATCAGCCGGCCTAGCAGTTCGCGCCAATGCTCGGCGGGCCAACGCTTAGCCTGCGTGCCCGCGCTGACGTGGAGCACGACGAGCGGCGAAGCGGGCCGCCCGAGGTCTTCGAGGCGCCGGTCGATTGTCTGCCGCGCGGCGGCGCCAGGTTGGAACCAAGGCTGCTTGGCCCGCACGGATTCGTCGGCTGGTATGCCCAACGTCGCCAGCAAAGCCAGCCGCGATTCGATCTCGGGCCGGCCCGGCACGAAGCGGGCTCGATCGGTCAACAGAAAATCTCCGCCGCCGCAGTCCCAGCCCAAACGGCGTTTGGCCCCCGAAAGCCACAAGATCAGCGCGTGCGGAAACTCGCCGCGGACGTCGATCGCCAGATCGAAGTTTCGCCGCCGCAAGCGCCAACCCCACCATAAGGTCGAAAAAATCCAGCCGCCGCGCACGCCGCGGGCGAAACGGTTGACGCGCGACACGTGGACGCGATCGACTTCCGGGCAGGCCGCGAACAGTTCGCGGTTCCACTCGGCGGCCAGCACTTCGAGCCGGGCCTGCGGATAGCGGCGCCGCAAGGCCGTCAGCACGGCGGCCGTCAGCACGGCGTCGCCCAGGTGATCGAGTTGCACGAGCAGCATCGAACGCGGCTCTGCGTAATCGCGAGACGACTTCGCTCCGCACCGCGTCGCGAGCCAGCGCCAGCTCTCGACGCAGAGCCAGCCGAGGCCGTCGATGATGGCAAACAGCAACCGCCAGCGCATCCGCACATAGCGGTAGCGGCCCGCTGGCGGCTTTTTGCGGCACCTGCGTTGAGCGCGGCGGCCGGCGCCGTCAAAAGACCTTTTCATAGGCCTCCCGCGTGGACTCGGCCGCCGCCTGCCACGAGTATTTGTTGCGAACCAAAGCGCCCAGTTGCAGACTGCGGCCGCGGGCCAGCGCCGCCAGCGTCGCCTCGCGAATCTCCGAACGATTGCCGGGCGAGACGTAGCTCGCCAGCTTGCCGAAATATTCTTTCGCGCAGCCGCCGCGAGGCAACACCAGCGGCACGCCCGACATGCCGGCTTCGAGCGCCGCCAAGCTCGGCGTTTCGTACCAACTGGCCAACACCACGCAAGCGGCCGCCGCATAGGCGCTCGCCAAGAGCGGATCGTCGTGCTCGATGCGGCCGATGAACTTGACGTGCGATCCCGCCGCGCGGCGGCAGGCGGCCAGGTAAGTCTCGTGACCGGGAACGACGTCGCCCAGGATGACGATCGGCGCGTCGGTTGCTTGCATTGCCTGCAGGAAGCCGAGTTGATTCTTGCGCGGCTCGATGCGGCCGGGGTAGAGCACGAACCGCCGGCAGCCCGCCCTCTGGGCAAATGGCCCCGCCTCGCCTTTGGCGAAGCGCGGGTCGGCGCCGTTGCGAACAACGCGGATCCGCTCGGCGGGCACGCCGAAATAGCGAGTCAACTGGTCCGCCTCGGCTTGTGAATTGGGCAGCAAAAGGTCGACGGCGTGGTACAGTTCTCGCCGCCACGACTTGAGCCCAGGCGCCGTCGCGCGCAGCGCAAACTTGCCACAGGCCGCCAGCCGCCGCGGCAGCGGCCACGGCTCGCGCCAGCAGCTTGCCAGATCGAACCAGGCGATCGTCGAGAGCACGACCGGAATCTTCGCGCGCCGCGCCGCTAAGGCTACGGGCAAGTGCTCCGGTTCGCTGCCGAACAGGTGCAGGCAGTCGATGCCCGCGAGTCGATCCTCCCAAGGACGCCAGAAACGGGCGTCGACGCCGGCCTCGCGAAGCGCGCAGGCCAGCGCCGCCATTTGCAATTCGCCGCCGCCCGGCGCCAGCCACGCGGTCAGTTTGCCTGCCAGAGCGACCTTCGGCGCGCGGGGGCGGCCGGCGATCGCCGAAGCCACGGCCGGCAACTTCGCGCGGCGATGAGCGCGATGCGCCGAGTGACGGTTGTGAATGTTCAAGGTCTTAGACATGGCGTGAGCCGCGTAGACAGATTTGGACGAAGGATTTCACCACGGAGGACACGGAGCAGGATTTTGGATTTTGGATTTTGGATTTGGACTGAATCGAAAATCCAAAATCGAAAATCGAAAATCCAAAATGACTCAGTGGTAAACCTCCCGGCGTTTAACGACTCGTCAATCCTTGATTCTTCGCAACGTTTTCTTGGCCCAGCCGCGCCAGGTGCGCGTGCTGATCTCTTCGACCGGAGTGACTTTCTCCCAATCGAGATAGCGCCTGAGCGAAACGCGAAAGTCCTCGGGCTGATCGAACGGCGCCGGATAGGTGCGTGGCGCCGGCAGCGGCGATTGCATGATCGGATCGGCGGCCGAGAAGCTCACCAGCGGGCCGTCAAGCGGCAAGCGAGCCACGTTCGGACCGCGGAAATATTCGACGGCGCACTGACGGCCGCCTGCCGTCCGCCCGCCGCGCACGGTAAGCTGACCGTCGTATTCGACGACGTCCAACGACAGCCGGCCGCGGGCTTGCCACCAGTCGGCGAACTCGGCCAGCGTCGTCCGCCAGAGATCGCGATAGCCGGCCGCCGCGGCCAGCGTTTCCCGCAACACGTGTGGATACCGGCCGAGACGTCCGTCGGCGTGGCCGTAGAGAAAGATCGGCTCGCCGGCGCGATGCTTCTCGTCGATGACTTGCCGGAAATGCGCGAGGGCGACCTGCGCCGCATCCGCTTCGTTCACTCCGGCGTGCCGCCCGTCGCGAGCGGCTTCCAGGCAGACGCCCAGGCAGATCGGATGCACGGGCAGTTGCAGCACGCGGCCGTCGTAAGGGTAAAACGGCAACTCGTCGCAGGCCAAGGCGAACTCGCTGCTATGAGCGACGCCCAGCGATGCAAGCGCCTCGTACAACCCGCGATGGAACCGCCCGTGCGGCGCGGCAAAGCCGGCCGGTTCGATGCCCGCGGTCCGCAGCGCTTCGATGCCGCGGCCAATGTTCTTGACGTTTTCCGCGGAGTCGCTGTAAGTATGGTGCCAGTACCCGTGCGAGCCGACGTGGCGGCCGGCCAGCCGAGCGAGCGCCTCGGGCTGGCGCGCATGCGTCGAGGCGCAGACGTAGTGGCTGATCGCGTCTTCATAGCCTTCGGCGGCGGTCAGCGTGGCTTCGAAGTCGGCGGCATGGTAATCGTCGTGATCGATGCGGAAGTTGAACGCAGTGCGATAGGCGAACGGAAACGCCGACACGCGGAGCCAGATTCCGCCGGCGTTTTCCACGAGCTTTCGCAAATCGGCCAACAGCCGCTCGCGCAGCGCGCGTTTGTCGTGACGGGCTACGTTCTCGCCGACGGCCAACGGACCGAGCCGCCAGCCGCGCCGCACGACTTGCTCGTCTTCGAGCGCCTCGAACGGATCGATATTCCAAGCTTTTCGCACGCCGGCCAGATCGATGGCCGTTTGGCCGGGCAACGCATGGGCGCCGGTCGAAGCAGCGGAATCGAAGAGCACGAACCGCCCGCCGGCCGGCATCACGGCCTGCTCGACGAACGGCACGCCTTCCTGGGCCAACGCTTGCCGCAACGTTCGCGGCGCGCGGCCCAGCACCAAGGGCAGCAAGGGAAGAGGTTGATCGTTCATGCTTCGACTCGGCTCCTGCGTGCAGTCCAAAGAGTGCGGTGTTTGTCCGCCAGAACCCACTCCGACAGCCCGCTTAGCAAACAAAACGCCCAGCCTTCGGGGCCGTCCCAAAGGCCTTGCTTCCAGACGAGGCGGCGGAAGACTTCGCGCGGCGGCGCCAGCCAGCGGTCGCGGCGGCGCGGCGGAAGCGCAGCGGCCACGCGGGCCTCGGCGGCCAACGTGGTGTAGCGGTTCATTTTGGTCAAAAACGCCGGCAGGTCGGGCAACGGATCGTGATCGAGCCAGCTTCGCAATTGACCGACCGATCCGCCCGTTTCCAGCGTTTCGTGAACCTCGCCCATCCAGCGCGCGGCGCCGCGGCGAACCAGCCGCACCTGGCGGTCGTCTTGCGTGCCCGAGAAGCGAAACCGGCGGCCGAAGATCGAACTGCGCACGCGAACGCGGTAGGCGTCGCAACGAGGCTCGGCGACCACGGCCTGAATCTCGGCGACCATCGCCGGCGTCGGGCGTTCGTCGGCGTCGAGCGAGAGGATCCAATCGCTGGCGGGCAGCGACAACGCGTAGTTCTGCTGCAGCGCGAAGTTATCGAACGGTCGCTCGTAGACGCGCACGCCGAACTTCCGCGCGATCTCGATCGTGCGGTCGCTCGAACCGCCGTCGACCAGGACGATCTCGTCGACCCAGCCAAGCGCGCCTAGCAGACCGGCGAGATTGCGCTCTTCGTTTTGCGCGATGATGATCGCGCTGATCGTCGGCTTCGAGGTCATCTTGCGGCGCCTCCCCCGACGGAGAGCACTTCGGCAGCGGGCTCAGTTTCGTTTTGCGGTGGTCGCGAGGGGGTGCACGAAGCAGGCGGCGCCGTCTCCGCGGCCATCACCATGCGTGCAGCGGCGAAGCGGGCGAAGAATTCGCGTTCGGCCCGCCACGAGCGGCGCGGCGCGGAAGGCGATCGAAGGCATTCACGCCGTTTTCGCAAAGCGGCGAATAGCGCGCGAGTAAACGTAAAGCGCGCCGTACGCGGCGCAAACGGGGCGCGCAGCCCGTCGAAAGCGACCCGCAGCGGCAAGGCCGCCAGATGCCGCGCGACATGCCGCGGGCGCCGCAAGTTCTTCCATTGGAAGAGCAGCGTGTTGCGCAGCGCCAAAGCATCGCTCGCCGCCGCCCCATACGCCGCATTGAAGCTGGCCTGCCCTTTGTGGTAGGCCAGCGACTCGGGCACGTAGCGGGCGTGATAGCCGGCCAGATAGCCGCGATAGGCGAAGTCGAGATCTTCCAAGCGGCCGGGCAGATACAACGGGTCGAAGCCGCCGAGTTCCAAAAACCGCTGGCGATCGACGGCCATCACAGGCCCGGCGGCGGCGGTCAGTCCGGGCCGCAACTTTGCCCGCTGGTAACCGGGAAAATACGCAGTGGCCTCGACCAGCCCCCAACGCCAGCGAACGGCCGACTGCAAGCCCTCGTGGCCGACGCCGTCGAACAGCAAGCACCGCGGCGCCGTCATGAAACAGCCGGCCGCCGCGTTCTCGCCCAACAGCGGTTCGACCAGCGGGTCGATCGCGTCTTCGGCAAGCTTGATGTCGTTATTCAGCAGAATCGCCGCGCGGCCCGGCAGACGCGGCAGCACGTCGTTGTAAGAACACAGCCCGCGATTTGGCTGTTCGATAACTTGAACCTGCGGAAAAACCACTCGCAGATATTCAACCGAATCATCGACCGAGCCGTTATCGACGACGACCACGGGGCAGCGATGACGCGATTGCCGCGCGGCGTGCAGCAACGAAGGCAGACACTCCGCCAACAAGCGGCGGCCGTTGTAGTTCAGCACGACGAGAGGAACGGTCATCATGACCTGCGCTCGAAACCACTCTTCCATGAGTATCGCGGACGCCAAGTATGGCTATCTGCCCAACTCGGTCAAGACGAACCCGCGGCGGCCGGGGGACCAGGTCGCGATTAATCGCGGTAGTCGAATGGGTCGAATGGATAAACAGGATAAAATACGTAAATCTTAAGCCTTGCACCCAATCGCCTCGGACTTCCGTGACCGCTTTGGGCGCCTTGGCTGAAGAAGTTCGGGCGAACTTGGCCATCTTCGAGGAACTACGGATTTTACGGATTGCACTGCTGATCAATTCACGAGTATCCGTGCCATCGGTGTTATCCGTGGTTGGCCAACTTCGCTGAAGAACTCCCAGCGCTGTTGGCCGCCTTGGGAGGTCGAGGATGCCAAAAACTCGCCCAATGCGCGCAGCCATAGGCTCGCCCCCGTCTGGGTCGGTTGAAAATAAGGCGGCGCTGGCTTGGCCTGATAGCTTCCGATGAGCGTTGAAATCCGGAAACTACTTGGCGGAGTTCATTGGGTGTTGGCGAGGTAGACCGCGTTGGCGGCGGCGATGCTGGCGCCGTGCTCGAATGCGTATTTCTGCTCGGCCAACAGTTCTTCCAAGGCGGCCAACAGCAACAGCACGTTGTTCGGCCGCGAGGCGTGCCCCATCAGGCCGATCCGCCAGGCCTTGCCCTTGAAATCGCCCAACCCGCCGCCGATCTCGATGCCGTAGCGATTGAGCAGCCCGCCGCGCACGAAGGCATCGTCGACTCCGTCGGGGATTTTCACGGCGTTGAGCATCGGCAATTGAAAGCCTTCGCGAGCGGCGTAGCCGATGCCGATCGCGGCCAGCCCGGCCTTCAAGGCCGAGTGGTTCAAGGCGTGCCGCTGGAAGCACTGCTCCAGCCCTTCGTCGAGCACCAATCGCAGGGCTTCATAGAGGCCGTAGGTCATGTTGATCGGCGCCGTGTGGTGATAGACGCGCTCTTGCCCCCAGTAACGGGCCAGCATCGAGACGTCGAGATACCAGCTTTGCACCTTCGTCTTGCGGCCCAGAATCACGTCCATCGCCCGGGCGTTGAACGAAACGGGCGCCAGGCCCGGCGGGCAGCTCAGGCACTTCTGGCTGCCGGAATAAATAGCGTCGATCCCGAGGCGATCGACGTCAACCGGGATGCCGCCGAGAGCCGTCACTGCGTCGACCAGCAGCATCGCTCCGGCGTTGTGGACCAACTCGGAAATCTCTTCCAGCGGCTGCCGGGCGCCGGTCGAGGTTTCGGCCATCACGATGCCGACCACCTTCGGCTTGGCCTTGGCCAGTGCGTCCTTCAGATCGGCCGGCTCGAAAACTTCGCCCCAGGGGCGGTCGAGGCGCGTCACGGCGGCGCCGGCCCGCTGGGCCACGTCGACCATCCGGGCGCCGAACACGCCGTTGACGCAGACCACCATCGAGTCGCCCGGCTCGATCAGGTTGACGACCGTACTCTCCATGCCGGCCGAGCCGGTGGCGCTGATCGCCATCGTCATTGCGTTCTCGGTGCGAAACACGGCCCGCAGCATCCGCTGCATGTCGTTCATCAACGACAGGTAATAGGGATCCAAATGGCCGATGGTCGGCGCGGCCAAGGCTTGCAGCACGCGCGGATGGATTTCGCTCGGGCCAGGCCCCAGCAAGACGCGAACGGGCGGATTGAGCGGGGGATACATGGCAGTTAGTGTAGGTGCTTGGAGGTTAGGAATCGGGGACGGGGGCCTGGGGCTGAGCCTGGGCTAATCTGGGGCTTCGCCTAGGCGAAGCCCCAGACTATCCGCCCGGCGGCGTTTCGCGCACCAGGCGGCTGATCTCTTTGAATTCGGGCGTACCGGCGACCTCGCACCATTCGAACAGCGCGGCTTCGGTCGTGGTCAGCGTAGCGCCGGCCGAATCCATTCGCCGCAAGGCGGTCTGGTAATCGATGTCGTAACGTGAGCCGATGGCGTCGATGGCCAGATACACGCGGCGGCCGGCGGCCAACAGGTCGAACACCGTTTGCTGCACGCAAACGTGCGCCTCGATGCCGACCACCAGCACCTTGAACAGCCCGCGCTCGTGCCAGTCGCTGAACACCTCGCCGCACTCGCCGCAACTGAATCGCAGCTTGGCCGGAATGCTTCCCAGCCGCTCGGCCAGTTCGGGAACGGTCGGCCCCAGCCCTTGCGGATACTGCTCCGTCGCCGCGGCAGGCAGGCCCAGCAGCTTTGCCGCATCCAGCAGCCGGCGGATATTCCACACGATCCGCTCGTGGCCCGGAATCAGCGAGACCAGCTTGCCTTGCACGTCGACGACCAACAGCGCCGTATCGCTCGCCGACATCAACTCCGGGCTCCGCGGCAGCGGCTCGGCCTTCGGATTTGCAGCGTTTTCGCTCATGGCCCCAAGCATAGCGGAATTTTTCGAGAGTTGAAGCGGCGAGAGGGGTGGATCCGGCGCCAGAAAGCCGTTGCGTCGTCTTCGCATTGATTCTGTAGGGCACGCCCCGTGGCGTTCCGCCTGATGCGAGTTGCAGGCATGAATTGCGATTCGCGGCACGCCACCGAGGGCGTGCCCTATAGTGCCGCCAAACATTTGACTCCAAGCGCGCCGTTATTGCAAAATAGACTCTCGCCAGAGAAAGAAGGCGCGGTGGCGATCTTAGTGACGGTAAAGACAGGTTTCAGACGCGCTTTCACGCTCGTCGAACTGCTCGTGGTCATCAGCATCATCGGCATGCTTTTGGCGTTGTTGCTGCCGGCGGTGCAGCAAGCCCGCGAGGCGGGGCGGGCGAACGCGTGCCGCAATAACCTGCGGAACTGCACGCTGGCGGTGCTGAACTTCTCCGAGGCGAGGCGGAAATATCCCGGCTTCCGCCAGGCGATGGACGTGACGCTGCCCGGCGACGCCGCCCCGACCAGCATTCCAGTCGGCTGGGTGGTGACGGTGCTGCCGTACCTGGAACGCAACGACGCCTATGCTCTGTGGCGCGATCCCAAGCGGGCCGCGGCCGCGGGCATTGCCTGGCCGCCGCAGATTTATATCGACGTGCTCAATTGTCCGACCAGTCCGCCGCCGCCGGGGATGGATACGCCGTGCGTCTACATCGTCAACAGCGGCATGGACGACCAGATGCCGAGCGGCGCGGCGCCTTCGCCGAGCGGCGCCGACTTTCGAGCCAACGGCGTGTTTTTCAACCAATACGCCCAATCGGCCGCAACGGCCCCGAGCCCGTTCGCCTCGATGCGAAACCTGCCGCCCTTGATCGCGATGACGCAGGACTATATCTCGGCGAACGACGGCGCCTCGCTGACGTTGATGATGTCCGAGAACAATAACGTCCCCACGTTCGCCCCGGCCGGCGTGCCGCCTGCCGGCCTGAGCGGCGGCCCTTCGTCGTGGGGCAACCCGGCGACCGCGGCCTACGAAAAGCAGAACTGCTTTCTGTGGTGGCCCGACACGAACCCCGATCCGGCCGCGAGGATCAATGCCCCCGACACCTGCTCGACCTCGACACAGCACTACTACTATTTCTTCCGTCCGACGAGCGCTCATCCCGGCGGCGTGAACGTCGCGTTTTGCGACGGGCACGTCCGCTTTCTGAGCCAGGACGTCGACTATTTTCTGTTCTGCCTGCTGATGACGCCCAACGGTTCGCAGTGCAACACGCCCGGCGCCGTTGGCGGCCTCGACGGCGACGCCGGCGTCGCTTCGCCGCAGAACGCCTCGTTTTATTACCCGACCGGGAACAACTATTCCTATCTCCGCTCGACGCCGGTGGATGAGGGGCAGTTGCAGTAAGGGCGGCAAAAAGCAAGTAGGTTATGCTTTAGCATAACGCGGCGTAGCCGCAAGCAAAAACATCTCGTCGCCGCCGCAAGACTTGCGACGTTATTAAAATATCGCCGCTTGCGACGTTCATGGCACGACGCACCAACTGGATCAGGGTTATGCTAAAGCATAACCTACGGTTGCTGGATTCTCGGGATTCTCGTCGCGCGTGCGGTTGCGGTGTACACTAATCAGCGGCCTTTATGAAGGGGAACCGGAGTGGCAACGATGAAAAGCGATGGACGCGGGTTGGAATTGAAGTGTCCTTGGTGTGGTTATCAGGGGAAGTTCAAGTCTAGGACATTTGATATCATGTCTGGTCTTATTTGTGCAGTACTTATTCTGTTCTTTTTGGTTCCAGGCGCGTTGTATGGAATCTGGCACGCCTTGCAAGAGGAATGCCCTAATTGTCGGGCGCAGGTGCCTCGCGGGCCGTTCTGATTGGAGGCAGAGAAGCGCAGAGAAGCCAGACGCCCATCCTCTTTTGGGGACATACCACGTGTCAGGAACGAAGGGCACTGCCGGTTGGCATGTAAGGAGTTAAGCGACCTGGCGGGCGGCCTTCTTGGGGCGCGGTTGGGTCATGAGTTTGAGGATCTTGGGACGTCGCTCATTGGCGCGCGGCTCGTTGCGACCGGGTCGGTGGCCGACTTTGGGCGCGAGCTGATGCTTCTGAAACAAGCTGTGCAGTTCGGCGCTCGATCCGCGATGGCGTTCGCGAGCCAGAGGGCGCCCAACATTTGCATCGCGGCAGTGAGGCTCATGCTGCGGCAACAGGTCGATCGACTCAATGCCCGCGGAAACGGCGGCGAGCGCCGCCCTTGGTGGCGGTTTTGGTGATGCCCGGCGAACGTATTTCCGAAACGTATCACCCCGAGCGAATCTCGGGCGACCTCGCGGCGCCCTACGTCTCGGTCCGCGCGGCGATTGCGGCGTTCGGGGTTGGCGGCGTGCTGGTTGCCGGGCTGGCGTTAGAGTATGGCGAAAGCATGCTCTTCGCGCTCAGCGTTTATGCAGCAATCGCCGGCCCGCTCTGCGTCGCTGCGATCGTGAGTCGCAAGCGGCAGACGGACCAGGCGGTCGAACGGACGGTCGCGCTTGAGGGCGGCCTCGTCAAGGTGACGACGGCCACGGACACGGAAGCCTGGCCGCTTGAGGAATGCTGTTGGTTTCGCGGCAAGGCGACCGACGACGAGAATCTCTCGTATCAGCGCGTTCGGGCGAAGACCGTCGTGCTTGTTTTCCCGACTGGCCGCACGCTGGCCTGCGGCCTGAGCGAGCCGACTTATTCCGAGTGGCTGGACGCGGTCCGCGCGAACCGCTGTCGGCGCGTGTTGCGGCAAGAAGGAATGCTGGGGCTGCTGGTCGGCCTGCTATCCGTTGCGGGATTGATTGGCGGCTTGACCCTCGGCTGGCGCCTGGGCGGAGTCGTCCAACAGGCCCTCATTCCGCAAGCGGCAAACAACTCTCTGGCGAACGTCATTCCTGGCGCAATGGGGATCGTACTTGCCTGGACTCTGGCGGTTTCTCCCTTGTTGATTCCCGGCTGGCGGCGTTACACGGAACGCGAACGGAGCCAACTTATTCGTTTCGCCATTCGGCTTCCCGCCAAGCTTGCCGTACCTGCCGGCGCGGCGCTCGGCGGCAATCTCGTATCGGGGCTGCTTCTGGCAGCAATATTCGCGATAGTGTTTATCGCGATCTCGCTCGCTTTGACGCGGAAACCGCCTTCGAGGACTGCACGCTGTATCAAAGATTGAAGTTTCCTCGCTGCGCGCCGAAGCCTCCCTTTTTATTCGTTCGTCCGGCAACCGCGTACCTGGAAGCTGTGGATGGTCCAGACATGGATTTTCTGAGGCATGGCTCCGATGTCCAAAGGCAGTTGCGGCAGTTCCCAGAGGCGCGGTAGGCTGACCCGGCCCGAAGAAACTCCAGTCAGGCTCTGCGGGGACGCAAGCAAGGCAGGGGATATTTGGGCGACTAAATAGGACAGGTCCAATATTGATACCGGCGCGGACGCCACGCGGCCGTCCGAAAAAGCCGGAGCCCAGCTAAACGGCAACGTCGCCGAAACGATTAAATGGACCTGTCCCTTTTGCGTGCTCCGTCCTTATTTGCCCCGAGGTTTGGCTGTGGTGCTTCAGCGCGGTGAACACGGCCGCTTTCATTGGCTCGTTTCATCGGAGCCGCTGCCGTCGCTCGTGGAAGTTGCGGTCCGCTACCATACCGGATTGCGCCTTTGCATCACGTCGTTCGACAGTGGGCCGATCAGCCCGACACCCGAGGAACTGACCGCGGGATGGACGAAAAGCGGGAACGTCATGGTCAGTCCTCCGATTGCCGACGGAATCGAAGTTCCGCACGACCAGTACGACGAGTGGTACGTCTACGACCATCCGCCGCCCGTCGAGTAGTCGCCCGACATTTTTGTGAATCATTGCGGGTTCTCCGTTGTCCCGCCGGATGAAATCTGGAGTGCTGACGACTTGAAATCCGATGGTTGCAACTCGCGCTCCGCCGTTACGCAGCTTGTGCATATAGTGCTTCTTGCTCAGTTTGAATGCGGTGCGTCATGAAGTCGTCCCATTGTTCGTTCAGGTAGAAGGCTCGCAGCGAGAGCATCGCTTGGGCGCCGTC
>DATKRK010000044.1:0-4497 GCA_035532215.1 Pirellulales bacterium | reverse complement strand
TTCTTGTCGATTACGCGATCGGCTGTGCCACCTGCCCTCTTCCCCGGTTTCAGGCAATCGACGACAGCGCATGCTCAAGCAGGTCGATTTGCGGCGGCCGCCATCGTACTGGCGGCATCGACAGGCGGATGAATCCGCCGTCGTAACTGGTAAGCGCCAACCCCTCTTCGGCGAATGCGTCCCGAAGGTCTTCCGCGGAGCGCTGGCGGGTTTTATCCCGCTCCGCCTGGAGCAACAGGATGCCGGTGCGAAACGGCTCGGCAGGTTGCACCGGCAGCCAACCTGAGGCGGCGGCAAGCCGCGTCGCTTCCAGCAGGTTTGCCTGCCTTTGCCGCAGAACGTCCGCGAGCGGCGACGAACGCTCCAGCGCATCAACGGCCGCCCCCTGGCAGGTGAACAACGGGATCAGGCTGACGGTCTCCGTCTCGCTGTCGAGTTTCGCTGTTTCGATTTGCGTCGTGAATTTCAACAACGGATCGTCGAGTTCACCGGACTGCACGAGCGTTTGGGCCAGCGTTTCAATCATCTCCACCGAGCTGCTTCGCCCGTAGAAACCGAGCCCCATTGGATGGAACCCGTTGAGCCATTTGTGGCAGCCCGCGAGGTAGAGATCGCAGTATTCGTTGTTCAGGTCGGCCGAGGCGTGGCAGAAATCCTGCGCGCCGTCGATGACGACCGACCGCACTTCCTGCATTGCTTCGAGCGTTCGCACCAGCCGTTCCACCGGCAGGCGAATCCCCTGATGGCTCACCGCCGTGAGAAACAGCCCGTCGCAGCCGCCCTGCTGAAACTTCGCCTGGACGGCATCAATCAGTTCGCTCTCGCCGGCCCGGTCGCGGCAAAGCAGGTCGTGAACGGCTACGAAGGTAATTGTTCGGCCGGTGCGCCGCGCCTCAAGGTCGAGAATCTCCTGATAGGGCGGCCAGCCCAGGTCGGTCGTCAGTACATTTCGGCATTGCTTGAACAGCAGCCGCGCCGCGAACTTCATCAACTGGGTCGAGCGGTTGACCACGAGCACAGGCAGGTCCGGGTTGCTCCCCGCCAGGGTTCGCAGATTCGCCTTGAGCGGGCCGATTCCGTGCCAGGGCATAAGGCCCGGGAAGCGGGCCTGCACCGGGGCGCGGCATGCATCAACGCCCTGCCGCAAGAACCGCTCGAAAAGCTTCGAGCCGCCCTCTTCGGCCACCATGCACGCAAAATCGACATGGGCGACGCAAGCGCGAGGGGACATCCGTCCGAGCCTTGCGGTATCCAGGTACAACTGGGTCGGTTGCACGCGCGGCACTCCTTTCGCTGGGGGGCGCCAATTCTACTCTTGCCGTGGTTGCTGGTCCAGCATGCTCCGCAAAGATCGCGCGTAAAGCATGAGCCGCTGCCACTTGCTGTCGGCCAACTGCACGGCCTGCGGATCGAGATCGAGCGTGAACCGCAGCGTCCGGCAGGTATCGTCCAGTTCCTGCGTGCCGACGGCGCGGTCGCCGTAGATGCCCATGTCCATGAGCAACTCCGACTCGCGGCTTAATTCAGATTCGCGAACCAGCGTGATCCACAGGCCGTTATTGTGCTGCTCCTTGATCCACGGCAGGATCTTCGGCGACGGCATCGCCTCCCCGGCCGGCCACAGCTCGTCGCGCAGGATGATGATCCGCTCGACCAGCACGCCGCGATCAACCGCCTCGAAATTCACGCGCATGCTCTGCGCGCCCGGCTCATCCTGCCAGTATTTCGGCGAACGCACCCACGATACCGAGCGGTACTCGCGCAGGTCGGGGCTTCGCAGGATTTCCTCGTACACCGTCCGCCAGCCTTCGGTCAGCGCGAAGACGATCTTCCCCCGGCCCAAGCCGTCGAGTTGCTCGGAGACCGAGGCCAGCTTGAGCAGAGAGATCCGACGCAGGATCGGGTCGGTGCGCGTGCCCAGCTCGGTCAGGCTGCCGGCAATCTCCTGGTACCGCTGGAACAATTCCGGGTCGGAGGCCAGCGACAGCGGCACCGCCAGGCTCTGAATGGCGGCCGTCCGTTCCTTCTCCCGCTGGTCTTCCTGTCCGAGGTAGCTCAGGAACAATCCGCCCAGGATGCTGACGAAGCCGCCCAGCACCGCAAGTTGCGCCGCCGGCGGGCCGAAAGCGGCGACCAGGGCCATGACGACGGACCCCAGCACCGCGGTGCCCAGGAATCGAAAACTGAACAAGGCCGAGCGGTAACGCTTATGGGGTTCTGACGACATAAGCGGCAACTTACGGGAGGCGGCGGCGAAAGGCAAGGAACCGCCCGCCACCGGGCGGCGGCGGCCGATCGGCCCGCGCGGCGCCGGTTTGGGCGGCATGGGCCGCGGTTTTCCGCTATCGGACCGGCGAGTCACGGAAACGGAAAGCCGCGGCCCGATGAACGCGCCCGGAACCCCTGCACCGGCCGACCCGCAAGGGACGCGCGGTCCTCCGGGGAAAACGCCGACGCCTGCCCAGCCATTGGATCGCCTAAGATCATCGCACCGCCCCTTTTGTATTCGACGTTGCGCGGCATATTCGCATGACCCGCCTCTGCTGTCGAGCGGTTTCTGCCGGACGGCGGTCAGTCGCATTCTTTCACGTGAGCCGATTCAGCCAATACATCGGCCGCCGGCGCGCGTGGCTGATGGCAACGACAACCACTTCCGGCGGCCGGTGCATGAAGATCACAACATAAGGAAACCGCGTGAGAACGCAGCGCCGGAATTCTTCCGGGCCGTGATATGGCTCCCATGTCGCGAAGCTCTGCGGCGCGTTTTCGATGCGATGCAGCGCCTGCTCGATTTCGTCGAGCAATTGGGCGCCGAGACCGTTCCGCTGACGGTCGTACCAGGCCGCGGCTTCGACGGCCTCCGCCCGCGCTTCCGCCAGTACGCACAACATTAGCGGGCGGTTCCGGAACGCCGCTCTTCCAGTTCCCGGCGCATCGACTGCATCGTGGTCTGAAGGTCGTAGGCCGGTGTCTCGCCGCGATCATACGCCCCGACACGGCGTTTCACTTCGGCGACCCATTCAGCGGCGAGTTCAGGGGTCGCAAATCCTTCGTTCGTTAAGCTCTCTTCCAGCAGATCGGCAAGAAACGCGCGATCCTCCGGCGGGAGCGTCAACGCCTGCTCGGCAATTTGGTCGCGTAAGGCCACGAGATTATCCTCCATGTGCACTATTTAGTATTTTCGCATGTCGCGGCCCTAAAGTCGACCGATTTTTGCCGACTCAGCGGCGCGGTCGGTCTGGTTGTGCCGACGGCACAATGATGCCCGAATGTTGCGTTCGAGGTTTGGCGCGCCTGCCGGGGAATTAGCAGGGGCTCCGAGGATTGCCGGAGCCTGAGCGTTCTTGCAATTACTTCAGCTCGACCCGCTCCACCACCGTCGCCCCCCTCCCCGCTTCCATCGCCGCCGCCTGGTCGGCCTCCTGAATCCACGGCACGCGGTGCCGCACGATGCCGGCAAAGAGGCGGACGTGGGGTCTGACCTCGCCGTTCAGGTTGCGGCCGGCGATCTTCACTTTCTGCGGCCCGAATCGGAGCGTAATTCCCTCGGAGGGATCGAACTCGGCCCGCTCCAGCAATCAAGGGCACCTACCGGTGTGTGGTTTCGCTACCACAGATCATTCTCCCTTGCGCAGCTCGTCGATCGCCCTCTGCAATTCCGGGCTGACCGAGATCTTACAGTCGGGCAGCGCCGCCTGAAGCTTCAAAATAATGGCCGGCTGGATGGATTCGGATTGGAGCTCAAGTGTTTTGAGTCGCGTGAGCGCCGCCAGATGTTGAAGGTCGGCTTCTTTGAGAATGCTATCGGTTTTGATGATGAAAAGCGCCTCCAGCTTCAAAAGCTGCGCCACCTCCGAAAATGCCTCACCCGACCAGCCAGAACTGGCAAAGAAAGTCAGCCGCGTCAACCCATGAATCTTGCCGATGTATCTTGCCTGCGTTGCCGTCATATCGAGATTTACGAACGTGATGTCACGGAGCGTCGGAAACCGCGTAAGACTCTCGGCGAACGCATCGCTCATCTGCCGGTGTCCGGGATCGAGATCGATGCCCAGCCAGTTAAGAGGACAACCCGAGAGAAACGCAATCCCGTTAGGCACATTGGACATTGAAAAGCCCAACCCCTGCAGCCCGGCTGGCATCTCCTTAAGTCGCCGCAAGCCATTCTCCGACACCTTCGTCCCGCCGACCGTGACGACCAACAGATTCGGCAGCGAGGCGATGTTGGGGATACCGTCGTCGGTCACGCGGGTGTTGCCCATCTCTAGGTGCTCCAAGCTCTTCATATCCTTCATGTATTTGAGCCCCTCGTCGGTAATAGTCGTGCCCACAAGCAGCAGCGAGCGGCAGTCCACACCTATAACTACCTTCTCACACATCAAGCGTCGATGAACTACGCCGACTATCGCGCTCGTGGGCTACCGATTGGCAGCGGGGTGACGGAAGCCGCTTGCAAGACCGTGTTCACCCAGCGTTTCAAACAGTCGGGCATGTCGT
>DATKRK010000043.1:0-2618 GCA_035532215.1 Pirellulales bacterium | reverse complement strand
CTGGATTTCGGGCGGCAATGCCTGCAGTTGTTCGGGCGTAATCGGCGCTTGCGGCGGCAACATACCGACTATTTCGCCGATTTCGCCTCATGCGCGAAGAGCAGTTTTCGCCCCGGCTACGCCGGGGCGTGAACGGTTACTATCCGGATAGTCGCAGCTTTCCGTGCCGTTCGTGCCGACGTCGACCGCCTCTTGGCCGAGTTGCTTGAGTAGCTCGATCAGCTTCTGCTTGACGGCGAAACCGCGATGGTCGCTGCCGATTGCAATGCGCATGGTTCTCGTTTCCTTCCCCCGGCTGCTCTTAAAGTTTCGAGGCGATTTCGGCCGCCCACGCTTCGACTTCCGGCGCCATCTGGGCGACGCAGCGCTGATATTGTTCCACCGGCCCGCCGATCGGATCGGGCACGTCGGCGCCGTCGGCCGACAGCAGCCTGACCCGCGGCTCGGCTTCCGGCCATTCGGCCAGGATCGCCTTGCGATGCGAACGAGTCATGGCCAAGATCAAATCGGCATGACGCACCAACTGCTCGGTCAGCGGCTGGCTTTCGTGCGCCGAGATGTCGATGCCGCTGCGGCTCATCACCTCGACGGCCTCTGCGGCGCCGCGCCCGCCCAACATGGCGGCAATGCCGGCCGACATCACCACCACGCCCCGGTCCTCCAGTTCGCCGGGCTGGCAGCCGATCCGCTTGGCCAACGCCTGGCGGAACATGCCTTCGGCCATCGGGCTGCGGCAAGTGTTGCCCGTGCATACGAATAGGACGATCAAGCTGGCCAGCCTCTTCAACGTTTGTTCCGACACGACCCCCAGTTGCAGCACGTCGAAATCGCGCTCGTGAACGCGAACCACGCTCGACGGCTGGCCGAACCGGCTGCGGCCGTCGTCCAACACCAACTGCACGTCGTCATTCAGTTGTTCGATGACCTGCTGGGCCGTAATCGCATCGGGCTGTCCTTCGCGCCGCGCGGCAGTCAGCACCACCGGCCCGGCCAGCAGCCGTAACACGTCGAGAATCGCCTGATGGGCCGGGGCCCGCAAGCCGATCGCCCCATTGGGCGCCAGAGCTTTTCGAACCGCCGGGCACAATTGCCGCAGCAAACTGTCGGGATGGCTGTCTTCCAAAACCAAGGTCACGGGGCCCGGCCAGCAGCGGCGGGCCAGCCGCTCTCCGAGCGGGCTCAAATTGGGAACGTAGTCCAGAGCCTCGTCGGCGCTTTTGACGGCCAGCGTCAGCGGCTGCTTGCTGCTGGTCAGTCCCGCTTTCACTAATCGGTTGACTGCCGTTTCACTCAGCGCACTTGCTGCAACGCCGTAAACGGTTTCCGTCGGAAATGCCACTACCTTGCCTTCAGCCAACGCTTGAACGGCGCGGTGAATGCAATCGCGCGAATCTTCCGCGCTGCGCAGATCGATAACGACGGGTGGCATGAAAAGCGTTTGTCTCTAGCATCACGGTCATTGAACCTAACAGCTTACTATACAGGCTGTTGCGCCAGACGGTCAAGGGCCTGGAGGAGAGCGGCGAAACGAGCGAGGCAGAGGCAGTCGAGCGCGGGCCGGGCGGCAACCGCAGGCCGCATTGGCGACCTTCCTTACGGGATGAAGCCTCCCGGCGAACGTGCTATCGTAAGTGCATGGCCAAGAATCGAGTTGCGCGCTACAAGCGAGAAACAGAGCGGAGCAAGACGACGCCAGCCCCGCCGTCGCGGGCGATCATCGTCGCCGATGCGTCCAAACAGGCGCCCAACAATTCCTACGTCGGGCGGTCGTACTACGAAGACCTGCCATTCGTCTGTGAAGATTGCGGCAAGGCGGAGGTCTGGACCGCCAGGCAGCAAAAGTGGTGGTACGAAGTCGCCAAAGGGTCGATCTATTCCACCGCCAAACGCTGCCGCGCATGCCGCAAGCGCTGGCGAGAAAGCTCGCCGGCGGACAAAAACCCTGTCGGCCTCGGACAGTTGATGAAACTGGTCCGCGATGCGATCGAACCGGCGCTGCTCGCCGCCGGGTTCGCGTTCGACGCCCGTAACAAGCCGCGCGATCCTGCCGAGCGAGTCTGGGTCGATTATTCCAAAGCCAGGGAGTTGTTCAGTTTTAGCGTTAAGCCTGGGACGGGTTATATTATCGCCGAGTTGTTGGACCAAAGCGGCGCTTGCCAAACGATCGCCAAGACGGACTTCAACAATCCCACGACTCGAGCGGCGGTGATGGCGACCGTTACTGCCTTTGCATCCGCCGTATCGGAATTCATGGCGAGGCCTGCGCCAGCGCCATGACGGCACGGTGATGCTGGCCGGGATCTTTTTGGCTTTAGCTGCCGGCAAGCAAGTTCCAAGACGGCATCACTACCATCGCTTTGTCCAGCTTGCAGCAAGCCCCCTGCTCGCTTTAGAATCGCTGAATTCAACCGGGCGCGGCTGACGAAGATCTCGGAATACGAAAGGTGCGGGAAAGGGTTGAACGATGCTGACCTTGCTGGGAAATCGACGCCGTTTTTGCGACGGCCTCTCGCGGCGATCGTTTCTGAAGATCGGCTCGTTGGCCGCCGGCGGACTGAGTCTGCCAGGGCTGCTTAGAGCCGAAGAAGCAGCCGGCGTGCGACGATCGCACAAAGCCG